>JASFMR010000015.1:0-48465 GCA_050117475.1 Balneolaceae bacterium | reverse complement strand
ATCGCCCCGAGGAAACAGATGCTTCCCAACACACCACAGCAACTTATCACTAACATCAATGCTTTGGCAGGTCCGTAATGGCCGGTAAAAATAGTGTCCATCAGCCAGCCGGTTAATGGCGGACCGATAGCAAATCCAATTACACTGATAATAAAGAGATACAATCCCCCGGCCAGGGCCCGCATATTGGGTTTGACCAAATACTGCAGGGTCGCCGCAGCCACGCCATTATAGGAAGACGAGATTACATTAGCTAAACCAATCAATATGAGGGCAGCAATACCGGATTTTGCAAACAGTCCGAAATAATATAGAGGCAGACACCCAAGTCCAGCCACGATTCCCATCACAAAGCGGCGAGAATCGCTCCAATGTTGAGCGAACCAATCGGCAGCTTTTCCAGATGCCATTACACTCAATCCCGTTGCCATCATGAACCAGCCGTATTGAGGAATAAGCCCTCCCGCGCCATGAATATCTTTAAGTACAATGCCCACAAATCCCAGGATGGTATAGCCCGTAAAAGCCAGGAATGAAAATCCCAAGAAATGAAACAACACCGTCTTCTTTCTCAGGATATAACGAATCACTTCCCAAAAACCTGATTCTGCATCTTCCGGTACCTCATTCTGGGTAAGCCCGCGTGGTAACTCCCGGATAACCACCCACGCTATCGCCGCAACAAATAAACCCGGAATTCCGACAGCTATTAAGGAGGCCCGCCAATTATAGGCCTCGGCTATGCCTCCACCGCCCAGAAACGCCAGTCCAATCCCCAGAAAAATACCGGCCGAATAAATGGAGAATACCGTTGCGCGCTGTTTCGGATGAAAATAGTCCGACAACAAAGAATATACCGCCGGGCTCAATGCTGACTCGCTGATCCCCACAAAAAAACGAGCTACCACCAGAAAACCCAAGGTACTGGCAAAACCGCTTACAAAAGTCATCGTACTCCAAACGGCCAGGCCGGCAATAATCATTGCCTTACGTGAATAGGTATCGGCCAGCCGGCCCATCGGTATTCCACAAACTGCATAAATCAGCGAGAAGGCCGTTCCGTACAGAAGTCCTACCTGGAAGTTGTCCAGCGACAACTCTTGCTGTATCTGAGGAGCAATAACAGCGATTATCTGCCGATCTACAAAGCTTGAAATATAAATCAGTGTAAGCAGCCCCAACACTAGCCATGCGTAGGGGCTTGAAACAATTTTTCGGGCACTTTCCCGGTTTAAGGTCATTACGGTTTTTACGATTAAATTTAAAAGGTGGGAAAGTACAACATATATACCACTAAGGCACCAAGCTCACCGAATATCAATGACATTCGGGTTCTCGGTACCTTAGCTGGAGCTACAAACTACTTTTTCAGTAATTCATTTCGAGATTTCAGTACACCCCGATCCCATGAATTTTTATTCAATGTAAATACATAGGGAAAGCCCTCGGCAACCCCGACATAGTCAGTAGAGTCCGACGGCAGGATTTTAAATCGCAACCGATGTTGTTCTCCACCGGAAAGCTGCAAATCAAGTGCATACTGTTCTGTTCCGAAGGCATCCACAGAAAGAGAATCTGCAAAACCGTCAACTCGCAATGAGGAAAGCTTTCTCAACAGGTTATTTACCTCGTTCGTGGACAGGGTATCGCCATCCGATATCCAATGATCGGAGCCTGCCCTCGTAATACTGTATGAACTGTCAGCGGGGTATATAAAATCAACCCGGGATATATCGGATCGTTTGAAATCCCACACCGTTTTATCACGCCAGTCATTCAACTTCCCGGAAAACGTAGGACCCAAAAACCCTTCCACCGAATAAACAGTCTCATCTTTCGGCCGGCGGACATAATTATTAAACTCCCGGCGGCTCACTATTTGTGGAGCGCCAATTATTAAGCTGCTTAACACCTTATCCCCATCGTACAGCGTTACTTTTGTGCCCGTTGAATCAACTTTGTAACGGGTATATTTTTCGGGATTCCGTGTGGCCACGGAATTGACTTTGAGTTCGTTCAACTGTCGGAGTGCACGCCTTATATTATTTGGAGAGGCAGGAAATTGCTCTCCGGATAGCCTTGAGACCATCCACTTATTATTTGATTTCAAAAGTTTGATCGGGGATCCTTCGGGTTTGTCGATAGTAATTTTATTTACCCGACTGGTGTCAACCGAAACCAACTTTGATTTAAAGGCCTGACTTGCTGCCGGCCCCGATGACATTTCGACTGCAGCCGTAATTACTGCCAATGCGACAAAAATAATAGCGAGTGTTTTCGTTGCGTTTGTCATAATTCGTTAGCTTTTAAATACCTTCTTCAATCCATTTTCTGCGACGCGCTTTCCTGCGCTGATAACGATAGAATCCATAACCAAGCACCAAAAGAATGGGCAAAAACAGATTCAGATATTTCAAAAAAGCTTTGGTGCTGTCAGTGATTTGTTCCAGGGGGCGGTTCGTTACTCCCTGGGTTCTAAGTGAAATAAGACCCGTGTCGTCTGCCAACCAATCGATAGTATTCACCATCAGGTTGATATTGTCATCCGCCAGCCTCTGCCGACGCTGGCCTTCCCCGTTGACAAGAAAATCTCCATCCCCAAAAACAACAATCGAAGTGTTCTTACTCTTGGTGAGTGGAACATCTACAGAATCAACGTTCGCGAACGGTGATTGGAAGGTCCCTTGTATGGCAGCGGCCACCGGCATGTACGAATGATCGAAATCACTTCGGCTCCACTGCCTCATCGGATTCAAATCAAATCGCCCGCGAGCTTCGCCGGAGTTTTCCGAACTTTTGGCCAATACGGTAAGTGACTGGGACGAATCGACCTCCGTAGTATCCAGAGAAGAGACAAATTGAAATCGGACGGTCTCTAATCCTTTACTGATGGGATGATTGGCGAAATTGGTGATGGCCGGGATATATGGATATTGTATGCTATTCACAATACTGAATCCCCCCTGTTGCTGCTGCACTCTTATGGTGCTGGAATTGGCGTCATACACCAGGTCTGGTTTTACCGACAGGTGATAGGCATTGAGCAAGGGTTCCAAGCCGGTATCCTGAACCCGGGCCATACCGCGCTGCAAGTTTGTTTGTACCTCGTTAAGCGCAAACACAGCATGCCCTCCCGCCATTATATATTGGTCAATAGCCTTAACTTCTTTTTGCGAAAGTTTTTGTTTGGGAGCGATAACCATCAGGGCTTCGATATCCGCAGGTACCGATGTAGTATCCAGTCCGGATACCGAAATAACCTGGTATTGTTGCCGGAGCTCTTTAAATAGTTGGGGCATCATCTGCTGGGTCGGTTCCCCATCTCCCTGCAAAAGCCCAATTTTGGGTTTCTTTTGGATAGTCAGCTCTTTGATGGTACTTGCAATAGAGTATTCAAGTCCGCTTCCGGGCTGGATGACGGGGATCACCTGTTTCTTGCCCTGATATTTAAAAACAGCTCCCAAATAGGCCCGTTTCTGAGAGACTTGGTCCCTTTTACGCACGTCGATCGTCACCGGGCGAATTCCCGCCTGCTGGGCTTTCGTCTCCGACATATCGCTTTCATTGGGGTTCACAAAATGGTATTCCAGATTATCATTCGAATAAGCCCGGAATTCATCCAGAAAATTTTGTAATTCATCTTTTACCCTTATCAACTGCGGTGGCAGATCTTTTGAAAAGTAGGCACTCACTGTAATCGGATCTTGCAGTGATTTGGCGATTTCGATACTGGCTGGTGACAAGGTATAGCGATTGTTTGCCGTGAGATCGAACCTGACAATCATATCCTGTGCCAGCATGTTTGCTAAAATCGCAATGCCTGCGATCAAAAGTATCTGTATTGCTGCATTCTTTTTGTCCTTGAGAAAACCTTTAAACCAACTCATTTACCACGTTCTCCGTTTTATTGAAACTGTTGCCAGAAGAAAGCTCAATAAAATCAGCGAGCCAAAATAGACAAGTGTTGACAAGCCAATTACGCCTCGTGACATCGACTGATAATGCTGATTCAAGCTTAAATATTCTGCAATATGTGACAGGCCGGTAGGAAGCAGCGAGGCCAGTTGTGAAAAAAGCATCTGAAAGAAAAAAGCAATAAAGAGGCTCGTGATAAAGGCCACAATCTGATTACTGGTCAGGCTGGATGCAAAAATACCGATGCCGGTGTAAACACTGCTTATCAGCGCCAACGCAATATACCCGCTGACTGTGGCCCCATGATCGATAGGCCCGAGATTGGCTACCGTTATATAGTAGGGAAGCGTCAAAGCCAAAGATATTAACACAAGCAGCCAGGCTGCCAGCCACTTCCCCGCCACGATCTGAAAAGATGAGACCGGTTTCGTTGCCAACAGCTCCATTGTACCATCACGCTCTTCTTCGGCCATCATACGCATCGTAATTGCCGGGATAAAAAAGAAGAGGGTCCAAAATGCAACCCCGAAAAAACTTCCCAGCGAAGCCTGGCCAACGAAAAATATGTCGCTGCCCCCCATCACCCAAGTGAAAAGGCCGCTGAGCCCCAGAAATACGATCAGCATAATGTAGGCCATGAGCGAATCGAAAAAAGCATTAATTTCCCGTCTGCAAATAACCCAAATATGTTGCATGATATTTCTTATTCGAATTCTGTTCTTATTAGAATGGTATTTTGAATCATAATTAATTTTCCGTGAGTTTTCGGAAAATATCCTCCAAGCTCGACTCTATGGGGGTCATCTGGGTAATAATCCACCCCTTCTCCACACAGAGTTTGAAAATCTCTTCGCGGGAATCCATCTCCGGTTTGGAATCGACAACCCAGGAAGCCAATTCATTTTCGGATCGATTTACACGGGCCACGCTTGGCAATCCGAGTAAGGCGGATTCCGCATCTACTGATCCATCCTTTAATGAAATCAGCAACTGGCTGGCGCCCATTGCTTTTTGACGGAGTTCCTCAGTGGATCCATTTGCCACAATCTGCCCCCGGTTGATGATCAAAATCCGGTCACAGGTAGCTTCAACCTCTTTAAGGATGTGCGAACTCAGCATTACCGTCTTTTCCTTGCCAATTTCTTTAATCAACGACCGGATCTCTACAATCTGGTTGGGATCCAAGCCGGTCGTTGGCTCATCCAAAATCAGGACCTCCGGATCATGGATAAGAGCCTGCGCCAGGCCCACCCGCTGTCGATAACCCTTCGACAGCTCACCGATATATTTATACTGTTCGGGTCCCAATCCGCATAAATCAATCATCTTGCGGATACGGGACATAATCTGCCGTTCGGGAACATCCTGAAGCTGAGCCGATAACTTCAAATAGTCCACAATCGTCATATCCGTATATAATGGTGTATGCTCGGGCAGGTACCCGATTCGACTGCGAAGGATACGAGAATGATCGTGAATATTATAGCCGTTCAGGCTGACCGTCCCGGCGGTAGGACTGATAAAACAGGTGATGATTTTCATCGTTGTACTTTTTCCTGCTCCATTTGGACCAAGAAACCCGAGAATTTCTCCTGTTTTTACTTCAAATGATATATTGTCTACGGCTTTTTGCGGGCCGTACTCTTTAGTGAGATTCGAAACTGTAATACTCATTTATTCACAAATTCTATCTCAAGTAATTTTTGCCAACATTTTTAAACTTTCAGAATATATAACTCAAAAAAAATAAAATATTGTGTTAATCCTTACACTTTTCAATTTTCAACAAATATTAGAATTTCAAAACCCCTGAACATGCCTAAAACCAAGCAGTATGAGGATTTACAGAAGCTTCCAAACAAAACTGAGGAACAGAAAAAGCGGGCCGGGCAAATACTTAACGCTCTTTATGAATACTACCCTAACCCGCATTGCGAACTGAATCACCGCAACGCTTTTGAGTTGCTTTGTGCTACTATACTGAGTGCACAGTGTACGGATGTACGGGTTAATAAAGTAACCCCCGATCTGTTCGAGGCCTATCCCACTCCGGAAGCTATGGCTAAAGCCCCTATACAGGAACTGGAAGAAATAGTGCGGTCAACCGGCTTTTACCGGAATAAGGCAAAAGCCCTCAAAAAATCTTCGCAGATTATCGTTAATACATTCGAGGGTAAGGTGCCGCGAACGATGAAGGACCTGCTTAAGCTATACGGGGTGGCCCGCAAGACTGCGAATGTAGTACTGGGGAATGCGTTCAATATTAATATGGGGGTTGTAGTGGATACTCACGTTCGGCGTTTTGCCAATCGCTACGGGCTCACGGAAGAGAAAAAAAATACCGATATCATCGAACGGGATCTGATGGCACTCTTCCCTAGAGAGGAGTGGACAAATTTATCACACTTAATTATTCATCACGGGCGAAATGTTTGCAAGGCACGTATCTCGGAACCACCGGATCATCCGGTATGTAAGAAATACGGAATCAACTGTGAATGTCAACAAATGAGGGCGGCAACAAACGATGAGTAAAAAACAGCTTTTTAATTCAAAGACGGATCCAATCCCCCAAATTCGCCGCGACTTACAACTCATTCCCATTCAAGAAAATGGCGACTCTTATCTTTATTTCCACGATCAGCGGGGATATGCTACTCCCGACTTTGCACTCAAGCGCCAGGCCGGTTCTCTGCTATCACTCATTGACGGGAGGAAAAGCGTATCAGATTTGGAATCCTATCTTGGCGAAACTGCTACTGCAGATCAATTACTGCAGTTTATTCAGTTTTTGGATAGAAACCGATTACTTGCATCCAGGTACTTCAAAAGACATGCAAATAACATTGAAGAGGAATATGAACAAGCTTCGATGCACAAATCCGTTACAGCCGGATCCTCTTATCCCAAAGACCCCGAAGAGCTGAGATCCTACCTGGCAAATGCGTTTTCTAACACAAACGATATAAAAGGAACATCCGATGAGATAAAAGCTCTTTATGCACCGCATATCGATCCCCGGGTAGCGATCAACAGCTATGCGGAAGCGTTTGCCCCAATCGGCGACTTAAAACCAAAACGAGTAATCATATTGGCCACCTCTCATTATGCCGGCCTTTACCCCGATCATTACCAAGACAGCCCATTTATTTTAGTGAATAAGGATTTTGAGCTTCCCCTGGGGACCATCCAGCGTGATAAGGAAGCAATAAAACTACTTTCTGGAAAAGACAATGCCGGGATAATAAACCGTGACCGCGCACACCGGATCGAACACAGCATCGAACTGCACCTTCTTTTTCTCAGCTATCTGTGGAATCACAAGTTCTCTATCGTTCCCATACTCGTGTCCAACCTGGATGAACTCTTTTATATGGAGGGCGGGCAACGCGGCAAACAAATTGACCACTTTTCGTCAATACTCCGCAACAGCTTTGGAGATGACGACGAAACTTTCTTTCTCATCAGCGGCGATTTGGCACACTTTGGGAAAAAATTCGGGGATAACAATCCTGCGGAATCAATGTTTGGGGAAGTTGAATCGTTCGATAGAAAATTCCTGGAATTCGGTGCAGATAATGATAAAAATGGCATGCTGGATCTTATGAAGCAAGATATGGATCCCTACCGTATCTGTGGATTCCCGCCGCTATATACTTTTTTGCAAGTTTTTCCGGACCTCAGAGGCCAGGTATTGAACTACGATCTTTGGAATGAACGCGAAAGGGAGAGCGCTGTCACCTTCGGTTCTATCCTATACAGCAAACAGTGACCAGTCAGAAGAAACGGTCTATAGTTCACTGATCATCGAGTATTTCCATTTTTTCCGCATAATAAGAGGTGAAATCACGCATATCTTCGGCCATCCCCTCCTCCTGGGTAGAATTCTGGAAGGTATCAGCCATGGTTACCAAGGTCTGGTGAAAGAAGACTTTCATCTCCTCGACGGTCATCTTTTTTGTCCACAGATCCAGGCGCAGGGTATCCTGCTGATCGGGATCCCACATGGAAAGAATCATCGCCTTACAGTTGGCGATCCCTTCGCCTTCCTTGTCGGTAGCATTCCAATCAATAGAAGTAGGAACATCATTTTCATCAAGTTCAACAGTGATACTGATTTCTTTTTTCTTCTTCGCCATAAATTCTTTTTCGTTCAGTTATAGTATTCTTCTGTGCAATAGATCCTGAAACGAATTCAGGAAGACCTGCTTTTAATTCAGGCCCGGATTGTTAAATTCTGACCTGCCCTTTCCATTAGCAAGTTTAATCCGGGCTCAACTATCGGCTTTCTTGATCGGCTCTATCATAAATTCAAATCCAACAAAAAAGCCCCATCCACCCGAAGTGAATGAGGCCAAAAATAAGAATTAATAACTGTGATTAATAGCGGTAATGATCAGGCTTATACGGCCCTTCCTTAGAGACATCAATATATTCAGCCTGCTCATCCGTAAGCTCATCCAGCTCTATACCAATTTTCTTGAGATGCAGACGAGCCACCTTTTCATCCAAGTCTTTTGGCAGCACATGAACCCCCAATTCAAAATCCTCGGGACGGTTCCAAAGTGCAATTTGAGCCAAGGTCTGATTGGTAAAACTATTGGACATCACAAAGGACGGATGGCCGGTCGCATTACCCAGATTCATCAGGCGCCCTTCGGAAAGCAGAATAATTTCCTTCCCGTCTTCCAGCTTAAAGAGATCAACCTGCGGTTTAATATTATCCCGCTCAGCATTGGCTTTAAGCCAGGCAACGTCGATTTCATTATCGAAATGGCCAATATTACCGACAATAGTCTTATCCTTCATCATTTTGAAATGGCGTTCTGTAATAATGTCTCTATTGCCCGTGGCGGTAACAACGATGTCGGCCTCTTTAACGGCGTCGTCCATTTTCATGACTTCATAGCCTTCCATTGCTGCCTGGAGTGCACAAATGGGATCAATCTCGGTCACAATCACACGAGCACCGCCGCCACGCAGAGAAGCCGCAGATCCTTTCCCCACGTCTCCATAACCGGCCACAACGGCTACCTTACCTGCCAGCATGATATCCGTGGCCCGCTTTACCGCATCCACGCACGATTCACGACAGCCATATTTGTTATCAAATTTTGACTTCGTCACCGAGTCATTCACATTAATAGCGGGTGCGCCCAATGTTCCTTCTTTAGCCATTTTATAGAGGCGATTTACACCGGTTGTCGTCTCTTCAGAAATACCCCGAATCCCATCCAGTAGCTCCGGATATTCCTCGTGCACCAATTGTGTAAGGTCACCGCCGTCGTCCAAAATCATATTGATAGGTTCGCCATCCTCAAAAAACAGTGTTTGCTCAACACACCACCAATACTCTTCTTCCGTTTCTCCCTTCCAGGCATATACCGGGATACCCTGATCCGCAATAGCGGCAGCGGCGTGATCCTGTGTAGAAAAAATATTGCAAGACGACCATTGAACTTTGGCTCCCAGTTCAACCAGTGTCTCAATAAGTACCGCTGTTTGTACCGTCATATGGAGACACCCTCCAATACGTGCACCCTTCAACGGTTGTTCATCCGCATATTCCTCGCGGAGCGCCATCAAACCGGGCATTTCTGCCTCAGCCAAACGAATCTCTTTGCGGCCGAAATCGGCCAGTCCAATATCTTTTACTTTATATGGAAGCTTCTCTTTTACCTTTTCTGACATGAATTATTCCTTCGTTTCTTTATTAAATGAAAGTTTTGAAAAATACGGCTTTTACCAGCGCTACTCAACAGTTATAAAAAAATTAACAAGTTAAAAGCCTAGGTTTTTTTATACTTCTCGATAACCTCTTTAATCTTTTTATAATCCTCTTCCGGGCCGTGGCTCCCCATTACCGTTTTAATAAATCTTCCATCGGGATCGATGAAGACTTTATATGGAATCCCCTGGACATTTAATTTTTCATGGAGATTGCCCGAATCCAGTAAGTAGGTAAAACTATAACTATGCTCTTTGGCAAACGATTGTGCGTCTTCCTTGGTATCGGTAAAACCGGGGGTTACCGCCAACACTTTAAATTTATCGGGATATTCCTCCTGTAATTTCTCCAATGTCGGGAAACTTGCTACACAGGGCTTACACCATGTTTCCCAAAAGTCGATTAATACAACTTTTCCTTTATAATCAGAAAGCGTAATCTGGTCACCGTCAAACCCGGTAAATGACGCCTGCTGTACAAATTCTGCGGGAGTGGTAGGATCTTTTTGTTCTTCTTTCTTTTTCACTTCCGAGGAAGTACAACCAATAAGCAAGGCAATTAAAAATGTAGAGATGATATTACGTAACACGTTCCAGTTCATACTTTTTTAGTTAAGATGTTCAAAAATCGGTGCTAAGATAACAATTTTCAACGTTGCTTATTGTAGAGTAGATATAAAATTAATTCAACCGGATTATCATTCCCTCGTTATAAATTTGTTATAAGATCCAACCGATTTTATGAACTTCTCTTTTTCAATGGTAAAAACCTTTTTTAAAGTTCACCCCACTTTAGTAATTGTTCGTGTACAAATAAAGATTGTTCATCACATAATTTTATCCCATTCCTCTTATTTAAAATAAGTTGTTTTTACGTAAACGCATAAATTTCAAATTCTTACAGCTATGAAATTACGCTACAATTCCCTCCTTTTACTGGCTGTACTGTTTTTCTTCGGACAAACAGCATTAGCCCAGTTTACCGTAACCGGTACTGTTTTTGATCAGAAAACCGGTGATGTATTGGTAGGTGCCAATATTTTTCATGCTGAATCAAATAAAGGTACAACTACCGATACCGAAGGACAATTCTCCCTACAACTACCCGGACAAAACGCTACACTCAGAATAAGTTACATTGGATATATTACAAGGAATATCCAGGTGAGTGCGACATCTTCAACAGACCTGCGCATTTCACTAACTTCTGACGTAGCAAATCTTGAGGAAGTTGTGGTTACTGGTTTAGCCTCCACGGTTAAGAGAAGCAACCTGGCCAATTCCGTATCGTCAGTATCCGCAGATGAACTTCTTGGGACTTCTCCCGCTCAAACCCTGAGTGCCGATTTATACGGTAAAATTACCGGTGCAGAAATCAGTGCAAACTCGGGGGCCCCCGGAGGCGGTATTTCGATTCGCCTGCGAGGAGTAACCAGTATCAATGGGGCCTCACAACCTCTCTATATTGTAGATGGAGTTTATTATAATGATGACGCGATAAACAACGGGTCCAACCAGGTCACTGCTGCTGCCGCCGCAGGAAGTTCCGCAAAACAGGAAGATCCTGTTAACCGGATCGCCGATTTGAATCCTGAGGATATTCAGAGCATAGAAATTTTGAAAGGGGCCTCTGCCGCTGCCATTTATGGACAACGGGCATCAGGCGGAGTGGTCATCATTCAAACAAAACGCGGGGCCCCTGGCGCTCCCCAGTTCAGCTTCTCACAGCGAGTTGGGATTACAACCATCTCAAACAAGTTGGGTACCCGGCAATTTACGGCCGATAAGGCTGAAGCAGCTTTCGGGCCTACCGGACGTACCCTCTTTGAGGAAGCCGCTGCTCAAGATCGGTTCATCGATTACGAGGAAGAGATGTATGGGCAAGAAGGCCTCTTATCAAAATCAACCTTAAGCACAAGTTTCGGAAATGAAAATACGTCCCTGTTTATATCCGGCTCGCTACAAGACGACGAAGGTATTATCAAGACAACAGGGTATGAGAAACAGTCTATCCGGGCCAACCTGGATCATCAGTTTAGTCCAAAACTGAACGTGGCCGTTTCCAGTAACTATACCCATTCCAAATCGCTCAGGGGGCTTTTTAACAATGATAACTCGGGAACCACCTTTGGTGTAGCCATGACCGCAACCCCGAACTTCATTAACTTGCGCCCCGATGCAAATGGCAACTATCCGGACCATCCGTTCAACTCATCGAACCAGTTGCAAACGCGGGACTTGTTCTCCAATGCGGAAAATGTAGATCGGGTAACCACCTCGGTACAGGTTAACTACAATATTTTCCAGAATGAGACGAGCTACCTGAAGTTCCGTTTTACCGGTGGCATCGACTTTTTCAGCCAAAACAACAAACTGATATTCCCTTCCGAACTTCAGTTTGAACGAATCAGCGGTTCGCCGGGAACACTAATTGAAACTACAACTGACAACCTGAACACGAATACCAGTGCTATTTTAGTTCATACATTGATCCCCAGCGAAAATGTAACGCTGACTTCTCAGGGTGGTTATACGACCTTTAACAATGACCAGAATAGTATCCTGAGTGTTGCAAATAATATCCTGGGAACTCAAACGAATATTGATCAGGCTATTGAACTAAATGTCGATCAGACAAAAATTTTCCAGCGCGACCGGGGCTTCTTCCTACAGGAAGAATTGAACTTCAAGGATACTTATATCCTTACCGGTGGTATACGCGCCGATAAATCTGATCGAAATGGGAATGTAGACAAGTTTTACTTATACCCGAAAGCATCACTGGCCTGGAATATGTCCAATGAACCCTTCTGGAATAGCGAGGCAATCGGAAATCTTAAATTCCGCGTTGCATTCGGCCAAACCGGCAACTTGTCCAACTTCGGTGCTAAATTTACCTCCCTTGCGCCTTCAAACATTTCAGGACTCGGAGGGGTACTTATAGACGATACCCGCGGGGTTGAAGATCTGAAGCCCGAACGCCAGACTGAAATAGAAGCCGGCTTTGACGTGAACCTGTCCAGCGGCTTTGCTTCACTGGAATTCACCGTTTATCAGAAGAGTATCACCGACATGTTACTTCAGCGTGAGCTGGAACCTTCGACCGGATTCCAATTCGAAAGTTTTAATTCCGGCAAAATGTGGAACCGCGGAATTGAAGCCGGTCTGGATTTATTGCCGGTTAACACCAGCAATTTAAAATGGAACTCCCGGATTAATTTCTGGATGAACAGATCCAAAGTAACCGACCTCCCTGTACCTCCTTTCGATCTTGAAGCCGGAGGTTTTAGTACCACTCTTGGTAACTATCGTATTGAGGAAGGACAGTCGGCTACTCAAATTGTAGGTAGTGATCCGCTAACAGATGAAAATGGCAACGCCGTCTTTGAAAACGGCGCCCCTGTCATCATCACCAAAAAACTGGGCGACGGCGAGCCCGACTTCCAAATGTCATGGTCTAACGATCTTCGAATCCTGAAAAACCTGACTTTCAATTTCTTGTTACACTGGAAGCAAGGGGGTGACAACCTGAACCTGACACAGCTGCTGTTCGACCTGAACGGTACGACGCATGATTATGACGACACCGACTTTGATGTCGCTGATTTCAGATTACAGGCCGCAGGATTAACAGGCGATGAAACAAATGCCCAAAAACGACTGGCCTTGCTTGGAATTAGTGCTTCACAGTTTGTTCAAGATGCTTCTTACTTGAGACTGCGGGAGATTGGTCTCTACTACGATGTGCCTCTTTCATTCATTTCGGGCTTGGGCGATACCATCCGTAGAATGCGATTTGGCGTATCGGCAACGAACCTATTCACTATTTCCGGTTACGACAGCTATGATCCCGAGGTATCTAACTTCGGGAATCAGCCAATTAGCCGGGGGGTAGAAGTAACACCCTTCCCGTCGTCCAAACAGTACTACCTACATTTTAATATTGATTTTTGAGGTGATCTGTCATGAAATTATTCAATAAATCAAAAATAGCCTTAGTACTTGTCAGCGCTGTTTTATTTTGGGGAACAGGATGCGACATTTTTCAAATCGATGATCGCCCGGACCCTAATAATACCGAGCTTTCAACCGTACTGTCGAACCCCAGTAAAGCTGATTTAAATACCCTGGTCGGGGGAACGGTATCGGGCCTGAGAACCGATATTAACTTATGGTATATCGACTGCGGCATGATCGGTCGTGAAATGTACCGGTTTCTCGCTTCCGAACCGCGAAACACCGGGGACCTGCTGGGCAAAGAAAATGCACAGCTCGATCCCGGATCCTTCTATACCACTCGCCCCTGGACAGCCTACTACGTTAACATCCGGATGACCAATATCCTGATCCAGTCAGCTGCTACTGCAGAAGCTTTGAGCTCCGAGGAGAATAACGGGATCCTGGGATTTGCAAAAACCATCCAGGCTTATGAATACCTACAGGCATTGAACCTAACCAATGAGAACGGTATTCGTGAGCAAGTACCGGATGATATAAACGCAGTAGGAAATCCGTTGTCCAAATCTGATGGTTTCAATCTTGTCATCAGTCTGCTGGATGACGCCGCTACCAACTTGAGTAATGCAGGAAGCACATTCTTTTTCTCACTGCCGCCCGGATTCTCCGGTTTTGACGATCCAGCCGGATTCCTGCAGTTCAATCGTGCCCTCAGGGCGCGCGTGGCGGCTTATGTAGAGGATTGGCAAACTGTTCTTGATGCCCTTGACGATTCTTTTATCGATGAGGCCGGGGATTTAAAAGCAGGTGTATACCATGATTTTACAACCAATCCGAATGACCAAACCAACCCTGTGTTCGCCGATCCCAATGCCGGTTCAGGGGATAGCTGGGTAGCTCATCCCTCCTTTGTTGCCGATGCCGAAGCAGGGGATACCCGGGTGGATGAAAAAGTTCAGCTACGCACGTCCACTGCCTCGCTTGATGGCCTAAGCAGTGACTATGGATTGGCCGTATATGATTCCCAAACTACTCCAATCCCAATTATTCGCAATGCTGAATTAATTTTACTCCGCGCTGAAGCACTCATAAACCGCAACACCGGTTCCGATCTTTCGGATGCCACCGATCGACTAAATATAATCCGCAATGCCGCGGGCTTACCGGATTACAGCGGGGCACAGACACAAACTGCACTGATTGACGAAATGCTCAACCAGCGCCGCTACGAGCTGTTCTTCGAGGGGCACCGCTGGATTGACATGCGCCGATACGGGCGGCTGGATGACCTGCCGCTGGACCGTGCCGGAGACAATGTATGGGAAAGTTTCCCAATACCTGAAGAAGAAAACCTGTAACCATAGTTAGCTTTAAATCAAAAGGCCGGGATTTGTCATTTCCGGCCTTTTTTTTATTCACTGTTCGCAGAACAGCATGAATCCGGCTTTTCATCTAAATTGAAAGTTTCTACATTAAGCATCGTTTAATAACCAAACAGGCTGGATCTCATGAAAATATTTTTAAGCTGTTTCCTCTTTCTTTTGCTGGGCACATACCAAGTTTCAGCACAAACATTCGAAACGGTCTTTGAACGCTCGGGCGGCACAAAAACCGCAACCTATTCGGAAGGCATAGGTTGGTGGAAACATTTGTCGAACCATTATCCTGTCGTGCAAATGCAGACGATGGGGCCAACCGATAGTGGAAGACCACTGAACTTGATTACTGTATCTGCGGATAAAACTTTTGATTTCGATACCCTGCACGCCCGAGGAAAGTGTGTTATTCTAATCAATAATGCCATTCATCCGGGTGAACCTGATGGAGTGGAGGCCACCATGATGCTGGTTCGTGACCTGGTAAAACATAAGGATGGAATGCAGCTGCCAGACAATGTAGCACTGGCAATCATTCCCTTCTATAATATAGGAGGCGTGCTTAATAGAAACAGCCACACCCGTGCCAATCAAAATGGTCCCGAATCCTACGGTTTTCGCGGTAATGCCCGTAACCTGGATCTGAACAGGGATTTCATCAAAGCCGATTCTTACAATGCACGCTCCTTTGCCAAGATTTATCATTTGGTAGACCCCGACATCATGATTGATAACCACGTAAGCGACGGGGCCGACTACCAACACATTATGACCCTACTTCCCACTCAGCACAGTAAGCTGGGAAGCCTCCTGGGCGATTACCTGCATGACAAGATGGTTCCTGAGATCTACAGCCGAATGAGAAACAGAGGCTATTACCTGGTTCCCTATGTTAATGATTTCAGCGCTACGCCCGAAGAGGGCTGGAGAGAGTTCTTCGACTCCCCCCGCTACTCATCCGGCTACACCGCCCTTTTCGGCACTTTCGGTTTTATGCCGGAATCACACATGCTCAAGCCGTTCAGCAAGCGTGTTCCAGCCGATTATGCCCTTATGCAATCCTTTATAAATTTCGCGCATGAGAATGGGGATGAAGTTCGATCGCTCCGCGAGCAGTTCAGGAAAAGGGTTCGATCCCAGCAGAAATTCCCCATCAACTGGCAAGTTGACAGTACCCGCCATAGTATGATCACGTTTAAAGGATATCAATCCGGACATAAATCCAGTAAGGTATCCGGGAAACCACGCTTATATTATGACCGGGAAAGACCTTTTACGAAGCAAGTCCCATTCTATGATTACTTTAAACCCCAAAAGCAAATTCAAAAGCCTGATGCATACATTATTCCACAAGGCTGGCATAAAGTGATCAAACGTTTAAAGGCCAATAATGTGAGCATGAGCCGTTTATCACGGGATACCACCATGCTTGTCGAAGCATATCATATCGATCATTTTAAATCGCTTGATCGTCCTTATGAAATGCATCATCTCAATTACGATGTGAAAATTTCTTCGACTACAGACTCCGTTTCCTTTCGGGAGGGGGACTATTACATCCCAATGGATCAAGCTGCAAACCGATACCTGATAGCAACGCTGGAGCCCGAAGCCAGAGACTCCTTTTTTGCATGGAATTTCTTTGATACCGTACTGCAGAGAAAGGAATATTACTCTGCCTATGTTTTTGAGGATCTGGCCGCGGAGTATGTAAAAGATCATCCTGCCCTTCGGGACTCGCTGGACCAAAAACGAAAGGCCGATTCTACCTTTGCCAACAGTGCCTCTGCGCAACTGCGATATGTATATAGGCACTCTCCATGGTCAGAGCCGGCCTACCTCCGGTATCCCGTTTATCGCTTTTTCAAATAGATAATCCCAAAGAAGAATCATCAAATAAAGTGCAATACGATTTCATCATAGTCGGTGCCGGTATCGTCGGACTCTCAACCGCTTATAAGCTTTCAAAAGCCTATCCCGACCTGGATATCCTGGTGCTGGAGAAAGAGGATAAAATTGCGGCACATCAAACAGGAAATAACTCGGGCGTCATCCACTCCGGGATTTATTACAAGCCAAACAGCTACCGGGCGAAAAATTGTGTGGAGGGTCGGCATCAACTCGTGGATTTCTGCCAAGTGTATGGCGTCGATTTTGATATTTGCGGCAAAGTGATTGTCGCTACTGAAGAGGAGGACATCCCGAGGTTAGATGCAATCTACGAAACGGGCCTAATCAATAAAATTGAAGGCATTAAAAAGATAGATCCCGACGAACTCGCTGAGATTGAGCCCTATGCTTATGGTGTCAAGGCGATTCATGTACCCTGTACAGGTATCGTAGATTATGTTGGTGTTTGCCGACAACTTAAAACTCTGATCGAGGAAAATGGGAATAAAGTCTTGTGCGGACAAGAGGTGATAAACATCAATCATAGTGGACAGGACTTGTCTGTAGTAACGTCCCAAAATCAATTCCAGGCCCGTCACCTTATTAACTGCGCAGGTTTGTATAGCGACCATGTTGCCGAATCTGCGGGCGTTCGACCCAACGTCCAGATTGTTCCATTCCGAGGTGAGTATTTTGAACTAAAACCTGAGGCAGAGCATTTTGTAAACGGCCTCATTTATCCTATGCCTAATCCCGCTTTCCCATTTTTGGGCGTACATTTCACCAAGATGGTCGACGGACGTGTTGAGTGCGGACCTAACGCTGTCTTTGCTTTTAAACGTGAAGGGTATAGCAAACTTTCATTCGACCTGAATGAGACAATTGAAACGCTAAATTTCCCGGGATTTTGGAACCTGGCGAAAGAACACTGGAAAATGGGCCTTGATGAGTGGTACCGTTCTTTCTCCAAAAAGGCGTTTGTCAAAAATCTTCAGAAATTGGTTCCGGCCATTGGACCACAACATCTTAAGGTATCCCCGGCAGGGGTCAGAGCAATGGCCCTGAGACCCAATGGAGAAATTGTTGATGACTTTCAGTTTGAAACTACTTACAACGAAATTCACGTTCTCAATGCCCCCAGCCCCGCAGCAACAGCCGGTTTGGCTATTGGTGATGAAATTGTAAAACGCGCTGAAAAAACATTCATGTAAAAGAATTTTTGGCAAAAAACCTCGACCTCTTGTCAATATGAATCACAGAGAGTATCGGGTTGTTGTATTATTAGCTCTGCTGAAGCATCGGTTTGCTTCTCGATCTGAATTATTAACCATCTCACGCTTATGAATACGACAGGAAGTTCGGCTCCTCCCAGGATCTTCACCGACGAACAAACGCGAAGGCTTTATGCAACTGATGCTTCCAGCTATGAAGAGCTTCCTGAAGGGGTAACTTACCCGAGCTCCACACAGGATATTATTTCGATCGTTAACTGGGCCCGTAAAAATAACACCCCTGTCACAGCCCGCGGAGCAGGCACCAGCCTTGCCGGCCAAACTACCGGCGGTGGCCTGATCATGGATACTGGTCGAAATATGAACCGCATCCTTGAACTTAATGCCGCCCAGCGATTTGCTCGTGTTCAACCCGGCGTAATTCGTGACACCCTCAACAGGGCGGCTAGTCAATACAACTTACTTTTTGGCCCCGATACCGCTACCACCAACCGTTGTATGTTGGGCGGTATGATTGGCAACAATTCCTGCGGCATTTTCTCGATCAAATATAGGACGACCCGCGAACATATCCTTGAAATAGATGCAGTGCTGAGTGACGGCTCAAAGGCTACCTTTAAGCCGCTTTCCCAACAAGAATTGAATGAAAGGTTAGCATTGGATTCGCTGGAAGGCCATATCTACCGAGAAATGATCAATCTGATCAGCGAGCACAGGGAGGAAATCCTGGAAAGCTACCCGCATCCCAATATCATCAGGCGTAATACAGGTTATGCCCTGGACCGTTTGTGCGAGATGCAGCCCTTCAATACTTCAAGCGATGCACGCCTATTCAACATGGCAGAATTACTTTGCGGCAGTGAAGGGACACTGGCTATGACGGCATCCGCGAAAGTCCGGCTTACGCCCAGAGACCCAGAATCCGTGCTATTGGCACCACACTTTTCATCCGTTCGAAAAGCGCTTGAAGCCACCGTTCAAATTGTAAAAGAAAACCCTGCCGCAGTCGAACTCATAGATGATATCATCCTGGATGCAACCAAAGACAATATTGAACAGCGTGAAAACCGCTTCTTTCTTGAAGGTGATCCCAAATGTATCCTGATCGTTCAATTTGATGGAAATGACTCTAAAGAACTTGTCCGGAAGGCCGAACAACTGGCAACCCGGCTCAAAAAGAACAATCTGAGCAAGGCCTCTCCAGTCATTTCAGAACCTGGAAATATGGACAGAGTCTGGCAGCTCCGAAAAGCGGGGCTGGGTCTCCTTATGGGGCTCGGTTCTGAGGGCCGGACCCCTACCTTTTGTGAGGATACAGCAGTCAGAGTTAAGGATCTCCCGGAATACATAGATGATTTCCAGAAAATTTTGGACAAACATCAAACCGGCTGCGTTTTTTATGCTCATGCTTCTGTCGGGGAGTTACACCTTCGTCCGGTCATTAATCTGCAGAAAGCCGAGGGCATACAAAAGATGAAAACGATGGCTGCAGAAATTGCCGACCTGGTACGTAAATACAAAGGCTCACTATCCGGTGAACACGGAGACGGCCGGACCCGTGCCCCATATATTGAAAAAGTCCTCGGCTCCGGCATGATGCCGCTCCTAAAAAGAGTGAAACAGATCTGGGATCCCGGAAATATTTTCAATCCGGGTAAGATAGTGGATCCCAAACCCATGGATGCCGACCTGCGCTATTCTCCGAAATACACGCGTCCAAAAGTGGATACTCACTTCAATTGGCGTAAAGAAGAGAGCTTTGCCGATGCCGTAGAACTTTGTAACGGGGCTGGTGTCTGCCGGAAGCTTCCTGAAAGTGGTGGGACAATGTGTCCCTCGTATATGGCTACAAAGGATGAAAAGGATTCTACCCGTGGACGTGCGAACCTGTTTAGGCAGTTATTCTCTGGCCGCCAGCAACAAGCGTTTGAGGCAGAAGAACTGCATGACGCTTTGGATTTGTGCCTGAGCTGTAAAGCCTGTAAAAGCGAATGTCCTGCCAATGTGGATATGGCTCGTATGAAAGCAGAATTTATGCAGGGGTGGCATGATGAGAAAGGCATAAGCCTTGCAGAACGATTCTTTGGACAGGCGTCCAAATTATATCCCATGGCAAGCCTGTTTCCCGGGATCTCCAACTGGATGATGCGTCAGCCAGCGGTAAAAGATATGCTGTATCAGTTAGCAGGGATCTCAAAGAAACGCGATCTGCCGGCATTTGCACCTGAGACCTTTGTCCATTGGTTTGAAAAACGAAATTCCCAGCCCAAAAGTCCGAGCAAGCAAACAGTAGTCTTATTGGTTGATATTTTTACCAACTATCATGAACCGGAGATCGGGAAGGCTGCGGTCAACTTTCTGGAGGTTTTGGGGTATAACGTTTTCATACCCGAATTCCACGAGATTGGCCGCCCTCAAATTTCCAAGGGAATGCTGGCTCATGCAAAAAAATTACTCGATGCCAATATTCCTCAGCTGGCCGCATATACCGATCACGAGATGCCAATCATTGGGCTTGAACCCTCCGAAATATTGACACTCCGGGATGAGTATCTGGATTTATGCGACGATGACCAACTGGGGGCCGCACGGAAGGTAGCCGGGAATAGCTATACATTTGAAGAATTTGCCCGGCAAGCAATATCAGAAAACAAAAAATCAGTTAATGCCGGAAACAAAAAGGTCTACATTCACGGTCACTGTCATGCCAAATCGCTGACAGGTCATTCAGCTATTCGGGAAGTGCTGCAACAGTCCGGTTATGAAACAGAAGTGCTGGATACAGGTTGCTGCGGGATGGCCGGAAGCTTTGGCTACGAAGAGGATCACTACCAGGTGTCGATGGACATCGCGGAATTGCGCCTGTTCCCGGCTCTGCGGAAGCTCCCGAAGGATGCTATTATTTGCGCCCCGGGATTTTCATGCCGCCACCAGATCGCCGACGGTTTCCAGCGAAAAGCTTATCATCCCGCCGTACTCCTGGCTAGAGCGCTGGCATGATTCTCTTTTTTATCCTTTTATATTAATTTGATCTGACCTGGAAATAAGAAGCTAGTTTTTCGTCCGGACGCCGGTGTAGCCTGCATTTGCCAAGACATCTCACCTCTTGACAGAAGCAATAAACAAACACATTCACAACTATTACATTCCAGCTGTCAAAAAAAAGTAAGTGCATTCACAAGAGGCAACCCTGCCTGTAAAGCTCCTGTATAGGCAAATAGAAAGGAATATATTCAAGCCAAAGGATCCCGATATGAAAACCCACCACTATTTCCCGCGTTCATTAACAATAATCCTAAGCATCGTTGTGCTAACCACAGCCACATTTATAGGATGCACTTCAACAGGAACAACCGAAGACCCCCACCCCCCCGTAAATCCGGGGCCGCAATTCAACAGTGGGAATATCAGTCCGGGCGCTTCATTCAGCCACACGTTTGCGGATGAAGGGGATATAGATTACTATTGCGAAATTCATTCTCCGGATATGCAGGGAGTAATCCATGTGGATAACAGTGCTTCGATAAGCGGGCAGGACACTGTAGAGATGAAAAACGATCAATTTCAGCCCGGTGAAGTGACCGTGACCCCAAATACAAAAGTCGTGTGGGTCAACCGCGATCAGCATAATCACACCGTCGTCAGTGGTAATCCATCATCCAATACTGGAGGTAGCGGCTATTGATATCAGCTGTATACCTACCCGCCATCTTTCTTAATGGGTAAACCCGCTTCGGTCCAGGATCGAAACCCACCGGCTAGTGATTTGACATCATTATATCCCATTTTCTGAAGATTATCTGCAGCCAGGGCTGAACGGTATCCCCCGCCACAATACAAGACAATATCCTGATCCGTATCAGGATATTCGGTTTCTATATCCCGCTCAATGACCCCTTTGCCCAGGTAATCAGCCCCGGCAATACGCGACTGCTTCCACTCACTTTTTTCCCTCACATCCAGTAACACAAGATCTTCTTCTGATTCAAGCTTTTTGTTGACCTCTTCGGGCGTTATTTCTTCAATTCGTGTTTTAGCGTCGTCAACCAGGGTAACAAAACGTTCTGAATGAAATTTGGACATATAAAAAATCTTTGAGCTCTAATTTGCACAGAAAGGGTGGATATTCCCTCCTACTAATTTCTCCGTAGCTAATTCTTAAAAGTGTGTTTATCAATTAGTTCACGAGCACTTTTTAAAGCAGCATCCGTAATATCTTCACCACTCATGAGACTCGCTACTTCAATCACATGGTCACTTTCATTCAATGGAATAATCCGGGTCACCGTTCGATCGGCTTCTTCGATCTTTTTCACTTTGTAATGCTTGTGTGCCTGGCTGGCAATCTGTGGCTGATGCGTGATTGCAATAATCTGGCATTTCTGGGATAGCTTCCGCATCGTACGTCCCACTTTTTCAGAAATCTCTCCGCTAATCCCGGTATCAATTTCATCAAAAATCATTACCGGCAGACTCTGTTCACGGGCAATAATAGATTTTAGAGCCAGCATTACCCTACTGATCTCGCCGCCGGAAGCAATCTTGGCTAATGGTTTGGGTTCCTCCCCCTTGTTAGTAGAGATATACAATCGAATATCGTCACAACCATGCTCAGTACATTCCACAGGGCGCCCTTCAATAGTTATCCAACCCTGACTTTCACCGGCCGCAAGCCAATCAACACGGACCTCAAAATCAGCATGAGGAATACCCAGCTTGGTCAGTTCCCGTTCAATCAGATTAGAAAGTTTTTCGCCCACTGCCAGTCGATTATTGTGCAGTTTTTGAGCTCTTTGAGCCAATACCTTTGATTTTTCTTCCAGTTCTTCCTCAAGCTTGGTAATTTCCAAATCAAAGTTTTCTGCCAGATTCAGTTCTTTGCGTATCTCATGGAGGTATTCAATCAGTTCCGGGATACCACGCTGATATTTTTTCTGGAGTCGCTGCAGCTCGTTTTGCCTGGCTCGCAATCTCTCCAACCGGCTTGGATTAAATTCTATTTTACTGCGATAACGTTCGGCAAACTGAACGGTCTCCTGTACACTGATACGGGCCGATGAGATTTCCTCAAGGTAACTTTCAAAATCCGGTTCAATACGGGAAACATCTTCCAAATGCAGCTTAATCCGGTTCAACAGGTCAATCACATTGATCTCATCAGCCTGCCCCAGTTCGACGACGGCCGCCGCTTTCTGATCCAGCTCCTCGGCATTGTCAAGCAAATGAACTTCTGAATCCAGCTCCTCTTCCTCATGAGGATCCAATTCAGCATCTTCAAGTTCCTTAACCTGGAATCGATACAGCTCCGCTTTCTCCTGCAGATCACGCTCTCTCTTTTTAAGCTGGCGGAGCTCCTTCCTGAGACCAACTATCTCATGATACGATTTCTTATAGGCTTCAAGGGCGGGTGTTATCTCCGCAAACCCATCAATGACATCGCGGTGGTTTTCTTCCCGTAACAACATCTGGTGATCGTGCTGGCCGTGTAGATCCACCAGGAAATCACCTACCTGCTTGAGTACTGTAATCGTTACAGGGGTATCATTTATAAACCCGCGGCTACCGGAAGAGCGGATCTCGCGGCGCAAAATGAGCTCGGATCGTATCTCAACGGCATTTTCTTCCAGTAACTTATTTATTTGTTCGGTTTCACCGGTTTTAATAATCGCTTCGGCAATAGCCTTCTTTGCTCCCTGCCGGATAACTTCGGTGTCAGCCCGTTCCCCTAGAATCATATTAAGGGCGCCGACTATTATTGATTTTCCCGCGCCGGTCTGGCCGGTAAGGATATTGAACCCTTCCTGGAAAGAGACTTCAAGCTCATCGATTAGGGCAAAATCTTTGATGTAAAGTGATTGTATCATAGCCGTCTTTGGTTTATCAACTGCATAATGTACAAAGTGACAAGCAAAATGTCTGTGTTCTTCAATAATTTTTTATGAATAAAGAACCCATTACCCCCTATCCCACCAACTCTTATCTCCCCCCTATTTTAAGGGGAGTTTCAGGGCCCACTTTTAATAACAAAAATGCACTTGGCCAGAATTTATTCCTTTGTCCAAGAGGGGAATTAGCGAGACTCCTGTAAATACCTTTTAGCTTCTCCATACGTTTAAATAAAAAGGCCCCCGCATTTCCTGCGGGAGCCCGAATTTTTTACGTCTCAAGACGTCTCACTTAATGAAGAGTCATAAGTAAGACCCACCAAAAGCCCAATCCTTACAAAATAATTTCATTTTTTTTGTAATTTAATATTTCTTAACAAGCTTAGATTCATTTTATCCCCTGCATGACAAAAGAGAATACCCCCGAATTACAGGAATACCATCTCGAAGTACCCGACGGACACAACTCCGGCATGCGGCTGGACAAATACATTGCATCATTTATTCAAAATGTATCACGCACCAAAGTTCAGAAAGCAATAGAAGGCGGGTATGTCACTGTTAATGGAGAAATTGAAAAGTCATCCTACAATATGGAACCCGGCGACGTAATTGACATTCGCCTGCCCATACCCAAGCCGCCCAAGGTAGAAGCCGAAGAAATGAACCTGGACATTGCTTATGAAGACGATGACCTGCTTATCGTCAACAAACCGGCGGGCATGGTGGTGCATCCCGCTTACGGAAACTGGACAGGCACCCTGGTAAACGGCTTGATGTGGTATACGGATGAACTCTCGGATCCCGATACGGATACAATCCGCCCGGGTATTGTACACCGGCTGGATAAAGATACCAGCGGAATACTCGTGGTAGCCAAAACCGATGAGACACACCGAAAACTCAGCGAATATTTCAGGACAAAAGATATTGAGCGAACCTATTGGGCCATCGTCTGGGGTACCCCGAAACAAGAAGAAGGCACTATTACCGGCGACATTGGGCGCGACCCGCGTGACCGGAAAAAGATGACGGTACTCCCCGACGGAGAAGGCAAGCATGCGATAACTCATTACAAAGTACTGGAATATTTTGACCACCTGACCATGCTTGAGCTAAAGTTGGAAACGGGAAGAACCCATCAAATACGGGTACATTTAGCCGATCAGAATATGTGGGTATTCGGGGATCCCCAATACGGGGGCAACTCCGTACGCTACGGCTCAAATACCGGCAGCAGGAGACAAATGTTCAATAACCTCTTTGCTTGCCTGAACCGACAGTGCCTGCACGCCAAAACGCTTGGATTTGAGCACCCGAAGACCGGCAAATTTGTTGAATTTAATTCGGAATTGCCCGGTGATTTCCAGCAGGTTCTGGGAACATTGAGAACGAACTGCAAACCCACCTTATAATTATTATTTCTTAACCCCTCCCGCCTAAAGGCGAATCTCCCCGAGATTTGCATAGATAAGCAGGGTCCATTTGAAATAATGCAATTTTTCTTTGGTCAACTGTTTGCCTCCTTTCAAAAAGAGCCGTATTTTTGGCAACTCATTTATTGGATGCGCACGTAGCTCAACTGGATAGAGCACCGCACTACGGATGCGGAGGTTGAGGGTTCGAATCCTTCCGTGCGTACTTTAAAGCCGCCAGCTTTCAGTATTCAGCTGTCGGCTTTTTTATTTGGGATTGGTAATAATTACCATGGCTTACTTATTTTAACCTTTCCTAAAAGCCCACTCAACAAAGTAATCATCCAGCTTTTCTTGCGGGATGAGCAGCGACTCCAGATCCAGCTGCTGCATGACTTCATAATTCCGATGAGCGCAGCGCTCGTAAAACCATTTCATGGACTCAAGATCATCCAGAACCATTTTCCCCAGGAAGCTCTCCAGTAGGTCACGGTTTTGATATTCTGCCAATAACGTTTCCAGCAGATCCGCATTTTTCCCTTTCAGGTATTCCAAGATTCCGGGGAATAATCCGTCAATGATCGACTCTTCGCCGGACAAGGCCAGCATGTATTTCATGGGAGTCAGCTTGCGGCTTAGAACAGGTGGTAGTTGGAAAGCGGATTCCACCTCATGCTCCAATATATAAAGTAATCGAAGCAGCCCCCCCATGGCCTTCCGAACCAATCGGTGCCCCTTGAAAGCCCCAAAAACAAATTCCTTTTCGGGGGCATGCATCTGCAAGCTGAATTCCAGGGAAGCCGGGGATTGCTCCAGGGAGATAAAATAATAGGTTTCCGGCTGTTTTTTTGCGCGATTAAATTTCGGCTTGTACCGGCGGATCATTTCATTTTCCAGCAGCAATGCTTCCTTTTCCGTGCCACAAAGTTCAAAATTAATATCGTACGTCATTCGGATCATTCGGATGGTTTTGCGGGAAACTTTCCCCATCCGCGCTCTGCGGTAGGTAAAAAGTCGATTTCGGAGATTTTTTGCTTTTCCCACGTATAAAACCTCTCCCTTCTGTCCTAACATTCTATAAATACCGGGCTCTTTGGGGAGTTCCTCAAAAAAATTCTTCCCCACCCGATGTTCCATAGGATTATAATGATCGAAAAGACGCTGTTGATCTGACATTACCAGAATAGGGATTATTTGAACTAATAACATTCAAAATAATGAAATATACAAGTTATTGGTGCACATACCATTACTTCAAAAAAAGGAAAAATCGATATTTATACACAAGTTCACGAACTTTTTAAAAAAATTGAAATAGAAATATTGCTAATAGTAGGTAATCCAAAAAAAATATACTATACTTAGGTGTTCAGGCATCGCTCATTGCGTTTGCAGGGCGATTTTGAACATTTAAGTAGCACACGAAGTAAAATTTTTTGGAGATTTAACATGGCAGAACGCGAAGTAGGTACCGTAAAATGGTTCCATAACGGCAAAGGTTATGGGTTTATCACTAGAGAAGAAGGCGAAGATATCTTCGTACACTTCAGTGAAATTGCAATGGAAGGCTATAAAAAGCTGGAAGAAGGCCAGGAAGTAGAATTCACTGTTGCAGAGGGAGAAAAGGGACTGCAGGCACAAGAGGTGATACCGCTTTAATTATATACTTTTAGAAATCATTATTTCAGCGCCTCCCTCACCGGGTGGCGCTTTTTTTAATGGCCTATAAATCCTTTAACCCTAATTTTTATTAAGAATATAGTGTTCTAGTTTTTTCTGGAGCTCAGTTGGGTTAAACGGCTTGGTGAGATAGTCATTCATCCCGGAAGCGAAAACCTTCTCTTTCACCTCCTTCAGGGCGGCTGCAGTGAGGGCAATGATTGGAATTTCGGATTTGTTTTTCTCATCCAATTCCCGGATAAGCCGTGTTGCTTTATAACCGTCCATGACCGGCATTTGAAGATCCATCAGTACCAAATTGACGGATTGTTTTTTCACTTCCTCAACCGCCTGCTTTCCGTCTTCAGCCAGGATGACATTTATATTCCATTTATCCAGAAACCGGCACATCACCTTTTGGTTTATGGCATTATCTTCAACCAGCAATACCGTAGATCCTTTCAAACTCTCCGACAAGCTATACTGGTTAAAAGACGACGTCTCTTCCGTTTCTTCCCGAGCCTCAAAAGGCAATTCAACATAAAATGTACTTCCCTTTCCTTTTTCACTCTCCAGGTAAATTTTTCCGTCCTGCAATTCAACCAATTTTTTGCTGATGGTAAGACCCAGTCCCGTTCCGCCGAATACACGGGTGGTTTCAGCACGCTCTTGTGTAAAGCTCTCAAAAATTGCCTTTTGCTTCTCTTTTGAGATGCCTATCCCTGTATCCGAAACCGAAAATAATAGGGAAACTTGCTCCTCGGTATGTTCTTTTTTCTCAACGACAATACCCACACTTCCTTCTTCAGTGAACTTAACCGCGTTGCTAACAAGGTTGTTCAAAATTTGTGTCAATCGATTGGGATCGCCATAAATCACCTTGGGGATTTTTTCATCCAAATCAACATACCGCATCACGTCTTTTTTCTCGGCGGTAAACCTAAAGCTTTCCATCACCCCGTTAACCAAATTTTTCAAATTGAAGGCAACCTTTTCAAACTCGATCTTCCCTGATTCGATCTTGGAGAAATCCAGGATGTCGTTAATGAGCGACAACAATGTTTTTGCTGAGAAGTCCAAAATCTCCAGCTGTTCCAGTTGGTCCTCACGTGGATTATCTTTCACCAGCAGGTTGGTCATACCGATAATTGCATTCATCGGGGTCCGTATTTCATGGCTCATGGTAGACAAAAATTCGGACTTGGCTTTTGAACCTTCTTCCACTTTTGACTTAGCCTGCTCGAGCTGCCGTACATTTTTTTCGAGCTCCTCCTTCTTCTGCATCAATTCGGCATTCAACAACTGTGTTTTTTCAAGGAGTCTCTGCGTCTGTTCCTCGGCCATATCCTTGGTATCGGCAAACTTGTTGAAGGTCATCCAGGTCGTAACAAACGCTGCCGCTAAGATACTCCATTTGATTACAATCCCATTTCCCGTAGAGAGGTAAATCTTATCAAATATGACGTAGTCCAGGATCAAATAGCTCCCTATAGACAGGCCGATTCCCAGGTTGCGCATATTCATTTGTTCTTTGCCAAACAACAAAATGGCGAGGCCGCAGGCAGGTATATAGAAAGCCTGTATAAACATATCCTTTCCGAAAACCGCACTTAAAATCAGGATGCAGATATCCACATATGCCAGCAATAAAAACTTGGAAGCCGTTTCGTATCCTTTACGGGCCAGCATGGGAATAAGTGCAAAGGCAACGGTGATGCTCAGGAAGAACCAGGAAAGCGAAATGGAATTATTAATTCGAAAAGCGATCAGAAAAAGTAAGCCCACCGCCGACAATGAAAACGACACATTATGCAATACGACCAGGCCGGTTTTATTTATCTGTTCTACCTTGTCAGTGACAAGATCTTTCGCCGTAGTAATTTTTTTAAAACCGCTTAACGAGTACATAATGAGTCCCACTAAATCCCTAATGAGGCAATAATAGATGATGATGTATGCTACTGAAAAATAACTAAAAAGAAAAAAAGTGCCGACTAAGTTAGAAGAACCTAATAATTTGTTTTTTAGGCTTCAGCCTGCTTTTTTTCCAGCTTGGTCTTGTAGGCCATGGCGTAGATTTTCATTTGTTTAATCATCGAAGCCAAGCCATTGGAACGCGTAGGAGAAAGATGCTGCTCCATGCCGATTTTCTTGATAAATGAAGGAGGGGTAGAAATAATGGTATCCGGATCTTGTCCCGAATAAAAACGAACCATCAGGGAGACTAATCCTTTTGTAATTGCAGCGTCACTGTCAGCCTCAAAAATTATTTTGCCGTCTTCAAGGCGTGTATGCAACCATACCTGGGACTGGCAACCGCGAACAAGATTCTCTTCCACTTTATATTGGTCATCCAGGGGTTCCAGTTTTCGGCCCTGTTCAATGATATGCTTATAACGCTCCGTCCAATCACTTAGGGCTTCAAACTCCCGTATAATTTGCTGTTGTATTTCCTGAATGTCAGCCATAAACCAAAATTGTAGTGTCTATTTGTTCCAACAAGGAAGATACAAATTAATCACCACAATTTTATACTAGGCTTCAGTTGCCTTTTCATAAGCTTTATCCACAGATACAGCACCGTGAACATATCGTACCTTTTCATCTTTTGGATCACGTTCCGGTTGTGCATAATCCATGGCATGAATATAATGGCCACCCGCACACCGTAGACGATATTCACACGTCGAATCTTCTCCACCGTAAACTTTTAAGAGATGGTCCTTTACCTTTTTGATATCGTCACTGTGAATAAAAGAATCCAGACTGTCCCTGCCAACGACAGCTTCGTTTGACAAACCAGTTAACCTTGGAAATTCTTCCGATACGTATTTAATAATAAGGTTGCCCTCTTCAAAGGCTACCTTATATGAAAACTCAGAGGCTTCATCCACAAGACGTGTATAATTAAAATTCCTTTTTTTTAACGTATCCATCACACGTTTTTGCAGCGAAATATTTTCTATTACTGCACGAATAATTTTTTGGTCCTTCAGATTAAGTATTTTGCTTTTTCCCTTAACCTGTATAGGGATACCGGTCTTATGCTTAATAATGCCTTTGAATTCCTTTCCATCGAAATGGGCGTCCTCATCCTGCTTGTCAAACCTGCCCTTTAATGATTGCATATAGCGATCCGGGAAGAGATCCCATATTTTGATTCTTTTAAGGTCGTCTTTACCATATCCAATCAGCTCGCGAAATGCCTTATTGGCCATTACAATGTTTCCTTGCACGTCAACGTCTACCACCGTTTGCTTTGATTCCTCTCGCAATTCATCAAACTCTATCTTTGTATCTACAAGCTGTTCTTCGGCACGTTTTCGATTGCTGATATCTTGCTGGTAAGAGACCCAATGCGTAATATTTCCATTATTATCTGTAAGCGGATGTATATCCCACTGGTTGATAAATTCAGAACCATCTTTTCGGTAATTCACTGCCTGTCCAAAAAAAGACTGGCCTTCGGTTAGACGTCTTTTAAGCTTATCCAATACCTTTCGGTCAGTCTTTGGTCCCTGCAAGATGCGGGGGGTTTTACCTATTACTTCATCTTTTGAGTAACCCGTCATTTTACAAAACCCGTCATTAACATAAACAATTTTGGGACCGGGTTTTTCGAGGTTTAATTCGGTAATTAAAATCGAATCATAATCACTTCTGACAGCCGCCTCCAACAACGCTAAACGATATGCATTTAGATTGGCTTTATCTTCAAGATTTTGAAATATCCCTCTTAACTTTTTAAAGGACTCTTCATCCTTGCTCAGTTTTTTGAGCGTATCAAGATCGAGTGATTGCATACCTAAAGTTGACTTTATGATGTTTTATGGGCGAATTTAATAAAAAGACAAATCGTAATCCGACAATTACACTCAGCTTGAACAACAATATAAAGTCTAATCATTCCGAAAAAATATTTTTTTTGGCATTATAACATCCTATATTCTACTATATATATAGTATATGCGCCCGGACATGAGAAAACCCCTGCAGATTTGTTTTACATTTTATCTTCTGGCTACCGTCTGTTTTCTGAACGGTTGCCAAATTTTCAAGCATGGCACTAACAGGAAACTCAAACCCGAAATGGTCTTCATAAAGGGGGGGAGCTACCAAATGGGAGACATTTACCAAAATGAAAATCCCGACGCCACACCTGTTCATACTGTTACCTTGTCAGATTTTAAAATTGGCAAATACGAAGTTACATACAGGCAGTATGATGCTTTCGCCCAAAAAACCGGACGCGAATTGCCCCATGCAGATTCGCTGGGCCGTGGCCTACGGGCCGTAGCATATGTCAGCTGGGAAGAAGCCAGAGCCTTTTGTGCCTTCTACGGATGGCGACTTCCCACCGAAGAGGAATGGGAATATGCGGCACGAAGCGGTGGAAAAAGGCAACGGTTTGCAGGGACTAACGATATCGATAGCCTGGAAGCCTATGCCCGAACTTCAGAGAATAGTTCTCCGAATGCTTTTCCCGTGGGCACCAAGAGGCCCAATGATGCCGGATTATATGACATGAGTGGCAATATGGTAGAGTGGATTGGCCGGTATTATCAATATTACCCGAAAGAAGGGACACAACCCACATGGAGTAAGATGGATCCAGATGGAATCCGAATATTACGAGGTGGGAGTTATCGCCTAAACAAACAGATATCCGCTACCTATTGGAGGATTGGTATGCTGGCAGATTCCAAAGAAAATGATGTGGGATTCCGGTGTGCGGATCCAATAAGCCAAGAGAATAGCCCATGAAATAAGAAGGAATTGGGCACTCTTTTAAAAAAGCCCCGGAAAACTCCGGTGATCCCGGGGCTTTCACGTTCTATTTCAACAAGAGCTTTGAAATCGTATTCAACTGCATGTTGGAAGTCCCTTCATAAATTTTTCCAATCTTGGAATCCCGGTAATATTTCTCAACCGGGTATTCCTTTACATACCCATAGCCGCCAAATAAGTCTATAGCCTGTGAGCTGACCCGCTCTGCCACTTCCGATGCATGGTATTTAGCCATAGCAGCCTCTTTCAGGAAATTTTCACCGTTTTCTTTCAGCCGCGCCGAGTTATAAACCAACAGCCGGGCTGTTTCAATATCGGTTGCCATCCTAGCCATCTGAAACTGTACGCCCTGGAAATCTGATATTGACTTGCCGAATTGCTTTCGTTCCTTGGTATATTCAATCGTTGCATCAAGTGCTCCCTGCGCAATACCAATCATCTGGGCACCAATACCGATACGCCCTTCATTAAGCGTCTCAATGGCGACTTTATATCCTTTGCCAACCTCTCCCAAAATGTTTTCTTTGGGTACTTTACAGTCTTCTAAAAGGATTTCGCAGGTTGAACTTGCCCGGATACCCAGTTTATTTTCTTTCTTTGATACCGAAAACCCATCAAAATCCCGTTCCACTACAAAAGCGGTTATTCCCTTATAGCCTGCTTTGGGATTGATATTCGCAAATACTAAAAAGATGTCGGCTTCATTGGCGTTGGTAATCCACATCTTTGAACCGTTAAGGACATAATAATCGCCTTCCTCTTTGGCCGTAGTCTTTAAGGCAAACGCATCACTGCCCGAACCTGCTTCAGAAAGACAATATGCTCCCACTTTCTGCGTAGCTAATTGAGGTAAATAACGATCTTTAACATCGTCGCTTCCCCAGTTTAAGAAGGCATTGTTAACGAGCGTATTCTGTACATCCATAAAAACGCCTGCTGATGCATCAACACGTGAAATCTGCTCGATTGCCACAATTGACATAAAGAAGGAACCGCCGCCGCCCTGGTATTTCTCAGGAATCTCTATTCCCATCAATCCCATATCAAAAAAATCTTTCACCAAATCGGGATCAAGCTTGGCGGCTTCGTCCATTTCGTGAACTTTGGGTTTTATCACACTTTCCGCAAAATCCCGAGCCGCATCCTGAAGCATTTTTTCGTCTTCGGTTAGCTTGGTCAAGGGCGGCATTACCTGTTGTACATGTTCCATAGAGTTGCTTCCTTAATGTTTTCGTGGTTCGTAGTTTTTAACGTTAAATATAGGGATTACACACGAAAGAATCGGGCCTAAAGTTTCAACATTCCGATAGGGAAAGTTAGCGGCAAGAGGAGGTCTGCCATATTTTTATTTCCCCACATAACTATAAATAACCTATAAAACGCGTACATTTAGCAATATGTTAGTAAAGTAAAAAGAAGCTCTTTATTTTTAGTGTATCCCAAAAGTTCCAAACTGTATTATGAGTGAGTCAGAAACAACAAAACAATCTCTTTTTTCCGAATTTCCGCCCGTTTCAACCGAAGAGTGGGAAGGAGTCATTGCCAAAGACCTAAAGGGAGCGAATTATAAAGAAAAGCTTCGCTGGAATACCGGTGAAGGTTTAGCCCCTCTCCCCTTTTACCGACGGGAAGACCTTGTGGACATTGAACGCCGGGGGCCGATCGCTCGAAGCGATGAAAATGATAACCACTGGGAAATCTGTGAAGCCGTTTTTGCAAATGATATTTCTTCGGCGAATGCGGCCGGGAGGAATGCCCTGGATCGCGGGGCAACGGCCCTACAATTTCAATTGAGCCTACAGCGAACTGAGGGAATGCTCGGCGGCGATCTTGGTGGAATCCCCATACAGAATCAGCATGATTTTTCTGAGCTGCTTAAAGATATTCCTCTTGGGGATATCTCTATCTATTTTGATTCCGGCATGATATCCCCTGCATTGCTGGCAATGCTTTGGAATGAAGTACATAACAGAAATATAAAAGCCGATGATATCAGAGCGTCATTCTTATATGATCCTTTTAGCTTTACTCTGCACCACGGTCAACTGCCGAAGACAAACTATGTGTCCATTAAAGATGACATCAAGCAGATAACTGCTTTTACTAACAAAAACCTCCCGCATGTTCGCCCGCTCGGTATCGATGCAAGGGCTTATCATAATGCGGGCGGCACGATCATACAGGAACTTGCTTATGGGTTGTCAACCGCTTCAGCGTTTCTATCGATACTTACGGAAGCGGGTTTTGAGGTTGATGAGGTGGCCCGCTCACTTCATTTTAAATTTGGAATAGGCTCCAGGTACTTTCTCGAAATAGCCAAGTTTCGGGCGGCCCGGCTGCTCTGGAAAAACCTGCTGAAAGCTTATGGTGGAGATCCTGCTGTCACCGAATGTTTTATTCAAGGTGAAACCTCCCGTTGGAATAAAACACTATACGATCCCTATACAAACATGCTTCGTACTTCAACCGAGGGTATGTCCGCAGCTATTGCAGGCTGTGACTCGATCACGGTATTGCCTTTCGATGAACATTACCGTCAGCCCGATAGTTTTTCCGAACGCATTGCTCGGAATTCGCAACTTATTTTGAGGGATGAGGCCTACCTGGATAAAGTAATAGACCCTTCTGCCGGTTCGTACTATATAGAAAACCTGACAGAAGAAATCGGGGGCAAAGCCTGGGATCTCTTCCGGGACATTGAACTGGAGGGCGGGTTGATGAAGGCCATCGAAAACGGAACTGTTCAGGCGGCAATAGGGAAATCACAGCAACAGCGTGATCACACCATCGCTACCCGAGAACGGATTTTCGTTGGCACCAACCAATATCCCAATCCCGACGATAAAATGGAAGAGAAGATTGATTCACGATACCAGACGGTCTCCCTTGTCAAATCAGATAAAAATTTCACGCTAAACGGCGAAAATCTTCCTAAGGACTTGGCAAAAGCGTTTTCCAAGGACGCGGGTATTGGTGATTTGGTACCAGAATTGGTTGGCTACGGGAAGCATCAACTCAGAACTATCAAGCCTTACCGGGGGACACAAGTTTTTGAGGAATTACGACTGGCAACCGAACATAACGATTATACTCCAAAAGTACTCATGCTTCCCCTGGGTACCCGCCGTATGAGAAAAGCCCGGTCGGGTTTTGCAAGCAATTTTTTTGGCTGTGTCGGCTACGATATCGAAGAACCAATCGGCTATGACAACATACAAGAAGCGGTAAATGCCGTACAAAAATATGCACCCGATATCGCTGTTATCTGCGGCTCGGATAAGGAGTACAGGGAACTGGTTCCGGAAATATGCAAGGCTGTAACGAAGCTCGAGAAGCGGCCCCAGCTCGTGCTGGCCGGTTATCCCAAGGCCGATGTTGACACCTATAAAGATGCCGGTATCGACGAGTTTATATACACCGGTAGCAATGTTCTTGAAACGTTAAAGCGATTTCAACAGAAACTAGGAATAGTTAAAAATTAATCCCCTATGTCATGCCGAACTTATTTCGGCATCTCTACGTGCTAACACAAATTTAAAATCAAGATTCTGATTTGCCGGCCGGGAATCAGGATGACATTACGTTTTATGAGACCCAATTTTTCCGACATACCATTTGATTCCGAATTATCAGCAAATAATACTGAAAACAGCTCAGAATGGGAGACTCCCGAACGAATAAGCGTCCGATCGGAATACAACAATTCGGATATCATTGAACTCGAACACCTTGATTATGCCGCGGGTATTCCCCCTTATTTGCGAGGCCCTTATTCAACAATGTATGCCTTCCGACCGTGGACCATTCGTCAGTATGCGGGGTTCTCGACTGCAGAAGAATCCAACGCTTTCTACCGGAAGGCACTGGCTCAGGGACAAAAAGGGCTCTCAGTAGCTTTTGACCTTGCTACTCACCGGGGCTATGATTCCGACCATCCCCGCGTTTCGGGCGACGTTGGCAAAGCGGGGGTAGCCATCGATTCCATTTTGGATATGAAAGTGCTCTTCGACCAGATTCCCCTCGGAGAAATGTCAGTTTCAATGACAATGAATGGCGCTGTAATTCCCATTATGGCCTTTTTTATCGTAACTGCTGAGGAACAGGGGGTTCCGCAAGAAAAACTGGCCGGTACCATTCAGAATGATATTCTCAAAGAGTTCATGGTACGTAATACCTATATTTATCCGCCTGAGCCTTCGATGCGAATCATTGGGGATATTTTTGAATACACTTCGAAATACATGCCCAAATTCAACTCGATCAGTATCAGCGGCTACCACATGCAGGAAGCCGGTGCTACTTGTGATATAGAGCTGGCTTATACCCTTGCCGACGGGCTTGAATATCTTCGTAAGGGGATTGATGCCGGACTGGATATCGATGACTTTTCGCCTCGGATTTCGTTCTTTTGGGGCATTGGGATGAACCATTTTATGGAAATAGCTAAAATGCGTGCCGCCCGTATGCTTTGGGCCAAGCTGGTCAAACGATTTGACCCTCAAAATCCAAAATCGATGTCGCTTCGAACTCACAGTCAAACTTCCGGATGGAGCCTCACTAAACAGGACCCCTATAATAACGTTGCCCGCACTACCTCAGAGGCCATGGCTGCCGCTTTGGGGCACACCCAATCGCTGCACACCAATGCTCTTGATGAAGCCATTGCCCTGCCCACGGATTTTTCGGCACGTATTGCCAGGAATACTCAAATTTACCTGCAAGAAGAAACTGGGATCACCAAGGCTGTGGATCCCTGGGCAGGCTCTTATTATGTTGAATATCTTACAGACCAAATTGCCCACCGAGCCTGGGAGCTGATTCAAGAGGTTGAAGATTTGGGCGGAATGGCTAAAGCGATTGAAACGGGATTGCCGAAAATGCGTATTGAAGAAGCCGCTGCACGAAAACAAGCACGCATTGATTCAGGCAAAGATACCATTGTAGGAGTCAACAAATATCAGCTTGACAAAGAAGATCCGATTGACATTCTTGAAGTGGATAATACCAAAGTCCGAAATGCCCAGATAGAGCGTTTGAAGAAGCTTCGGTCCACGAGAAATGAAGATGAAGTGCAGGAAGCACTTCAAACAATTACCGACGTAGCTGAAAACAGCAATGGTAATCTTCTCGAAGTAGCCGTAAATGCAGCAAGAAAACGTGCTACACTGGGAGAAATCTCCAGTGCGATGGAGAACGTATTCGGACGTTACAAGGCAACCGTAAGATCAATATCAGGTGTGTATTCTTCAGAAATAGATAAGGATGAACATTTTAAAAAGGCGCAACAATTAGCCGATGAATTTGCCGACCTGGCAGGGCGACGCCCGCGTATTATGGTTGCCAAAATGGGACAAGACGGGCACGACCGGGGAGCCAAAGTTATTTCAACCAGTTTTGCTGACCTGGGGTTTGATGTGGATATCGGGCCGCTTTTCCAAACACCTGAAGAAGCTGCACGACAGGCTGTTGAAAATGATGTTCACATTTTAGGAGTCTCTACACTTGCAGGTGGACACAAAACACTTGTTCCCCAAGTCATTAAAGAACTAGAAAAACTGGGGCGTGATGACATTATGGTGATTGTCGGTGGCGTAATTCCCGAACAAGATTATGAATTTCTCTATGATAAAGGTGTCGTCGGAGTGTTTGGCCCCGGTACCATTATTTCCCTGGCCGCCCAACAGATTCTTAAAATTCTAATTGAGAGCCAAAAAGATCACTAGGTCCAATAGTACTATTGTCTGATAAAGAAAAAAATAAGGATTCTTCTCTTTCAGTAAGTAAGGGAGTAGAAGAAAATAAATCCATCAATCCAAAAGGGTTGAAACGGTTTAAAAACCGGCGTAAGGCCCTATCTCCGGATGAATATGTTACGGGCATTAAAGAAGGCAACCGAACGATCCTGAGCCAGGCCATCACGCTCATTGAAAGTACGAAACCAAATCACCGGCAGTTAGGTCAGGAGATTATTGAGGCTTGTCTGCCCGAAACCGGCAATTCCATACGAATTGGTATAACCGGCGTTCCCGGGGTCGGCAAAAGTACTTTTATCGAATCCCTGGGGAACCATATCATCGAGAAGGGCCATAAACTGGCTGTCCTGGCAATCGACCCGAGCAGTACGCGTACCAAGGGCAGTATTCTGGGTGACAAAACTCGGATGGAGACACTGGCCACGAATGACCGCGCTTATATTCGTCCCTCTCCCACCGCAGGATCCCTTGGCGGGGTAGCCCGGAAGACTCGTGAAACCATTTATCTTTGCGAGGCAGCCGGTTACGATACGATCTTTATTGAAACCGTCGGAGTCGGGCAGTCAGAAACGGTCGTCCATTCCATGGTTGATTTCTTTTTGCTGCTGATGCTGGCCGGGGCCGGGGATGAGCTCCAAGGTATCAAACGGGGTATTATAGAAATGGCTGATGCCATTGCCATCAACAAGACCGATGATCTTGATCCCAAAATCGTAAAGCGTGCGGTACGGGAATACAAGAATGCACTGCATTTGTACCCGGAAACAGAGTCGGGATGGAATCCCAAAGTAACTACCTGCTCGGCCCTGAAGGGAGATCACATCCCAGAAATTTGGCAGTTAATTAAGGATTATATCAGCCAAACAAAGCGTGACGGGTATTTCAGGGAAAAAAGAAACCGGCAAGCCAAACATTGGATGTATGATACCATCACTAACGAACTTACAGACCGGTTTTATGATAACCCGGCCGTCAAGAAACAGCGAGATAAAATCGAGAAACAGGTCTTAAACGGAAAGCTCAGCTCCTTTCAAGCCGCCCAGAAATTGCTGGATTTATATTATTCATCAATCAAATAGTTTCCAGCTTAATATCCCCATCGTCCGTGTCTATATCGATTCGAGCTTTTCCGCCGGCTAACCGGTATACGGTCCTATGCTCGTCAAAACCCTCTTTCTGAAAAGGGTCACTTGCATAGATGCCGGGATCGTCGTGGTTGATCTCAAACCTGCCTCCGCCCCCCGATATCCTGAGTGTGACATCCCCGTCATCCATATCAAATTTGTAGAATCCATCATCAACCAGGGAGGTAGTTACATCAATTTCGCCATCATCCATGTCAGCAGCAATTTCATTGAAATGAGCATTTGCGGTGTAAAATTTTCCATCACTCATTCTAAGCTTCAGCTGGCCCTGCCCTTGATCCATATGTATAGAGCCGTCGTCCACATCAAAATCAAAGTTGTCGCCTCTTGCCCTTATCAGTTCGATATCCGAATCGTCACAATCCATTTTAATTCCAAGGTTTATATCTGAAATCCGGTAATTGTCATCATCACCATCGATATCCAGTGCAACATTTTTCGGTGCCTCGATGCTGATGCGGTATTTCTCACGAATAGTGCCAAAAATAACCGTTGAATTTTCATTTTTTAGCTCCCGAATATACAGGTCGCCTCCCCTGTTTTTTACCTCCATCTCAAAATCACCCGTTTTACCTTTTAATCCTTTGATATCCACCTCTCTATGAACAACCACGTGTACATCGGTGCGATCCGTTCCGAGAATAGAAACTTCGGCATCATTACTGTTCAGATGGATAGTTCCATTTTGCTCGATCGGGTAGGTATTATCCAGGTTATATTCCTTGTCCTGGGCTTTTGCCACAGTACAAACCAAGAAAAGAGACAATAAAAGAATAATGGATTTCAAATTCGACATAAGACAGCATTCTGTTTTTGTTTGGCTTTCTGATGAGCCTTACGAAAAACAGAACCAATTGTTATAAAAGAAAGGAAAATATAAATCAGCCAATATTCAGCTCTGACTTTTGGGAAGAGAACGCTACCTCTTCGTCTTCTATCTCTTGTTCTCCCAGGGTTTGCTGCATTTCGCTTCGTAGTTTCTGAATCGTCAATCCGCTGGTAAGCGACCCGTTTCGGGCAATAGATATGCGTCCCGTCTCTTCTGATACCACCACTACAAATACGTTATTCGTCTCGGTAATACCCACCGCTGCCCTGTGCCGGGTGCCAAAAACAGAGGAAATATTCTGATTTTGTGAAATTGGAAGATAACAGCTGGCCGCTACAATACGGTTATTACGGATAACAACAGCACCGTCATGTAATGGGGTATGCCGATTGAAAATAGTCTGCAGCAATTCGCTGTTTACCCGTGCATCCAACTTGATACCGACGTCAACGAGGTCCTGAAGGGAGGATGTCCGGGCAAACACAATAAGTGCCCCAGTCTTTGAATGCGACATATTTCGGACTGCGTCAATGACTTCATCGATAATCGTATCGGAATTGGAACGGACAAAAAAGCGATCCAAGTTGGTATTTTGTCCCAAACTGTAGAGCAATTTACGGATTTCGGGCTGAAATATGATAATTACGGCCAGTACCCCTACATCCAGAATGCCCCTGAGAATGAAGTTTATAGTTGTAAGCCCCAGAGCACTCACAACTGCATTTACTATAATAATAAAGACCAGGCCCACTGCCGCCTGTATGGCGAACGTTCCCCGTATCCATCGGTACAGGTAAAAAAGTACCATGGTAATAATCAGAACTTCAATGAAGTCCTTAATTCCAAATTCAAGGAAGCCAATGGGAATCAATGGGGTACCTCGATTAACTGAGTATTCTTTTGATAAATATAACTATAATTTTATGAAATCTAGTATACGGGAGAATTTTAAATAGTCGTAATCAATAAGGAACTAAGAGTTTGAAAAATCTTACACTTATAAAAAGCTTCCCTGACGCAATTGGTTCCAATGGACATCTCCGAAACAAGAAATTGAAATTCTTAGCAGGCTCCTAATCACAAATGTGTTGCTGAATAGCCTCAAAGACAAGCAGGGAGTCATGGGCCTCTTTGACATCATGAACACGTATAACATTTGCTCCCTGCATCAACGCATGATAGTGAACCGCTATTGTTCCCGCAATGCGCCCCTTCGCTTCGCGCCCATTCAAAATTTTTCCAATCATCGATTTTCTGGAGGCGCCAATCAAAATCGGGTATCCCAGTTTTTTAAACTCTTTGAGGTTTGCCAACACTGCCAAATTGTGATCCAGTGTTTTTCCGAAACCGATACCCGGATCAATAATCACATTTTCAAGCCCTTCCTTTTTTGTTTGGGCAAGTTGCTCCTCAAAAAAAGTGTAAATATCCCGCACTACATTGTTATAGGTGGGGTTTCTTTGCATAGTCTTGGGGTCACCCTGTGAATGCATCATTATATAACCTGCCGCAAACTGCTTGCATAAATCCACAAAGCGAGGTTCATTTTTGAGCCCGCTGATATCATTCACAAGATGCGCACCAAGCTGAAGGGCTTCTTCCGCCACCTTGTATTTGGTTGTGTCAACCGAAAATAGGGTATCGGGAAATTGAGGGATAGCTACTTCAAGTACCGGCATCACTCGGTCGAGCTCTTGTTGCTCAGATACCGGCTCCGAACCGGGGCGCGTTGATTCGCCTCCTACATCAATAATTGCGGCACCCTCCGAAACCATTAACTTTATATGCCTCAGAGCGGATTCCAACTTATTGAATTCACCGCCATCAGAAAAAGAGTCGGGCGTTACATTCAGTATCCCCATAATTTTGGGAGAAGAGAGATCGAGTATTTTATCTCGGACACTTAATTGTACGTTGGAGCCCGAATCGCCCATATTATAATATTGGTAATATTAGCCGTTATTGATTAATAGGATAATCAAGCAAAGGTGATTAAATATAAAAATATGCCACTCTGAATATAGTTAAGGAGCTGTTGGAAACATGTTTTAAAAGCACTGTCTGCTGAAAAGATGCTCAAACGAGCGCCCTAAAAGTCCAGCATGACATATTTTCTTAACATAAAATCTAATCCCAGCTTTCTTCGAGATATTCAAACTTATCTTCCACTTCTGCCCACTTGTCGGCATCCGGACGATCTTCTTTAGTTTCATTGATGATATGATCAGCCCATTCTTCGGCCAGTCGCTCATTCAATTCAATATAATGCTCCCACTCCATAGGCACCTCATCATCGGGATAAATCGCTTCTACCGGGCATTCCGCAACACAAGCATCACAATCAATACATTCAAGTGGATCAATAGTAAGGAAGTTTGGCCCCTCCCTAAAAGCATCAACCGGACAAACCGCTGCGCAGTTGGTATATTTACAGTTGATGCACGGTTCAGTTACTACATATGCCATTACAAATCAGATATTCTTTTGCAGTTTCAAAGTTGGACTAAATATCTTGGCTTAAACGGATAGATGCAATGTTTTATGTTATGAAATCTAATTTAGAAGGACTCTAACACTATCCAGTGATCCGTCATTGGGAGCAGGCTTTGTATGCATTAAATCATTCAGCAGATCATAAATATGGATATTTTGAAACGGATCGACGGTGATCCCATTTTTGAAATCCGGTCCGTGTGCCAGGAATATCCCATGCATATCCATTTCATTATTATCATAACCATGCGTACCGGCAGGTAAAGATTTTAGGAATTTACCCGTATATTTTTCATTCAAAATCGTATAGCCTAAATCGGCCACCACTATAATATCGGCGACACGTCGATTCTCTTTCAAGTGATAACGTGTTGGAATATTTTCCCTTTTGTATAACCGGTAATGATCTTCATGAGATTTGAGGGATTGGTACACCTTTTCTTTCTTGCCCTTTTTGGGTTGAATCATAGTCAGCGGCCCACGGATAACCCATTTCACATCTTCTGAATTGATAATATGATCCAACACAATAAGTTTATCCCCGGAAAGCTCAGTCATCCCGTGGTCAGAAACGATAATAATATTTGTCCCATCCCAAAGATTCGCTTTCTGCAATTTTTCTTTTAAATAGCCAATAAGGCCATCAGCCACCTTGACTGCCGCTTTCACAGAATCAGACTGTGGACCATATAGGTGCCCCATATGATCAGGTTCACTGAAGTAAAGGGTAGCAAAATCCACTCCTTCACCTTCAGGCTTGCTCATCCATTTCACAACGGTATCGATACGGGCTCTAAATGGCATCGACTCATCATATTTCTTCCAGAATGTGGGATGGATGTCCTCTATAGCAGCCTCCGATCCCACCCAAAAAAAAGGGGCCGTTCGAATCCCCTGTTTTTCAAGGGTATTCCAGATCGGTTCTCCGCCATACCATTTGCCATTTTGAACAGCGCTACGATCACTTATATGGTACCATTGATCCCATTGGGGGTCATACATTGTATTACCGACCAAGCCGGTATGTTCGGGATAAAGCCCGGTTACTATAGAATAATGATTTGGAAATGTTTTACTGGGGAAAACAGGAATTAGCCCTTCGGCTTTTACGCCCGTAGCTGCAAAACTATCAAAGTTGGGAGTAGCAACCTTGTCAAAATAATCGTGGCGAAATCCGTCAAAAGAAATCAGTAAGAGTTTGTGATGAGATTCTTTCCGGGATTTTGAATTACAAGCCGTTATCCCATTGCACAGTAAAATAAAAATTAGTGAATACAAGGTACATCTTTTCATAGCAAGGGGTTTGGTATTAGAAATAAAAAAGGGCAGCCCGAACGGGCCGCCCTTATGGATCCAGGAGTAAGAATTAGAAATTAACTGAGACTCCTAAGTTGATTGTGCGGGGCATGCCCAGGAACACTTCGGCATCATCAACACTATGATTGACCCCATTGCCGGAAAAAGCATTATAGGGGCTATTATCAGTAGCATCCTGGATGTACAGCTTGTCCGTCAGGTTGAAAACATTCAGGAAGAACTTGGTACCCTGAAGAACGCTGCTGAAGTTATAGCTGGCGTGCAGCTCAAAGATTGTATAAGCAGGTACCTTCCAGCTTTGAACGCCTTCATCAGCAGGATCGGTTCTGGTTGTGGGATCGAAGCCTGACCAGTAATCAGCAAATGACTTGCCCACTACCTGTACCGAAAGGTCACGGATTGGAATAACTGTTACCCCGTAAGAGAATTGTGTCTGCGGAGCGTCGCCTACACGAAGATCTTTCGTATAGATATTCTCAGTGCGTTGATTTCCGGGCGCACTAAAGTCTTGAATAGTGGCACTCACGTTATTGGTGTATTTCCAATAACCGATTGAGCTGGCACCATCAAAGCGGAACCAGTGTACCGGCTGATATGCAACTTCAAATTCAAATCCGGAGTGCAGTGAGTTAACTCCTTCAACGTTTACGAAACGATCGTTTTGATTGGCATCCCGAACGGTAATCGTATACGCCTGGTCATTCCAGATTGTATAGTAAAGATTGGCCTTCAGGTTCAATCGATTATCCAACAAGTGTATGTTGGAACCAACTTCATAAGAGTAAAACTTTTCGTTGGTGGGATTATCATTCTTGGTAAATGTGAAGTCATTAATCACATTATCAAAAATGGGCACCTTCGAAACGAAGCCTAAGTTGGCAAAAAGACCAACCTTTTCGGAGAGGTTATAAAGAAATCCACCTTTCACCTGGTATCCGCTGATAAAATCGGAATGCAATTCTAAAGGCTTTCCATTTCCTCCATCAGTGAAATAGTTTTTGTGGCCGTACTTGATTCCGGAATATCCGGCCATCCCGTAGGCAGTATAGTTATCGGTACTGTATTCGCCTTGCAAGAAGAATCCAATCCAATCAACTGAGTTGGTATAGTTATAATCAACTTTGTCTCCAAGTCCTATTTGTTGGTTAGGGTTGAAGTCATCGTTTGTCTTCATGAAATAATCACCGCCAAGCAGGTCATAAACTTCGCGATAATGGTCTATTTGTGCCGTTCTCCAGTCAACACCGCCGGTAATTTTCCAGTTATCGGTAGTGAGTGTGGCTTTAGAAATTGCACCAATGGTCCATTGGTTATTTCGGCTGGCTCGCAGGATTCCAAGAGACTCACCGCCGTTAGCCCGATTAGCTGCGATCGTTGCATCCCAGTCAGCAACTCGTGAAGGCCCGGAATAATCCCACTGGATGCTGCCAAGCGTACCGGTACCGCCTCCTTTACCACCGGAATAATATGCTACGGTCGAAAGCAGAAGGTTATCACTTAAATTGGAATACCAGTTCAGGTTAACCTGGGGCTTGTAATAGAAGTTCTCACGCTCATTGATAAAGCCATTATCATAACGCTGACGCTTTTCGCCGTATTTCCACTGATCACCGCCATACGAACTGGAAACCGTGTTATAATTCTCATTGTATGTCCGGCCGGCCTCAGGAAATGCATTCAATGCTGCCTGGCTATAACCCAAATCACGTGCATAGCTGTGGCTGTATGCGGCAAGGTTTTGGGCATACAAGTTTTGTCCGTGACGCTGAGGGGCACCCATTGCATACAGGTCCAAACGGTTATTGTCATTCACCTGGTAAGAAGCGCCCAGGTAAAATGCATATGCATCTGTCCAGCTGCCGTCGTAGTAACCATCACCTGTCTTGCGAACGCCGGCTGCAGAAAACGAAAACTTGTCATTGATAAGACCGGTGTTAAGCACAGCCGTGGTTTTCTGGAAACCATAGCTTCCCAGTTCTTGCTTAACCATTCCGCCTTTATCAACAGCAGCGGGATCGGTAATAATATTCATTGTTCCCCCTATAGAAGGAGTCGCTAAGTTAACAGCACTCAGTCCTCTTTGGACCTGGATAGAAGTAGCTACATCACCGACACCGTCCCAGTTAGACCAATAGACCCAACCGTTTTCCATATCATTGACAGGAACACCATTCAACATGATAGAAACATGACGCTGATTAAATCCGCGAACATTCACGCGAGCATCACCTGCGCCACCACCCTGTGCTGTAGAATAAACAGATGGGGTCGTATTTAATACCAGCGGAATATCTCTTGACCCAAGCTGAGACTTAATCTGCTCCTTGTCAACATCGGTATAGGCAACCGGTGTTTTTCTTTCAACAGCTCGTGAGGCAAAAACCTCTAATGCCTGAAGGGATTCATTTGACATCTTGAGCTCAAAATTCACTACCTCGTCAGAACCGGAAATGGTAACAATTTTCTTCACAGCTGCAAAACCGACCATGGTCGCGCGGAGCGTATAGGTTCCATTTTCCAAATTGCCGATTTCGTACTGTCCGTCTGCATCAGCCGAGGCACCTTTACTGGTACCTACAATAACGACATTTGCACCGGGTAGCACTTCTCCAGTATCAGCTTCTTTAATGCTCCCTTTGATAGAATGCTGCGCAAAAACCATCATTGGAAACATCAAAAAAGCAAACAGTATGCTTGTGTAACGTTTCATAATCGATATGATTGTTATTTTAGATTTAAATTTAAACGCGTCTTGATCACGTTTAGGGATGCAAAACAACCAACTCAAATATTTCTCAACATTATGATGCCAGCCATTTTTTAAGGCACAAAATGTAATAAAAATTTGTAAGAATTGTATATAAATAAAATATTAAGAATCCTCCTTCCTCTTCCTAAAGCTCTATATAATTCACTGTGAGGCTCAAAACTGTGATAATGTCGCATTGTAATTCCTGTACTAATATTTATTACACCATCTTATAAGAAAACAGATGTTAGGGCATCGTTAACTTTGGGTGATAAAAGTATGAACTACATCCTCACTTTGTCCTGAGGGGGTTCCCCGCTAACTCCGATTATTTGATAACTGTTCTGCCAAAAAAAATGACGAAAGCCATTTCTTGGGGTTACTTGCCTCTCTGGTAAGAATATGTATTACACCATAATATGCCTTACTCTTATCCATTGTTGATAAATAAATACCTAACATTATAAAAGCTATTAAAATATGAGACAAGAGAGATGGCAAATCAAAATACTTATAAAAAACATACCTCATATCTGGCCCAACTTGTAATAATACCTTTGTTGGTTTACTCTTGTAATTTCAATATCGGGCCTACCGACTGGAATGATTTTGAAATAGATTGGGAAACAAAAATTATCAGCGTTAAAATCGATCCCAATCCTGTTGAAGTGAATGAAACCGTTACGTTTACCTGCATCATAGAGGATAGTACCGACCCCTCTTTTGATTTTATATGGGAAATTCAACCTGACTATTGGGATTCTTCGCGAGTTACATCTAAGAATAAATTTTCAATAACGGCACCTGATACAGCTGGTACGTACATGGGCAATGTCCAAGCTACGAACTACGATCCTGATAAAGTTAGGGATATTCGATGGTTCAATTATCAAGTCATTGAAAAGCAGGATTAGGATTACTCTCCTATCGTATTCATGTAATTTTTTCGATTAGTCCGGGGAAAGAATTCAATATTTAAGCCCAGTCCAGGGCATTATTCCGTAGATGAGCCAAGGTCTCCTGATCCACCCCACAGTGATATAGAATCACAATCAAGGTAAAGAGAAGCTGGAGTTTCAATATCCCGAATTCAAGATATGACCGGGCAGATGTTTCCACTTTATCTTCGAGGACAACGAAAGAGTAGCGGCTCTTCAGACGCCGCACGATCTCATTATCCTCCATCACAAGATGGTCTTCCCGGAATCCCCCGATATCCTCAAAAACCTCACGAGCGACATACAAACTTTGATCCCCAAAGCGGAACAAATCGAAATCAAACCGGGTAAACCAGGCATACATATTCAGCAAAGGCCGGTCTTCATCGAAAGCCAGCTGAAAACAACCCGCTTCAGAACCCGAATTCAAGGCATCACTAATTTTCTGATCGAAATTCCGGGGAGGGATGCTGTCCGCATGTAAAAAATAGAGAACCTCGCCATCAACCTGCCGGGCTCCATAGTTCATTTGTGCAGCGCGTCCCTTGCGAGGTGACTGAACCACCCTGGCCCCGGCAGCCGCTGCTTTTAAAACGGTATTGTCTCGGCTGCCGCTATCTACTACCAGTAACTCGGGAGTATCCTTGGCATGTTCCTTGACTTTTTCTAAAGTCTGATAAATTTTTTCTCCTTCGTTAAAGGTGGGAATGACAATACTCAGAATCATAAATCTATCAAATTGGAGTCCGACTGACGTAAGTCTTCTTGTGTGTCGATATCGTTCAAACGAGGTAACATTGCTATGGAAAGATGTAACTGGCCGGCTTTGGCAATGGTTTGTTCAAAGACCGAAGGAGTACTCCAGGCAATGTTCTCAAAAAGATCCGGTTCAAAAGAAGACATCCCCAGCAAGTAATATCCCCCGTCAAACGAAGGGCCGATAACCACATCACTATGCTCAAGCGCCTGAAATGCATTTTCAATGATATCTTTGGTCAACTCTGCACAGTCACTGCCAATAAGCACCACCTTTGGGGCCCCGCCTTGGAAAGCATTTTTAAATGCTATACTCATGCGTTCGCCAAGATCATGCCCCTGCTGTATATGTTTCCCGAAGGTTTGGGAATTCCACAAGTCTTTATCCGGAATGAAACTGGAATACCACACTTGTTTTTCGCAATCCACATCTTTGACAACTTCTTTTGTCATGAAAAGAAGTTTACGGTAAACATTAAGAGCTTCCTTATCACCTATTTTCTTGGCCAAACGAGTCTTGACCTTCCCTTTTTCAGGATTCTTAACAAAAATAAGCAACAGTCTTCTTTTATCAGACATACATCAAAAGCTTTACATAGATAATTTCTTATTCTAAAACTAGAAAAAAACGGGGATTAATG
>JASFMR010000014.1:0-50979 GCA_050117475.1 Balneolaceae bacterium | reverse complement strand
TTGTACCGGTGCATAGCCCGATAATTGCCTCGCGATGCAAAGGACCATCAAAATTATTCCGCCCGCAATCCGAAACGCTTTCAGAATCTACCGCCTTGATCTTTTCTCCCTTTTGCATCAAGGCAAAAGGGAGACTGAGGTCGTTTTTTTTGTCCCCGGAAAATGAACAAGATGCAAGACACCGTTGGTACTTACTTTTTTGAATGAGCAAAAAAGTAACAAAAAGCTCACCGGGGGATAACAAGATTTTGTTCTGGCTATAGCCGTACATCAGGGATCGCTCTTCTACGTCAGTACTTATGCTAACCGGTTTTTCCCGTTATCGCCCCGGACCCCCAGGAGGATTATGAGTGTGTTTAAAAAATAATAACATCGTCGGCCGTCATCGGTCTACAGTCATCCGTCCTTAATCTCAAAAGATCTCTCCACTCCGTAGCGAAAGCTACGCTACTGAGGTCGAAATGACAGGCAGTGCTTTAGGGATTGTCCTTTCCCTATTCTCTCGTTTTTTAAACTATCACAAGCCTGAAGACTTGCGACAGCGGGTATCTCCGGGTTTGCATCGGGCCTTAGATTCTGTGTGGAGGAGGAAGGGCGAACAGAATAATTTTGTACCGGTGCATAGCCCGATAATTGCCTCGCGATGCAAAGGACCATCAAAATTATTCCGCCCGCAATCCGAAACGCTTTCAGAATCTACCGCCTTGATCTTTTCTCCCTTTTGCATCAAGGCAAAGGGAGACTGAGGTCGTTTTTTTTTGTCCCCGGAAAATGACCTAAATGATTTTGCCATAATAGATTTCTCCACTCCTCCGCCTATTGGCGGATCCGGTCGAAATGACAGTGAAATTGATTTGGGAAATTGCCCTTTCCTTTTCCTTATTAAAATAAGAGCGTTCCATAGGCACTTACTTTTTTGAATGAGCAAAAAAGTAACAAAAAGCTCACCGGGGGATAACAAAATTTTGTTCTGGCTATTTTCGAACAGCAGCGATCGCTCTTCAACGTTAGTAGGTATGCTCAGTCACTTCTCCCGTTATCGTCTTCCCCAGGGAAATATCAGTTTGTTATGGACTCCGGTCACAGAAGCTGTTTTTTCTATTTTCCATAAGGTTCCGCCCGAAGGCCAAAGCTGCGACAGGAGAGAGGATAGACTATCCGGTAAGAATAGACTACTGCCTGGCTGTATTAGGGTTGGATAACTTTGGATTGTCGGGATCGGCTTTTTTGAGATGATCAACATATCTCCGCGGCAATTCGAAGAAAACCTGTCGGGATACAGGAGGGAAGCGTCGCTGCATCTTTTCCGTTGGACGCTGTGGCCGTAAATCGGGGTCCCAAGTAAAACCGTCCAGGGTGCGTTTGGCTGTTTCCTCACTTTCGGGAAGGTATGATCCCGTAACGGCACCTGCGGCCTTCATTCTTACTAATTCTCCTTCCTTAAAAAAGATACGAACGTCGGGAGCTTTGAGGTCGATGGCCCCGTCTGGTTTATCTTGATCATTTTTGGTAAAGCGAAGAAGGTGTGAATTTCCATATACATGTATTTCCTTGAGTGCACCTTCTTTAAAATTTGCCCTGAGCGTATCCCCGGAAATTTGGTTTAGCCGTCCGATGACTGTGTCCTGTTGAACAGAAAAGGGATGAGGGTAAGATTGCAGGCTGTCGATATGTCCGTTCGTAAGCTTTGCCCTGATATATGGGCCGGTTAGCTGCACTTGTTTGTGCCAGGCTTTAGAATTAGACCAAATTTCGAAAATATCGGTGCTGTCGGAGTAGAAAGAAGTGTCGCCAACAGCAGAGAATGTGGGAGACCAGATGCGGACATCTTTGTAGGCGTGTACTACTGCTGTCGTGTCTTTTTTATTGCGTAATTCCTGTGATCTGATAACCTGTGCCCTGATATGGGTAGTATCCGCCTGTGCCGTATCAGAGGTGTCGGTTTCGAAGTTTTGGAGCCAGGCATGCCCTTTCAGCAGCCTGCGCCCGGTTGAATCCGCTTCAAGGTAATCTCCCTCAATCCTGGAATCATTTTGTCGATCATCTCCAAACACGCCGCCGTACATCTGGTATTTTTCGGATGTTCGATTACTGTAGAGAGAGTCGCCTTCAAGGTATTTAAGTGAGTCTGCCAACTGCACCTTCCCATGGAATTCGGCGCTGTCGGCTTTTCGATAATAGAAGCCGGAATTTGCCAGTAGCGTGCCTCGCTGATCTTCGAGGCGAATCTCATCGAGGAAATGGGCTATTTTGGTTGAAAATCGATAGTCCACGCTATTGCCAAAGAGGGTTGTACTGTCTGCTTCAATAACTACTCGGCCACGAAGTTGGCTAAAGTCCAGGTCCGTGAAATAAACAAGAGTATCGGCCCAAATTTTTTCCGATTTGGTATCAATCTCGATGTTTCCAAAGGCGCGGATCTGGTTTTTATTGGTAAACTGGTAGGCACTGTCGCAGTACATTTCCAGATCTTTACTTTCAAGGTGAACGTTTCCAAGGATTTTTTGTACTTGTTCGTCCTGGTAACGACCGCCCTTGATAAGATCCGCTTGCAGTATGGTGACACGGTTTTGGGCTTTCGCCGACTGATTAAAAACTATCATCAGGCAGACAACAGAAAAAAGGTGTACCGCTCGAGCATAAGGTGAGGCGATAAAACTATATTTACGTCTCTTGTTATTCATTTAGTTTACAATGACGCGTCCTTTGGGTTTTTCGATGGTATAATTGGTCAAATCGCTGTTCCCTTTAAAGCCCGTACCGGCAATGCTGTCGGTGGGAGTGGTAATGATGACAAACTTGGGAGTACTGATTTTGTTATTATCCTGTTCCCATTTTAGATATTCCGATTCCAGATGGCGGTTATCGGAAGTATTGACTTTTACATTGCCAAAAAATTCAAAGATAGCATTCTCGGCCTGGTACACGGCACGATCTGAAAAAACATGGGTTTTGATTGCGCCTGTTGAATCGAAAACCTGGATCTTTATTGGGCCTTTGATCTGCGTCTCGTTTCTGTCACCATTGGCATAAGTGGCTGCATAAGAGCCCTTCAACCGGACCTTTTTCAACCCTTCCTCCATAATTTCCATATCAACTCCCCAGGTTTCGGTAGTCGAAGTCAGGGAGTCTTTCAAAGCCTCATTGACTTGTTTGGATTGTTTCTGGGAAAGTTCTCCGCACGCACTCGTGCCGACTACAACCAAGAGGCTTAAGATTAAAGAAACGATTGTTTTATGTGGTTCCAAAATATCGATCACCTGCGTCCCCTAATCCCGGGACGATATACGCATCGTCATTAAGTTTTTCGTCAATTGCAGCAGTGATAGTATGTACATCGGGATGTTTTTCTTCTAAACGTTGAAGCCCTTCGGGTGCACAAATTAACGAAATAAAACGGAGATGTTGCGCGCCCTTTTTCTTCAGGAATGATAAGGCATCATCAGCGCTTCCCCCGGTAGCCAGCATTGGGTCAACTAATAAGACAACCGCATTTTCAACACCATCTGGAATGTTGGAGTAATAATCTACAGGCTCGTGGGTAGTCTCGTCCCTGTACATTCCCAGATGCCCTACCTTTGCATCCGGGACAAATCGAAGGATAGCATCTGAGAGTCCCAGCCCGGCTCTTAATATGGGAATTACCATTATTTCCCGGTCGATATCATAGCCGGTTGTTTTTTCAATAGGCGTATCTATTTCAAAGGACCTTAAAGGGAGGTCCATAAGGGCATGATAAGCCAGCATAACGGCAATGCGCTTAAGAGCTCCCCTAAAGTCTGCAATTTTGGTAGAAACATCCCGTAAGACCGTGAGGTCTCTGCTGATGACGGGATGTTCAATTAATGTAACGTTCTCAAAATTAGCAGCCATGTCACTCAGAAATCTGTTCGGTTTCCGATTTAACCTTATCAAAATATTTCTTGGACGCTGTTGCTACAACGCCTGAGAGTGCAAATAAGGCGATCAGGTTGGGGAATGTCATAAGTCCCAATGCTATGTCACCAATTGACCAGACGGTAGCGAGTGTCAGGATAGCACCTATAAAGTGCATGCCTACGTATACAACTTTGTAATAAATAATCGACCTGTCACCCAACAGGAACTGTATTGAGCGGTCCCCGTAGTAACTCCAACTGATAGAGGTAGATATTGCAAAGAGAAATACACAGAGGGTAACAACATATTGTCCCCCCGGGAATAGTGGGGATAACCCGGCCTCAAAAGCCATAGCCGTAAGAGGAGCTCCATTTTCAACTACCTCTCCGTAAACCGATGAAATAGTTTTTCCATCTTCAGTTGTAGCAATGAAATTGTCTCCTTTCTTGGTGATTGTCCCGGTAAGGAGGTTTGTCTCATCATAATTTGAATACAGCGTATCGATGACCACATCACTTTTTTTCAACGAGCCGTTAGTGATAATACCATTTTCTACATTCAAACTTTGATTAGCTGTATTATTGAAGACAAGCTCTGTCTCGAGGGAATTTAAGTTGATTTCAGCATCATGCCTAACATTCCATACACCGGTGATGATGATCACAAGCCCAGTCATGGTACAAATGACAAGCGTATCGATAAAGGGCTCAAGCAGGGCCACAACCCCTTCGCGAACAGGTTCTTCGGTCTTGGCCGCCCCGTGTGCAATGGGGGCCGAGCCCTGACCGGCTTCGTTGGAGAATAGCCCCCGTTTAACGCCCCAAACCATGGTATTCATGAATGTTCCTGTGATAATACCGAATGCCCCGGCTTCCGGTGAAAAAGCCGATTTTACAATATATATTAGCGATGGAATTACATGCTCGTAATTGAGTAACAAGATGCTAAGGGCACCCAGAACATAGATAAGTGCCATAAGTGGCGTGAGTCGGGCGGTAACACGTCCGATACGTTTAATACCGCCGAGTATAACAAGTCCCACGACCCCTGCTGAGAAAAGCCCTGTCATCCACTTAGGAATGAAAAAAGCACTTTCCATAGTATCTGCCATGGTATTGGCCTGAACGGCATTACCTGTCAAGAACGAGCAAATGACAGCAAGGCATGCAAAAGCAATGGCCAGCCACTTCCAATTTTCTCCCAGCCCTTTACTGATATAATACATAGGGCCGCCGGAAACGGAACCATCTGCATTTTTATCCCTATACATAACAGAGAGCGTACATTCGGAATACTTGGTCGCCATCCCGAGAAAAGCGGTGAGCCACATCCAAAACAGGGCCCCCGGACCGCCATAGTGAATTGCGATAGCGACACCGGCTATATTTCCGATTCCCACTGTGGCCGAGAGTGCTGTAGAGAGTGCCTGAAAGTGGTTGACGTCGCCCGTATCATCGGGGTTATCATAAAAACCGGATACAACCTTGACACCGTGTGCGAAACGACGAAGCTGAACAAATCCAAGTTTAAGTGTGATGAAAATTCCATAACTTAATAGAGCAGCAACCATTAAGGGCAGGAAACTTGGCGTATTCCAAACCAAGTCGTTTACTGTTTTTACAATTTGTTGAAGTAATTCCATGTAAAGTGATCACCGTTTGGTTAGATTTGAATATAGAAGCGGAAGGTATAAAAAGATTTTCGAATTTTTTAGATTAAATTAGGAAATGACTATGACTAACCATTAAAAAACGTTAAAATGTTAATAATAGAAAGTGCTATCGTCTAATCACGTTTTAACGTTCTATTTAACTACCATATAATCGGTTAAATCTGATTGACTAAAGGTGAAGTAATATGACAAAAGCAGATATAGTTGATGTTATTGCATCGTCAACCGGACTTACGAAAGTAGAAACAGAAGCTGTAGTCAATGGCTTTATGGAAACAGTTATTGATGCAATGAAACGAGGCGAAAATATCGAATTGAGAGGTTTCGGCAGTTTTAAAGTAGTGAAGCGTGCGCAACGTGTTGCACGAAATCCCAAGACCAATGAAGAAGTGATTGTGCCTGAACAATACGTTCCGGTCCTTAAAATGTCTAAAGATTTTAAGGAAGCGGTCAATGACTCGATTATGGCAAAAGAGGATTAGCAATTATTAATTTAGTTGTTAAAAAATGCCGGGCATATTTCATGGTATTTCCGTATGTTTGCCAGTTACATTACCCCAGATACACGTATGTATCGCTGAATACAAAAAATTTTAGGTGAGATTATGCCAAGTGGAAAAAAGAGAAAGCGTTCAAAAATTGCCAAGCACAAACGTAAAAAGCGATTACGAAAAAATCGGCATAAGAAGAAATAACCTTCTTTGAAAAAACAAAAGGCCTTCATGTGAAGGCCTTTTTTATTGAAATAGATTTTAAGTTGAACCGAATTATACGATGTTATCTATACCGGGCCCCTAAAATGCCCAATTTTCCGCCTTAAGTTAGGCTGCCTGATTCAGCGTTTGGTCCACAATTTTGAGTACTTTGTTAGCTTTTACAAGCAGTTCCTGCAGGCGTTTTATGACAAAAGCATGAACATCGTTGAGGCTTTTAAGGTCTGTAAGTTTGTACTGGAAATATGATATCAGGTTGACGGCAGATAAATATTTACTACTGTCTGTGCCCTCAACTTCCACATGCCACCTGGTGATAATATCATCGTCAGCCAGAATCTCATTTACTTCTTTGCTGATTTCTTCCATCCACTGGCTGGCAGCATCCAAGCGGTGATAACCGTTACGTGCGGCAAGTTGGGGATGTGGCGCCTTTTCATCGAAAAGCCAGGTGATTTCTATATCAATCACAGGTGAAATAGTAGTACTCACCATTTTATCTTCCTGCAGGAAAGGATGTTCTTCCATTCCCTGGAGTTGTTTGGCAAGAACCGTTTCCCGAAAACGATCCCAGTCGAAATTTATAGATAGTGCCTTGAGAAAATTAGACTTTTTGCTTAAATCAATTTCAATTTCCAGTCCCGTTGCATTTATTCTATCTTCATTCCAGGTCCGAAATGAATTCATAGTAATGTCTCTCTCACGAAGGTCACTTTCTATCCGGTTCACTACGGAGTTGAAAATCGGATATGTCATTCGTTAGCTCGTATTTTGTATTTTCAGATTGTCTACAACGTCTCTATAAAAGTATGAACAACTTTTACACGCTAATATATCTAAACCGCGAGATAAAAGAAAAAATCTTGGGTGGATTTTTTGGGTTTGCCATCAGTCCGCATAAGGATGTGTTGTATATCTATGTGGAAAAGGATGATAAGATGTCGCGGATTATTTTTAGTGCTAACTCACGAGAGACAGTTCTGTTCCATGATTTCTACAGGCCGCCCAAAAAGAATAATGTAATCGAGTTTTTCCCATCACTTGAAGGCCAGGAAATCGCCGATATGAGGTTGGCAGAGAAAGATAGGTTGATTTCAATCTATTTTGAAAATGGGCAGTACCTGATGTTTAAGTTGTTTAGTGGGCATCCCAATGTATTTTTAGTAAAAGAGGATAAGATTATAGATGCTTTTAAAAATCCCGAAGGAATCAAAGGGCAGGTTCCGCCTCGTCCTCATGCTCCGGATTTTAAAAATGAAGTAAGCCCGGGCCGGAATGCCAAGAATCAAATGACTGAGGTTAACCCGTTGCTACCGCGAAACTTGCTTCCATTTATCGTTGAACAATATGATGTGGAGCATATGGATCCCGGTGAAGTCAAAATATTTACTGAAAAACTGACAGATGCCCTGCTTAATGATCCGCATCCACGGGTGCTCAAAACCGGTGATTTTTGCCTATGGTCACAGGAGCTGCTTAATATTCCCAGCGAGAAAGAGTGTGACCTGGTGAATGATTGTGTCGCTTTTGCCTATAAAAATGCGGTGCACCTGAGGAGGCTTCACAATAAGAAAAAAGAGATCGTCGAGTTTCTGGAACACAATAAGACCCAAAAGAAAAGGTTGGTGGAACAACTAAAGCAGGCTGATAAAAGCCTGGAGCGTGCCGAACAGTATGAAAAGTTTGGCCATCTGTTGATGGCGCATGCCCACGAGACCGTTTCGGCAGGAACGGAAAACATCACGATTGCAGATTTTTACGCGGATAATAAGGAGATTTCGATACCGCTGAAAGAAGGTAAGGACATTCCCGGCAATGCTGAGTATTATTACCAAAAAGCCAAAGACGCCAAAAAAACCTATAAAAGGGCTAAGGAGCGTCTCCCAAAGGTACAGTCTGAACTTAAAGAAGTCGGTCGGTTATTGGAGGAGGTTCGGGAAATTGAGCATCTTCCTGAACTCGACCGTTGGATCAAAGATCAAAAGAATAAGCTGGAGGATTATGGCTTTGGGAGTGGCGATGATAGCCAGGCCTCTTCTCCGTTCCGCAAATTCAGGGTGGGGAAATACGAAATTTGGATTGGTAAAAGTGCAAAAAGTAATGACCAGCTTACCAGTCACGCGCATAAAGAGGATATTTGGTTGCATGCAAGGGGCGTGGCCGGTTCGCATACGGTTATCAGAATGGGGAATAATAAGGATTTTCCGCCGCAACAGGTGCTCCTGAAAGCTGCGAGTTATGCCGCCTACTATTCGAAAGCGCGGGGGATGAAATCTGCGCCGGTTATGTATACAAAATGCAAGTATGTCCGCAAACCGAAGGGGGCGGCTCCCGGTGCGGTGGTCGTTGAGCGGGAAGAAGTGCTCATGGTGCCGCCGATGAAACCGAAGAAGAACTGATTTTTTAATTTCAATGGTCAGAAGAATGCCATCATGCTTTTATTTTGGGGCTGATCCAATAAAAATTAAATCCCGACAGCTTTTTGTTAGGCTTATTTCAGCATTTATTGCAAGAAATTTTTTAAGATTCATTTTAAAAATACTAGATCCTGAAAAGATTCTGGACCAACAGTTTAGAATGGCATGTTCAATAAGCATCAAATTTAACAATGATTTCGAATTTACCTGATATCATATTCTTGAGCGGATTTATGGGCGCCGGAAAATCCACTATTGGGATAGACTTAGCGGAGGAATTAGAACTTTCGTTCCTGGATTTGGATGATAAGATTATTGAAATGGCCGGTATGGAAATCCCTGAGATATTTGCAGAATCCGGTGAAGAAGGGTTTCGTATGATTGAACGAAGAGCGTTGCTTGAAGTGTCTAGAACATTCAAAGGGATCGTGGCCTTGGGGGGTGGTAGCTTGCAAAGTCAGCATTTGGTTGATCATTTAAAACTGAAAGGACTACTCGTTTTTATTGAAACACCTATTTCTGTTATTTTAAGTCGGATTTCGAAGGATAAAAACCGACCGCTCTTGCTGGATGACGAGGGGAATCCCAAAACAAAAAAGGCACTTGGCGTTGAATTAGAATCATTATACCAAGAACGATTACCATTGTATGAACAGGCGGTTATCCAGGTTGTCAATGACGGGAGTGAGCCGCCTGGAAAAATTGTTGAAAGGTTATTAAAGAAGATTAGAAATCATGTCGAATATTATTAATGTCCAAATCTCCCACCGGCAGCAATATAATATATGGGTGGGGCAAGGGCTTTCGAATGCAATTATTGATTTTTGTTCGGGGCGTTATTCCAGCCAAAAAGCTTTCATAGTGATTGACCAGAAGGTGGATGCGTTGTACGGAAAACGAATGAAAGAAATAATTGAGGGATTTTTTGATGAAAGCCATTTTATAGTTGTTCCTGAAGGGGAGGCATCCAAGTCGGTTGAGCAATGGAACAAGATTGTTACTAAGGTGTTAGAACAGGGAGTAGAACGTAATACCCCGCTTTTAACTGTTGGTGGAGGTGTGACCGGTGACCTCGGGGGATTTGTGGCTTCTTCTGTACTCAGAGGAATTCCTTTGATTCATATACCTACCAGCCTATTGGCTATGGTTGACAGCTCTATTGGGGGCAAGACCGGGGTAAATCACGATACCGGGAAAAATTTGATCGGGGCTTTTTACCAGCCTGATGCTGTTTTTACCGATGTCACATTCCTGGAAACGCTTGAACAAAAGGAGTGGGTTACCGGTATGGCAGAAATTCTGAAATATGCAGCCATCCGAAACCCTGAATTATTTAATGAACTTGAGGTCTTGGCACACGGGGCGTTGACACCCGGTAACCGGTGGGTAAAACTTATTACGGAAAGCGCGCGTATAAAAATTGATATTGTGCAAGAGGATGCACTGGAGGCCGGCAAACGTGCTTACTTAAACTTTGGCCATACTTTTGGTCATGCCCTAGAAAACGTTGCCGGTTACGGCAATATATCCCATGGAGAAGCGGTGTTTGTAGGGATGATTGCAGCCACCCATTTTTCACGGCAGTTGGGCTATCCGGTGCACAATGCACGTTTTGCACCTTTTCTTTCGTTGTATAAGCAGCAGATGAACCCGCTGCCGAACGATATCCAACGATTGATTGAGACTATGAAATCTGATAAAAAAGTTAAAGACAACACATTGCGATTAGTGTTATTGAATGATTGGGGTTCGCCTTATATTTATGAATGTAATGATTATTCAAGATTGCAAGAGGCATGGAAATATGCACTGGCTCAATTCAATTAAAATTTTTAGCGAAGATATATAGTGTTTTTTAGGTGGCTACATAAGAGCTGGAAATATTTCTGGGGGATTATTTTATCTGTGCTCGTTGTTATCCTGGTGGTGGGAGGCAGCATATTGGGGTTGCTTCAGTTGGATACCACACAGCAGTATCTTGCTGAAAAAATTGAACAACGAGTCTCTTCTTCATACAAAGCAAAGCTCTCTATTGGAAATGTCGATGGTTTTTTGCCGTTCCGTTTCACCTTGAACAATGTGGTGTTGACCGGAGGTGATTCCGCTGCTACAAAGAAGGATACCCTGGCAATTATTGACCATATCAATACCCAGATAGATATTTGGAGTCTCTTGCAAAACAAAATCAGTATTTCCAACTTCAAAATGGAGCAGCCGCGGGTTTGGCTTGGTACCAACAAGGAAGGCAAAATTACATTCCTGGAGCGAAGGTTGCCTGTCGCACCGAGTGCTCCCGAGAGGTCGGGAAAGTCATGGATTGAAGGGGTGGAGGTGGTAGCTCCCAGGATGGAAATTTCGGGAGGAAGCCTTTTTGTGGCCTCAGCCGGCGAAAATGAGAATGCTTTTTCCCTTTCAGAGATTGAAACCAGTTTTTTTGTGGATTGGGGGCGGGATCAGCGGTACCTCGATATTGAATCGTTTTCGGCTCAATCAAAGGATCTGATACCGGGTAGTATTTCATTTTCCGGGCAGGTGTACAGTGATGCACGTTTCCTGGAATGTAATTCTTTCTATCTGATGCTGGGCAATTCCCGTTTTGTGTTCAATGGAGAAGCGGACGGGGTCAATCTTTTTAAGCCCCATCTTGCCTCCCAGCTTTTGTCGGCTAAATATAACATCGACCTTGAATCAGAGGAATTTTATCCCGGGGATTTGGAAGACTTTATTCCTTCAACTGGGATAAAAGGCCCCTTGACACTGAAATTAAAGAGTGAAGGTACAACCGATTCGCTATGGGTAGATAAGGCTGCGCTGGGGGTAGGAGAAAGTGAAATAAACTTCCGGGGATTAATGCAGCATATTCGGAAGCGGGATACTTTTACCTATGATGTCCGCCTGGACCGGGTTAATTTGCTCAGGAAGGACTTGCAACAGCTTACGGGGAAGATAAAGCCATCCCAGTTTCAGGCGCTCAAAAACATTACGATATCGGGGAAAGCGAAGGGTACGGCCGATTCCGTGGACGTCAACCTCGATATCAGCAGTCCGTTGGGAAAACTGAAAATGGATGGGCGAACCCAGCTTGTTTCTCCCTATCAGTATGTGGGCACTATAAACGGCGAAGGGGTTGATCTAAGCCCATTCTTTATAGCAAAATTGGATACTACGGCCCTGAATTTTGATGCGCGGTTGGAAGGGCAGGGTTTTACCCTCCGGGATGCGGTGAGTCAATTTGAGGCTACGTTCAATGACAGTAAGGTTAATAATATTAACGTTGATCGACTTAAGCTTACTTCCTCTCTTACCAACGGGTTCTGGAAACAGGAGTATGAATACTATAATGGAGATCAATCGATAACGGGGAATGGTTGGGTCAATTTTAGTAAGGATGAGCCGCCGGTATCGATGCAGGGACATGCCCAAAATATTAACCTGTCCGAATTCATTAACTCATCGGCTATTGCCTCCACAAAGCTGAATTTCGACTACAATGTTGAAGTACAGGGTCTTGATCCCGATCGTATTCAGGGGCGGGCAAATTTGGATATAAAGCCTTCGGTCATCGGGGGGGATACGGTGCGGGCTCATCAGTTTTATATGGATTTGAATTCTCCGGATCAGGAACAGCGTTCTTTCCGAATGACCAGCTCGCTGCTTGATTTAAATATCGACGGGAATATTGTTCCTACCGTTATTTTAAAAGAGGCAAAATACTGGACGGCTTACTTGCGGAATAGATATAAGGCTGAGATCTTGATGGATGTACCTGCGGATTCCCAGATGACGTCCTTGGAAGCCCCCGGCACAAACCTGGTTCTTGACGGAACGATTGAGACTAAAGACCTGGAGATTATCAAAAAATATTTACCTGATTTTCCGGATATAAAAACGGATTCTAAGCTGAGTTTTAAAGTGAACTCGGATGGCCCCCGAATGCTGCTATCCGCACAGATGCGGGCTGATACATTACAGTACAACCGGTTAAAATTTGGCAACAGTCGAAGTCAATTTACCGCAAGTTTCAGAAGCGACCGAAACCTCAAAGAATTTTCCACGATCGATTTTGAGACCGATATCGCTTCAATGAAGAATGATAAGGTAGATTTAGATTCTATTGGAATTGACTTGTCAGTCAAGCAAGATTCTATTCATCTTACTCAGCATGTGGGTAGCATATCACAAAAGGCCCGTTTCTCCATGGCCATGGATGCTATTATGTCTGATTCATCCATTGCAGTGTCGATACCTCATTTCTTCCTTGGGAATGAAGAATATGCCTGGACCAACCGTTCCGTTCCATCATTTATTTACAATCGCAGTGGGGAAACTGATTTTCACCGGTTCAGTTTTCAAAATCTAAATGAGTATTTCCAGTTGCAGGGAACACTTAGCAAGAATCGCAGTGATTCGCTTACCTATATCCTCAAGGATATCAACTTGAACCGCATTTCTGATTTGGTTAAAGGGAAAGTCGATTTCGCGGGGGTATTGAATGGGACCCTTGTGACTCGCTCGCTTACCCGTCGCCCCACCATTCAGGGAGCGTTGACTGTCGGCCGCTTCGCATTAAACGACCGCATGATTGGGGATGTACGTTTTAACAGTGAATACAATCCGGCTAAAGATCATTTTGATACGCAAATTGATGTAATTACCGATTCAACCAAATATGAAAAGTATCTGGATGCCAATGATGACATCGGCCAAAATATTAGGCTTAACGGCTATTTTAAGACGCCCAATCCGGATATAAAGCAAGATACGGTTTTTTATTTCGATGCAGACTTCAAACAGATTGACATGTGGGTTATCCCATTGATTGTTCATAATGTATTCCAGGATATGGAAGGCCAGGCATCCGGGCAGGGGTACATTACGGGCAACCTGCAGGATTTTGATTTTCATGCGGATTTTCAGGCAAAAAATGTATTTGCCAAACCAAGTTTTCTAAATACCAACTATTTCGTTAATGGGCATGTGGGGCTCGACCGACACGATGGAGTGACCCTGGATTCCCTGCGAGTGATGGATACGAAAGGAGGGACGGGTATTGTTACGGGTACGGTGGATTTGAATGATTTTAAACCAATCACCTACCTGGATCTTACCATGGAAATGAATAAACTCCAGTTTTTAAATAACAAGATGGATCCGGATGTGCCTTTTTTTGGAAATGTTTCGGGATCAGGGGTTGTGAAGCTTACGGGAGCCAATAATGACCTGTTTTTGCGAACCCAAAACCCTTTGCAAGTTACCAGCGATTCTGATATTTCCATACCCCTTCTTGAAGAGACAGAGTTGAATGAGACCAGTAAGTTCATTCAGTTTGTGGATTCATTTGAAGAACCCGATAAGGCAAAACCCTCGGAAGTGAAGGTTGCCGAACAGGGCCAGGCGATGAGTGAAGATGCGCTCCAGGAAGCGATACAAAGCATGACTTTCAGCGAGCGCTTTGATCTTGATCTGCAATTTGAAGCTCCCGAGAACATAAATGTCCATCTTATTTTTGATCCGGTTACCGGGGAGGTGTTAACGGCACAGGGAACCGGACAGCTGCGTATAACGATGCAGGATCAGGATGTACAAATGTTTGGCCGTTATAATATCAACAGTGGGAATTACCAGTTTGTAACCGGGGAAATTATCAGCAGAAAGCTTGAGCTGGAACCAGGGGGGACAATCGTTTGGGAAGGTCCACCCGATAATGCACGGCTTGATATCAGTGCCATTTACCACGCTCGCCCCAATATCAGTACCCTTACGGCTGATGACGGAGTGAATACCCAAAGCCAAGGCGGGGGACAACAGGTCCCTGTTGATCTCATCGTCGAAGTTAACGGAACACTTAATAGTGTCGAGAATAATTACTATTTTCAGTTACCGACATCGCTGGACCTGTCTTCGAACTCTACACTCACGTATACGATTAATCAGATCAACCGCGATGATCAACAAAAATTGCTCCAGGCTACGAGCATCTTGCTTACGGGGCAATTCATCCCAACCCAGGGAGCTAATGGTACCGCCTCACTCAGCCAGAGTTTGACTAAGGGCTCTACAGTTTTGAACCCTTTGCTCTCAAATCAGGTTATAAGTCCATTACTATCTAATCAAATAAATGCGTTACTTAACAGTGATGTCAGTCGTCTCGATGTAGATTTCAATTTAAATGCGTATAACGAGGTAGATTTGGGCATTGCATTGCGTTTATACAACGATCGCCTCATATTGAGGCGCGAAGGACAGATTACGGGAGGCGGGCCCCAGACCTCATTTGGTGAGCGTATTGGGGACTTGAATGCTACCTATCGAATTCAGCGGGGACTGTCGTTGACGGCATTTCACCGACAGGATCAAATTTTGAATAACTTTGGGCCGACGAGTAACCGAGCAGGGGATGTTACCCCTACCGTTGATGGTATAGGCCTGGAAGCACAGGTCCATTTTAACACATGGAAGGAATTGTTTAACAGAATAGGGAATACATTTGACAGTATATTTGGAAAGAAGAAGAAAAAAGAGTCAACCGACAGCAACGTTCTGACGAAACAGAAAGCAAAGGAAGAAAAAGAATTAAAGTAAAAATTTTTAAGATTCAGATTTATAAATTATTCAATGACGAAAAGTAAGAAAGAAACATTCGAGGATATTATTCTCGATATTTTGAGGAGTAACCCTGATGCACACCTGCCTTTTGATGTGCTCCAGAATATTTTAAAAGTAAAAAGTAAAAAAGATAACAATCGGCTCAAGAGTGCTATCAATTCTCTGTACGACCGAAATTTAATTGTGAAGCGCAAGGGTGGGGCCATTCAACTATCTTCGAATGGCCAACCTAAGGACAAGAACACGGTTATAGGCAAAATCGATATAAGCCGGCGGGGTACTGGATATTTGATTACGGAAGCGTTTGATGAAGATGTACGCATCCCCTCAAAATATCTCAATACCGCGTTGCAAGACGATACAGTGAAAGTGGAACTGGTTAGCAAAAAAGGAAGAAGAGGCCGCCGCGAGGGAAAAATTGTAGAAATCGTAGAGCGAGGCCGTGATATTTTTGTTGGAACGCTTAAAAAACAGGGAAAACAGAACTACATAATAGAGGCCGATGAGAAATCAGCTCATACCGATTTTTTCATTCTTCCGGATAAGGTGGGCAAGGCGAAATCGGGCGACAAAGTTGTGTTTAAGCTTGTGGATTGGGTACACCCGCGCTCACTACCCGAAGCGTCAATAGTGGAGGTGCTGGGCAAGGAAGGTACCAATGATGCAAATGTGCTTTCCATACTGGCGGAGAGCCAGATTCAGGCAGCCTTCCCCGAAGAAGTTGAAGCATATGCAGATAATATTCCTAATCAGATTCCGGAAAAAGAAATTATGCGCCGCCATGATATCCGGGATGAAGTTGTATTTACTATCGACCCGGATACGGCAAAAGATTTTGACGATGCTCTGAGCATAAAAATATTGGATAACGGTAATTTCTATCTTGGGGTCCATATCGCAGATGTCACTCATTATATGCCCCGAAATACCGTGTTGGATGAAGAGGCTTTCAACCGGGCAACCAGTGTTTACCTGGTGGATCGTGTAATACCGATGCTTCCCGAAAAATTGAGCAATGGCGTATGTAGTCTGAACCCGCAAGATGACAAACTGGCCTTTAGCTGTTTCATGGAGATCGCCCCTAACGGTAAGCTGGTAGATTATTCTATTGAGGAAACGGTTATTCACTCCAATCATCGTTTTACCTATGAAGAAGCACAAGAGGTGATTGACGGGGCCGAGAACGAGTTTTCGGTAGAAATGGGTATAGCAGCGAAGCTCGCACACATTTTGCTGGATAAGCGTTTCAAAGAAGGGAGCATTAATTTTGAGACTCCGGAACCGAAGTTTGTACTTGACGAGAACGGAAAGCCGATTGAGGTAAAACTCAAAAAACGGCTGTTTGCTCACCGACTGATTGAAGAATGTATGCTAATGGCGAACCGTACGGTTGCAAAACATGTTGATAATTTACGTAAGCAATCAAAGAAAACGACGACGAAAGATCTGTTTCCCTTTTTGTACCGCATTCATGATCAGCCGGACTTGGAGAAGCTCAAAAATATTGAAGAAAACGTAAAACCTATTGGCATCAATTTCCATATCGACAGCCCAACCGTGAGTTCCAAGGCTATTAATGTACTGCTGGAAGAAATTAAGGACACTTCCCTTGAGTTGACGGTTAATGATCTAATGTTGAGGGCGATGGCAAAGGCGGAATACAGTCCCAATAATATCGGGCACTTTGGGCTGGGTTTTAAAGATTATGCACACTTTACCAGTCCTATACGCCGTTATCCTGATGTGATTGTTCACCGTTTGCTGAAGAATTATGCTGCGGGGAAACCTGGTTATCCCTACAGTGAACTTAAGCAGATGGGAAACCATTGTAGTGAAAGAGAGCGTTCTGCAATAGAAGCCGAACGTGAATCTGTGAAGCTGAAACAGGTTGAATATTTGAGCCAGCATCTTGGTGAAGATTTCGACGGTGTTATCAGTGGAGTGATAGATAAAGGTATTTTTGTTGATTTAAAAGATATCCATTGCGAAGGTATGGTACGTGTAAGTGACCTTAATGATGATTATTATATATACGATGAGAAGCGCCATTGTCTTATTGGAAAAAACCGCGGTAAAAAATACCAGCTTGGAAAAGAAATTCGTGTTAAAGTCGTTAGAACAGATATAAAGGCTAGACAAATTGATCTGAAGCTAGTAGGTGACGGTCAGTAATTTAATTTTGATTTAAACAGGTGTTAATTAATATGAAGGCATCAAAATATATTCAGCGTTTTTTTGTTCTATTTTCAGCAGCTTTTCTGTTGGCTGGGGTTGAAAGTGCGAATGCTCAGTATTTCTCTTTTGGGAAGAACAGAGTGCAGTACTCTAATTTTGACTGGCGTTATATCCAGACGGAGCATTTTGATGTCTTCTATTACACTTCTAAAAACTATGATATAGCCAATTTTGCAGCATATTCTTTGGAAGGGGCTTTAAAACAGCTCCAGGAGGATTTCGACCATGAGATAGCGGATCGTATTCAGGTTATTATATATGATTCTCACAACGATTTCTCACAGACGAATGTAGTGCCTTTGCCCATTGATGCCGAGGGAATCGGCGGTGTTACCGATCCCTATAAAAACCGTATTACCATGCCTTTTGAGGGGGACTACAAGCGGTTTCGAAGCACCTTACATCATGAGTTGGAGCATGCCGTAATTAACGATATGTTCTATGGTGGAACGGTCCAGTCTCGCTTAAGCGGGAATGCTCTCGAAATACCTAACTGGTTTAATGAGGGGATGGCTGAATATACGTCGCTCGGATGGGATACCAACACGGATATGTGGATCCGCGATGCGGTCATTAATGATTATTTACCTCCCATCCAACGGCTCGGCGGCTATTTTGCATACCGAGGGGGTGAGTCGTTATGGAATTTCATTGCGCAGGAATATGGCCGGCCGAAGATTACTGAAATTATGCAGACCCTTAAATCACAGCGTAATTTACAGACGGCCTTTACCCGTACTCTGGGGCTGAATATTGAAGAGCTGTCCCAAAAGTGGAGTGAATATTATCGCAAGCGGTATTTGCCGGAGGTGGCTAATCGTGAGGATATCACAGATTTTGCCGACGAACTGACGAGCCGGGAAAAAAAATCCGGGTCTTATAATACGAGTCCGGCTGTGTCGCCCCAAGGCGATAAGATCGCCATGATTACCAATGCTCGCGGATATTTTGACGTGGTCGTCATTAGCGCAATTACCGGCAAGAAGATTAAAACACTGATCAAGGGCGAAGACAATATAAACTTTGAAGAGCTAAACATTTTAAATCCCAACCTGAGTTGGTCACCGGATGGCCAGAAGATTGCCCTTTCTGCCAAATCAAAAGGACACGATAACCTGGCAATTGTAGATTATAATACCGGCAAAGTCCGTATGGTTAAGTTTCCTAAACTGGATGCCATTGGTTCGGTAGCTTGGTCTCCCGACGGAGATAAAATTGCTTTTGACGGCAACATTGGGGCATTTCAGGATATTTATGTGTATAACCTGAAGACAAAGGCGTTTAATAATGTGACTGATGATGTTATTTCAGATTATGAACCGGCCTGGGGGGGGGATTCCCAAACCATTTATTTCGTTTCGCACAGAGGGGATGAAGTAAGATTGAATTCTGTCAAAAATACCTCCCGGTTGTTACTCGATAAAGATTTATACAATTCGGATATTTATTCGGTGAAGCTGGGAGCCAGCCGCGCCCAACGCCTCACCAAAACCCCGAAATGGAATGAGAAACAGCCCTTTACTACTCGAGATGGGAAGTTATTCTATATATCCGATGAAAACGGTATTCCCAATGTTTATGAAATGAATTTGACAGATCGAACCTCTTTTCCGTTGACTGATTTGCAGACAGGCGTCATGCAGATGTCTTTAAGTGCTGACGGCAGTCGTATGGCAGTCAACTCAATTAATAAGGGGTATCTTGATATCTTCATGATACGGTCACCTTTGACCCGCAAGAAGGATAAACCCTTGGAGCCTAATGAATGGGCTAAACGCCGATCCAGGGAAACGGAAGCCGAACGGGTACCGGCTACGATGTTTACCCGACAACTGCTTCTCAACACCCCTGTTGATTCAACAAGTTTGACAACGGCTATTGCTGCTCAGTATGATATCCCTCTTCAGGGCACAATGGATGATACTCTTGCCGCCACAAAAACCACGAAAACGGATTCTACAACCCAGAATTCGGATAATATTGATTTCAGGAATTATGTCTTTGACTCTTCTATCGAAAAAGACTCGACCTTCATGCATCAATATTTGGATGAGGCAAAATTTGACCTTGAAGGCAACAAAACAGAAGACGGACGGTATATTCCAAAAGATTACCGGCTGAAATTCAGCACTGATTTGATTTATGCCGGCGGCAACTTCTCGACTGCTTACGGTACCTACGGAATTACCCAGATACAATTCAGTGATTTGCTGGGTAATCACCAGATAGCTTTCGGCAGTAATTTAAACCTGGACTTGCGAAACAGTACTTACTTTTTGCAATACGGTTATTTGAAAAACAGGGCAGATTGGTTGTTTAGCTTCTTTCACAATTCAATCAATTTTCAGGATTTTACGGGCCAGCTTTATCGATTCCGATCGTATGGGGGAGCCATCAATATGCGATACCCAATAGATAAATTCCGTCGAATCGATGTAGGATTGTCTGCTATCGGGCTTGCTCAAAACTATAGTGTAGCCTATACTGACATTCAGCAGAATAGGTCTTCAACGTTTGTTTATCCACAGATTATTTATACGAATGATAAAACGCTTTCGGGATTTATTACGCCTGTTGCCGGCTCACGATATTCTGTCAGTCTTACAGCTAGCCCTCCCATTACCAGTAATACGCTGCAATTTATTTCTGTGCTCGGCGACTACCGAAAGTACTTTAACCTCGGGTCTGGCTATACCTTTGCATTACGTGGATCCGGTGCCGCATCGTTTGGGCGTGACTCTCAGACATTCTTTATGGGAGGGATGCTCGGTTGGATAAATCAGAAGTATTCCGGGCGTAGCATTCCCCTGGATCGATTGGGAGAAACCTTTTTTACCCTCCCGGCTCTGCCTTTGAGGGGACACCCGTATAATGATATCTACGGGGATAAGTTTACGCTATTTAATGCTGAATTTCGCTTTCCGTTATTTGCAGCCATCTTACCTGGGCCTATACCCATTCTACCGCTTTATAACCTGACGGGTGTGGCTTTTTGGGATGCCGGTATGGCTTGGGGACAAGATGTGATAACCCAATACCGTGATCGGAATGGTAACCTGCAAAGCGTAACACTGAATGATGCAAGCCTGGACTTTAAGGTCAGCAAGGAGACTACTAAAACGGTTAACACCGAAAGTGGAAGCTTCGAGATTCCGTTTAATGATGGCGACATTTTGATGGGTGCCGGTTTTGGACTTCGAACTATTTTGTTTGGATTCCCCCTCAGATATGATGTAGGGTGGCCATACTACCGGGGAGGGTTCCGCGGCAAACCAATACACTATATAACCATCGGTATTGATTTCTAATAGATTGAAGTAAATTTTTTTCTAAAGGGAGGTTCCTTTTGGGATCTCCTTTTTTCGTTACCTCCTGGGGCAAACTTCAGTACGACTTAGGTCCTTCGGCAGGGCCCTTTACTCCTTATGACCCCCGTACAATCCTGTCAACTTTTAGAAGACGATCAAATTTTTTATCGGGGTCTTTGAAATATACAAAAGTCAAATACTCCGATTGTGAGGATAAAAAACTTTGATCAAGTGCAAGGTCATCAATAGTATTGTTATCAACAATAACGTATTTATAAGCGTATTCTCCCTGTTTTACTAAGGCTTGACCTTTCCACATTCTTTCATCGGGATGATAAGCCATTTTATTCAAATCATTAATCATCCAGTTATTGAAATGCCCGACTATATAGATATCGGAAGAAGCCGGAATCGTTGAATCCGTTTCAAGGGAGAATTCGACCAGTGCATAGTCGCTGCTCCGGTCATTGAGAGGCAATCCAAAATTTGAGGTTGGGTAGAAACGCGGGTTGACATCAAGGTACTGTATATCCCGCCGAAGTTTGATTTTTGGAGGCGTGACGCCGGGCTGGAATTCCAGGATCTGTTTACCGTCTGCTTCAAAACTCCTCAAATCAAGTACTTTGAATTCATAGTTGGCAATAAAAGCATTGCTGCGGTCTATATGTGCATTGAGCTCACCGGGTGTGATCGTGTCAGTGAATCCCGATTTTTGCATCCGGCCCCAGAACTGGTTCTGAACAAATGAAACAGAAAGGTCAAACTGGGGATATTCTACAAATCCCGGGTATCGGTAAGTACTGAAAAGCTGTGCCAGGGGGCGTCCATCGCGTCGTTGTGCAAATAAGGTTTCTACGTTTGTTTCGAGTGATCCTTTTTCTTCCGATACGAAAAATGGTATTGAAAACAATAGCGAGCCGTCTTCGTAGCTATAAACCTCAAGCAGATAGTTTCCGCTCACGGCCGGACGAAGCTGATCATTCGGAAACTCATATTCTACATGCTGATAAGAGGGCTTCTGACCAAAACTCTTTTTTGAAGATTGGATATAGCTTTGGTAGAAACCATCCATGTATGTTGAAGGACTGATTGGACTCTGTTCCCAAGTTTGAGCTCTATGGGAGATTTCAACACGGAATTGGCGGCTTTGGGTCCCCAAATAATCAAAGGATAGAATCAGCATCTGCTGGGTACCAAGCTTTACCACCGGTGGCATCCCGGCGCGTCCGCGAGGATATAACTGAATGCTTTGAATGTCATTGGGCGGAGCCTGTTGCTGGGACAAGGCAAATCCCCTTTTCAAATGACGGGCTTGATCAATAGGTTGCCTGGAATTTCCGTGTTGATTGGAAGCTGCACAACCAATCGCTAGAATAACCGTCAAGAGTATTGTCAGGAAATTATAACTTGTATTCACCGTTGAAAACAAAATGGGCTGGACCTTCAAGTTTGATATTGGAATATGCGCGTGTATTTGTATTAAAAGTAAAGTAAACTGTTAGTGTTCCTCCCTTTGTTTCAACACGGTACATATGAACACCGGCGTTCTCCGCTTTTTGGATATGATGCCATATCAGAGCCGATGCGATGGCCCCGGTTCCACAGGCAAGGGTTAAGTCCTCTACTCCCCGCTCAAATGTTTGCAGTTTAAGATGAGTTGCGTCGATGCCTGTAATAAAGTTAACATTGGTTCCCTTCGGCCGGAAAAGATTGTGATGTCTCAGCAGGGTTCCCTGTTCCCGAAGATGTTTTTCATCTTCAAAACTTTTTTCGTCAATCTGAGTTACGAGATGTTCGGTACCCGGATGAATGGCATAACAGCGGTTACCCTCTACTTCGACTTCTTCAGCAGATGCCTCCATTGGAAAGGAAATTCGAACGGTATCTTCAAATCGTATTTCAGCCCTATACACTTTGTTATGTACATTAAATTTGTGTGCCTTGCCGAATCCGAGAGAGTATGCCAACAAAGCCATGCAACGGGCGCCATTTCCGCACATGCCGGCGTCACTGCCGTCGGGATTTCGAAAAAACATGGTAAAATCAACCTCTTCCTTTTCCGGGGGAAATAAGGCTAACAGACCGTCTGATCCAACCCCAAAATTGCGATCACAAATGGCAGGTGTCAAATCGATAATATCTGCTTTTGAAAGCTTCAGGGAACGGTTGTCCAATACAATAAAGTCATTGCCGGCCGCCTGCATCTTCGTGAATGATATATGTTGATTCGATTTGGCCATATCTTATTCTGAAAAAGCGGGTAGATGTTTCCACGAATCCGAATTGGGAATAGCCGGATCGAGGCCTCGCATCAGGCTGGAAAAACGCAATGCCAGGACCGTAAAAATAAGCTTAGGTTGTACGTTCTGATATACCATTGGTTTGTAATTATTTACTTGCTCAATCATCTGTTCCAGACGGGCATCTTTAAGAGTTTTGCAAAATTTTTCTATAACATCTAACTGATCCGCATTTGTTATTAACTCCCTTTTTTGGGTAGAGCGGTAGACGAGCAGGTCTCTCAGAAAGACTTCCATCACATTTAGTATCGCTATTTGCCCTTCGAGGTTCTGGTGGCTTTGCCATTCTTGCGCAGTTTCAGTGATGTTCACTGCATCCTGTACATAGGCATAACGCAAAAATTCAATAATCTCTCCCCGGGTCTTTTTGAGGGTACCCACATCGAAAAAACGCGTCATTGCATAATTCCCCCCCGAAACACGGGCCAGGTATTCAGCCTCTTCTTCAGGTAGCCCGTCCTGTTCAATGAGTGCCCGTGCAATTTCATCTGTTTTTAAGGGAGACAATTGTATGTGCTGGCATCGGGAAATAATGGTTGGGAGCAGGGCCTCGGTATGATCTGTAGTCAGAATAAACATCAAATCCTCGGAGGGTTCTTCCAGCAATTTCAAAAAGGCGTTGGCCGCCTCTTTGCGCATATTGTCTATGCCCGTCATAATGACAACCGTTTTCTCTCCTTCATTTGGTTTATAATAAGCCGTAGGTCGGATTTCCTCCCGGAAATAATCAATAGGATAAAAAGCACGTTTACTTTTAGTACTGTCTTCATTTGTGAGTGAAGGTCTCAGGCTAAAGTCAACTACTTCATAGGGATCTTCTCGTAACAGTTCCAGCCGGCTTCGCAATTCTTCGATGGAAACCGAACTGGGTACAGGAAGAAAAACGTGAATGTCCGGGTGGGTAAACCATGAAGATTTTTTGGAAAAAGCCTGGTTGCCGATATCCGTTAGATTATCAATACCATTGATTAATTCGGCAAAGGCCAGTGCGAAGGCCGTTTTGCCTACGCCTGGAGGCCCTGAAAACAAATAGGCATGGCTTATGCGTCCGGAGGTCACAATTCGTTCAATTTGTTCACGGGCAAACGATTGTCCGACAAGACGCCGGTCACCAAAATTAAATGTAAAGTTTTTGTAGTCAATCATAATATTTTACTCTTCCCAAATATAATCAAAAAGTAGGATGCCGGCGGTAATCGTTACGCCGGCGTATCCCAGGAGTGCCCAAAAATCGTTGAAATAGTTTTCCGTAAGGCCTTCGATCAGGGCCGCCTTGGTTGTCCGTACAAGGATGAGGATAAGAGGGAACAGCATCGGAATGCTGAGCACTGAAAAGATAGCACCTTTACGGTCTGCTTGCGATACAATAGCCCCAAGCATCGTGGCTACTCCTGAGAGTCCGGCGGTTCCCAGAATGAGAACTAAAAAGAATGCGAACTTGTCCACAATGGGCATCCCCAGTAAAAGGGTATAAATGATGAAGGTAGCCAGATTTACGGTTAAGGTGAACAGGTAATTATAGCACAGCTTTCCGACAAAAACCTCGGCGGCGCTGCTGTGAAGACGCAGCAAATCGTAGGTTCGCCGATCGGTTTCCATCACAAATGAGCGTGATAAACTCGAGAGGGCCGCAAAGAGAATGACAATCCAGACGATAGCGCTTTTGGGAGTCGGTGGAAGTTGCTCGACTTTTAGAGCGAATAAAATAAGCAGCAAAGATGCCCCTACGAACGCCAGAACGGTGTTGATGGCATAGCGGGATCGTAGCTCTGTTTGCAAGTCCTTGGCCAAGACAGCCATAATTCCTTCAAGAAAATTCATGAGCAAAGTTTACAAAATTTGAGCGGAAGTATTAAACAGCATGATATATTTTCCCAAAAAAAAATCCTCAAATTAGCTTGGTAAATAAGTTGTATCACACGTGAAACGATGAGTATATTTGGGCAGCACTTAAAAAGATAATTTACTATTACTGTCGCATGAACATTTTCAGCTTATTAGATACTCAAACTGTTTTGCCAAATCTCGAGGCTCAAGATAAAGCTGAAATATTAGAAAAGCTGGTTTTGTCGTTGAAGGGTAAGGTATCGAACGAGGAAATTGATAAAATTCGGCAGGCAGTAATTGAGCGGGAAAAGATCATGTCGACGGGAGTGGGTAAAGGTCTTGCCATACCTCACGGCAAAGCCGCTGGCATTGAACAGACATTTGCTGCTTTTGCCATTTTAAAAGAGCCTGTTGATTATGAAGCCATCGATGATCAACCCGTAAAGATGGTTTTCTTGCTAGTGGGCCCCCAGTCCAGTAATAGTTTGCACATCAAAATGCTTAGCCGGATTTCCAGGCTTATGAATAACAGCAGTTTTCGGCAACGCCTTCTCGAATGCTCTTCGGCAGAAGAAATTATCGAGCAATTCAAAGAAGAAGAACACGTTTCGTTCAGCGGTTGAGAGATTTTCAAACTCCAATTAAACCAAGGCAGTATGTTTAAAATAAAATCTATTTCTATAGGTATGTTAGCCTTGGTTTTGTCTTCTGCGATCCTCCCCCTTGAATTACGGGCTCAGAACATTATTTTTTCGCCCGAGGTCATCCAAACAGTCGAAAACAGTCGCGCTCATGATGCTTTTTGGTCTGTAGCTGTTCGAGATACGACGGGTAAAATTCTGGAAGGTTATAACTTCGAAAAGTTGGTTCGTCCTGCCTCAAATATAAAATTACTGACAACAGCAACTATACTTAATGAACTCGGACCCGATTATACTTACTCCACAAAAATGTATGGTTTGGGCCATCAGGAAGGAGATATCTGGGAAGGCGATATCATAATTCGGGGTATGGGGGATCCCTCTATCAGCGGGAAATATTATAATGAGGATCGTCTACATGTGTTGGATGAGTTTTTTATGGCGCTCCATTCCATGGGTATCAAAAAGATTGACGGTAACTTAATAGGAAACGATTCTTTTTTCGACCAACAGCCTTATCCCGAAGGCTGGAGTTGGCAAGATCTGTCATATTATTACGGGGTTGAAATTAATGCGCTTTCCTTCAATAATAATGCAGTTGATCTTCGGGTTTATGCGGATGGAAATGTGGGAGAGACCCCGGAAATAGAATGGTTCCCTTTTGATACAGATTATGTAAATTTTGTCAACGAACAGGTGATTACGCCCCGGGATTCCAAGTATGATGAATATTATCGCCGATTGCTTGGAACGAACACCATTATTTTACGCAGCAAATTGCCCAAAAACTATTTGGAAAAAGAATCGCTTTCTGTGTTTAATGCCCCCATGTTTTTCCTGGATACGTTTAAAAAGTATCTTGAAGATGGGAATATTGATGTAAAAGGCGATCTTATTGTGGATGATCAGCCTCAAGAGTGGGAGGGCGGTCAATACAAAGTACTGGCTGATCATCGTTCCGTTCCGCTACGCAAGTTATTAAAGCAGGTAAATAAAGAAAGTGATAATTTTTATACTGAAATGTTGTTGAAGACTGCTGCTGCCCGACATTTTGATGCGACGGGCAGTACGGAATTGGGTTTGACTCTTGTAAAAGATTTTGCCGATTCTGTAGGGATGGATACTTCTAAGATCGTTATGAATGACGGATCCGGTATGGCTTCATCCACATTAATAACAACCGAGGATTTAACGAAGTTGCTGGTTAAAATGCGCGAGCATCCCCAATTTGATGTATATAGGAATAGCCTTTCAATTGCCGGAGTTGACGGCTCGCTAGAGAACCGTTTTAAATCCGACTCTTTACAAGGAAAGATTCGTGGAAAAACGGGGTATGTCTCGGGAGTCCGTTCATTAAGCGGATATATGAAAGCTTCATCCGGGAAAAAATTGGTGTTTTCCGTAATCACTAATAATTATACCAAGGAGACCTCTTATATCGATTATATCCAGGAAGAAATCGTTCATAAACTATACGCCAAATATTAGCACCTGATGTCACATAAGCCTGTCATATTGGTAACGGATGATGAGAAGAGCATCCGGAACTCTTTAAAAGATATTCTTGAATTTGAAGACTACCGGGTCTTGGAGGCTGAAGACGGACAGCGCGTATTTGAGCTTCTCGAAAATCAGTCCATCGACCTGATGCTGCTGGATATCAAAATGAAAGGGATGGACGGAATGGAGATCCTTACCAAACTGAAAGAAAAGGGATACCGGTTCCCGGTCATCATGATTTCAGGACACGGAAACATTGAGATCGCGGTTGAAGCAACCAAGAAAGGGGCATTTGATTTTATCGAGAAACCCCCGGACCTGAACAGGTTACTGGTAAGTGTTCGAAATGCACTTGACCAGCACCGATTGGCAGAAGAGAACAAGAGTATGAAATCGCGCCTTCCCCAGGTGCCACATATCATTGGAAGAAGTGATGCCATTGAAAAGATCAAAGCCACGATCGATAAGGTGGCCCAGACAAATTCCAGAGTGATGGTCACTGGCGAAAATGGAACAGGTAAAGAGCTTGTAGCCCGTTGGATACATGAAAAAAGTAACCGCAACAATGGGCCTTTTGTTGATGTAAACTGTGCGGCAATACCATCTGATTTGCTCGAAAGTGAATTGTTTGGCCACGAAAAAGGGGCCTTTACGGGGGCAAGCAGCCAGCGTATTGGTAAATTTGAGCAGGCAAATGGCGGTACTCTATTCTTGGATGAAGTCGGAGACATGAGTCCGGATGCCCAGGCAAAGGTGCTTCGGGCCCTGCAGGAAAATGCTATCGTCCGGGTCGGGGGTACCCAAAAAATATCCGTTGATGTTCGGGTGATTGCCGCAACGAATAAGAACTTACTTGAAGAGATTGACTCCGGTGGTTTTAGAGAAGATCTGTATCACCGCCTGAATGTAATTCCGATTCATGTCCCCCCGCTGCGGAAACGGCGCGAAGATATTCCGTTGTTGGCTCAAGACTGGTTGGGAAAACTTGCCGACAAAGATATTATGTTTACGGGTATATCCTTTACGGATGAAGCGTTGGAAGAGCTCAAAAAGCAAAACTGGTCCGGCAATGTTCGGGAACTCCAAAATGCGATTGAGCGGCTGGGATTGCTGGCCGAGGACTCACGAATTACGAAAGAGGATGTGCAGAATCTAACCCTTACGGGAAGTAAAAAGGAAGGACAGATTGCCAGCCTGGTGGATGAGATAGAATCATTTCAGGATTTCAAAGAATCTGCAGAACGGTTATTTTTGCTCAGAAAACTGGAAGAAAATAACTGGAATATATCACAGACGGCAGAATCCATTGACATCCAAAGAAGCCATATGTATAACAAGATGAAGAAGTATAATATCGAACGGTGATGGGCAGAGGACCGGGGACTGCCGGTATGGCTTTTATTTATTCATAAAAACAACAATTCAGTAATTAAGTAATCATTTAGATGTCAGCAAAAATTATTGACGGTCGGAAAGTTGCAGCTCTAGTACGTGATGAAGTGCGTCAGGATGTGGAAGATTGGGTTTCTGCAGGGAACCGGCCACCCTTTCTACAAGTGGTTTTAGTCGGACATAACCCTGCTTCGGATGTGTATGTTGGGGCCAAAACACGTGCTTGTAAAGAAGTGGGAATAGAAACGGATACGATGCGTTTGCCAGACACGATTTCTGCTAAGGAGTTGAAGTCAACGATCAACAAATTGAACAAAGATGAAACTGTGGACGGTATACTCGTTCAGTTACCGCTGCCCAGCCATCTATCTGCTCATGATGTCATTGAATCGATCGATTTCCGAAAGGATGTTGATGGGTTTCACCCGATGAATGTGGGACGTCTTACCGTAGGCCAACCCGGTTTTCGGTCATGCACGCCTGCTGGTATCTTTGAGCTTTTTAAATATTACAGCATCCCAACAAAGAGTAAACACGCCGTAATTGTCGGGGCCAGCAACATTGTAGGACGGCCGATGTCCATCCTATTGTCGAGGGAAGAAGGAGAGGGTAAAGCCACAACAACTTTGTGTCACAAATATACAAAAGATCTGACACAGCATACTATTTCTGCTGATATCATTGTTGTAGCAGCGGGACAACCCAATTTGATTAAAGGAGAGATGGTCAAAGAGGGGGTTGTTGTCATTGATGTGGGAATGAACCGGGTGGCAGATGAAAACAAAGAAAAGGGATACTCTTTGGTTGGTGATTGTCATTATGAGAGTGTAAAGGAGAAAGCCAGCTGGATAACTCCGGTGCCTGGCGGTGTTGGGCCAATGACTGTGGCGATGCTTATGAAAAACACGCTTCTTGCTGCCAAAAAATCGATTTACCCGGATGAAGACTAATGAAAAATTTTGTAGGCTTATCGCAATTAATTTATTTCTTCGATAATTCCGGGATAAAAAGCATTCCCGGGGATTGCCCGTTTCATTCATTTATTTCTCGGAAATAAAAAAGGCGCCGCGGTCGGGCGCCTCTAGCTATTACTCTGATTGGTTTTTGTCAGATGAGGCCGGAGACCTGTTTGAGTTCCAGATATCACGGAACATACGCCAGGTATCGCCGTCTTTTTTCCAATAAACCATAGACTTGCCATTATCGACGACTTGCCCATTTCCAACCTTAACGGCATAGTGTCCGACTTCGATGGCGCCCTGACCGGTTATATATAGCTCATCTGTTCCAAGTTCGATTGCGGTAATCCCAGATTCTTGCATGCCCTGCATTAAATGTGCGATTCCCTCTCGCCCGGATACGGATTCCATCTTTGGGGCCATCACTTTAGCGTCTTCGGTATAAAGGCCCGAAGTAGTTTTAAAATTGCCATTACGGTAACTGTTCATGAATATTTCGTTCTGATGCTCTACGGCTTTCATTACTGCCTCTTTGGATGGCTTCACACCTTGCTTAGGCTGGCAACTTGCCAAGACGAAAAGAATAGAACTGAAATATGCACCTTTCCTTACTATGTTAATCATATTGTACCCCTAAATGAATTATTTGCGGTTAACTTTTATAGGACTAACCCTTCTTTATCCCAAATGAGTATCAAAATATATAAATATCTTTTTTATACAAATTATTGATACTTAAAGGTTTATGGAGGTTTCTATCTTAGAAGAGGGTTCTGTTTGTCAAAAGAGTCTGTGCCAAAGTAAAGTACCAATCCATCGGAATCGACTCCGATGGATTGGATAAGTTTATCATTGTACCTTAAAGCTTATCGCCGTTCCACCGCCTGCAGCGAGCCAAAGGTCGAGGGTGTCAGTTTTGGAAACGTCCCGGGTTTTAATGTCATAGCTTGCAGGATTTGTTTCCCAATCGGCATCCCGGCCGTCTTTATAGATTGTAGCAGTATAGGTTTTTCCCTCTTCGAGAAAATCCAATGGCACATTGAGCGTACGTTCATTTTCATCGGTGACGGCCCCGAGATACCAGTCATCGCTTCCTTTACCTTTCCTGGCGGTAGCTACATAATCGCCAATTTGTGCATCGATGACATGTGAGTCATCCCAGTCTACCGGCACATCCTGTATGAATTTAAACATCGGATGAAGCTCACCGTCTTCAGTAAGGTAGTTCTGAGGTAGATCGGCTGCCATTTGCATTGGACTATAGAGAACAACATATAGGGCAAGCTGATTAGCCAGCGTAGAATGTACCCGTTCATCCTTGCGATACTTATCAAAAGTGAGATCAAAGATTCCCGGCGTATAATCAACCGGACCGCCCAAAACGCGGGTAAAGGGCAGTATGGTCGTATGCTCCGGGGGATTCCCCTCACTCCAGGCATTGAATTCCATTCCGCGGACTCCCTCACGGGTCATAAAGTTGGGGTAAGTTCGGCGAATCCCCGTTGCCTTAATAGGCTCGTGAGCATCAAGTCCAATCTGGTATTTGGCAGCGGTTTCAATTACTTTCTGGTGGTGGCGGACCATGTATTGTCCGTGATGGTATTCTCCCTTAGGTACAATCTGTCCGGCGTAGCCTGTTTTAACATAATGTATGCCATTGTCTTTATAGAGCTGAAAAGCGGGCTCTAAACGTGATTCATAATGAGCAGCCTGTCCGGAAGTTTCATGGTGTCCGATAAAAGCCACGCCATTTTGCCGGGCGTATTTGGCTACCTCTTGAATATCAAAATCAGGGTAGGGGGTGGTAAAATCGAAAAAGCCCAGCGTATCGGTTCCCCAGTACTCCCAGCCGGTATTCCAGCCTTCGACCAAAAATCCTTTGATACCTGCACGCTTGTTAAAGTCAATATATTTTTTGGCATTTTCGGTAGTGGCTCCGTGTGCTGTTCCGGCCAATTCTCCATATGAACCTTCCGCTGATTTTTGTAGTCCCCAACCGGTTTTGCCAATATGCATTTCCCACCATATTCCGGTGTATTTCAGAGGCTTGATCCAAGAAGTATCTTCCAGTTTGTTAGGATCGTTAAGGTTTGGAATAATAGAAGACTCGGCTAGGTCGCCGGGACGTTTACCAATCTGAATTGTTCGCCACGGAGTTTTAAAAGGTGCTTTTGTCTTAACTTTTGTGCCATCAGACCATGGTACGAGTTCGCTTTCCAGCGTAAGGTTGTCGCCGACGCCCAATGTCATACCGGCATAGTCCATGAGATCGGCTTCGTGAAAGCTGAGATATATGCCGTTGTCCGTTTTCATAGTCAATGGAGTATTGGCAGCATGGAAATTATTTATCTGACGGTCGGGCCGTTGATTTTCGCTTTTATATTTTGATGCGTCTATTTCACTGACTTTCGTCTGCTCGTATTTATACTCGTAACTGTCATAGTCGGCAGGAATCCACCAGGCGGTGTGATCCCCGGTGAGAGCAAAAGTAGTATGTTCATTCATGATGAAAATACTGTCTGACATTGCTTCCTGTTCCGGAAATTCATAACGGAATCCCAGTCCGTCATTATAAACCCGGAATCGCAGGTTGACTTCCCGGTTCGGAGCTTGTTTCTCCTTCAAGGATACCAACAATTCGTTGTAGTGATTGCGTATTTCTTTTTTCTTGCCCCATACCGGTTTCCAATTGTTGTCGGCCGATTGGCCTTGGGTAGACACTATCTCCAGATCCTCCGACAATGGAGGCATATTTTTGAACTCGAATCCAAGACCGGAGGTGTCGATTACGGTATCCCCTTCATAAGAAACGGTATACTGTGCCTGCCCATTCTGAGACAGAGAAACACCGACTTTAACTTTTTGATCAGGCGAGGTAACGGTAGTTTCCGTAGGATTATCACACGAAATAGTTAAAATTGATAAGAATAACACTGCAGTAAGCGCTTTCACCATAGTAAAAAAATTAAATTGAATAATTGAGCTTATAAAAAACCTGAATTGAGAAACAAAAACAAACTTCATAGTTAATTTTTGTTGCCGTAATCCCTTAATAATTAATGTTTTGTAAATTTTTACCCTTCAAAAAAGGGAACATATAATTTCTGAATTAGGGGTGACATAGCGGTGTCACTCAAGGCATTTATACTGTAAGTGAAGACTAATTAAACAAAGAAAACGATTATGAACACTGCAGCAAAACTCACTCGAAAACAACCCGATGTAACTTTGGAACCCGTTCTCCGAAAGGTGCTTAAGGAAGCCGAAAAAGAACATCAAGAGCTCCTGAATATGTTTAATCTAATGGGATGGGGAGTGTTGCCTGACCGCCTCAAAATGGAAATAAAGGACGATGTTTCGGCCATGGTTGATGAATTGAAAGGGCAATATTCAAGCTGCGATCCCCATGTTGCACGCCGGCGGCAACGGGTGGTTCATTGGGTCAATTGTTATTTGGATGGTATATGCTCATTGGACACAGCTATTGAGGCACTTTCAGTTAAGAAGCTATAGTATACAATCGGTCGGCTAGTTTCGCAGGCGACGGTTTTGTTTTGGTTGTTCCTTTTCTTTCGCCTGGGGCGGCCGGTCGGTTTCTATTTTTCCAGCCGATGCCATTTTATCCGGTTTGGACACTGCCTCTTCGGAGAAGATATCCTTAAAACGGTCAGACAGCATTTGCAACATCTCCCGCTTTTTAAGCATCCAGGATTTTACATAGAGTCGAGAAGCAGCCCAACCTGTGAAAGCTCCGAAACCGGCAGTCAGCATCTCAAGTCCGTGAGCTGAAAATAGGCCGTCGCCTATCATGGAAAAAATAGTAAAACCAATTATTCCTCCTATGAGACCCATTAAGTTTGAATAATATTGGTAACTGGCATTTATGCGTATTCGGCTTTGCTCCTTTTTAGGTGTTATGGATACTTGCAGATAACCGACATTTTTTTTGCGTTGTTCCCACTCGTATGTGCTTCCCAGCTTGCTCGTTTTGCCGATTCCGCCATTGATCCGTCGAATCTCTGTTACTACATCTTCCCAGAGTTTGTCGTTAATCGGGCTATCAAGAATCAAGGTATTCCTGTAACTAAAGTTTTCCTCAATGAAGGAGGGGAGGGACGGTTCATACGGGTGGCCACGGAATTTTTGAATGGCCGTGTCAATATGATTTGGATTGATTCCTACTTCTTCTGCCAGCTTTCTGAGTTCTTCACGGCTCAGTCCTTCTTCCGCTGGCTCTCGGTTTTCCTGGTCGAGTTCCGAAGCAATCTTTAGGATTCGACTGATTTCTTTACGGTTAAACTTTTTTTCATCATCCATCGGCTTTTTCCCTCGCTTAAAAGTTATTTGTAATGTAGAAAATTCTTTAGACTGTTCCCTTGTGGGATGAGAACTAAAAATGATGATACTTTTGATTACGCAATTCGGCCTATATTTTTGTATCTTTGCCAAAATCTGAACATAAATATTGCTGACCAGATTAATCATGCAAAATTCCTCACCTTTTGATCGGATAACACGCCAAGGACTAACCTATGACGATGTACTATTGGTGCCTGCATTTTCTCAGGTACTGCCGCGGGAAGTAGATACCAGTGTGCAGCTTACTCCCAATTTAAAATTAAATATTCCGGTTTTGAGTGCTGCTATGGATACGGTTTCGGAATATCGGTTGGCAATTGCACTTGCCAGGGAAGGAGGGATTGCCATGCTGCATAAAAATATGTCGATTGAGGAGCAGGCCGATCAGGTTCGGATGGTTAAGCGCAGTGAAAGTGGAATGATTGTGGATCCTGTAACACTCGGCAAGGATGCTACGGTTCGGGAAGCCCGGTCATTGATGAAGAAGCATAAAATCGGTGGTATTCCTATCGTTGAGAGAGATAATACACTCGTCGGTATTGTTACAAATCGTGATCTGCGTTTTGAGCATTATGTAGATAAGAAACTCAGCACCATCATGACTACCGAGAACCTGGTTACGGCTCGGGAAGGTACTACACTCGAAGAAGCCGAGAAAATGTTGCAGGAACACAAGGTGGAAAAACTCCCCATTGTAGATGGGGATATGAAATTAGTGGGACTGATAACCTTTAAGGATATCGAAAAAAAGATGAATTTTCCGAATGCCTCCAAAGATGGCATGGGGCGTCTGCGCGTTGGGGCCGCGGTAGGGGTTACGGCTGATACCATGGATCGTGTGAATGCCCTGGTCGATTCTGGTGTGGATGTTGTCACCGTTGATACGGCACACGGTCATTCTGCCGGTGTTCTGGATATGATTAAGTCGATCAGAAATGAATTTCACGATTTAAATCTTATCGCAGGTAATATTGCCACTAAGGCGGCTGCTAAAGCTCTTGTTGAGGCGGGAGCCGATATTTTAAAGGTAGGTGTCGGGCCCGGTTCAATCTGTACCACTCGCGTGGTAACCGGGGTTGGCGTCCCTCAGTTAAGCGCGGTAATGGAAGTCGCTGAATTTGCCCATGAAGCAGGTGTCGGACTTATTGCTGACGGCGGGATCAAGCAGACGGGCGACATTCCCAAAGCTATTGCAGGTGGCGCTCATGCGGTAATGATGGGGTCGATGTTTGCAGGTGTAGACGAAAGTCCCGGCGAGACGATCATTTATGAATCACGCAAATACAAATCTTATCGGGGTATGGGCAGTCTGGGTGCGATGGAACAGGGTTCTAAGGACCGCTATTTTCAGGATGTAGAGGATAACATCAATAAGTTGGTCCCTGAAGGTATTGAAGGACGTGTTCCGTACAAAGGGTATCTGAGCGAAGTTGTACACCAGATGACAGGTGGCCTTCGAGCGGCAATGGGCTATGTGGGGGCGCCTGATATTGCCAGTCTCCAAAAGGCTGAATTTGTACAAATTTCTTCAGCTGCATATAAAGAGAGCCACCCGCATTCGGTTCAGATTACCAAAGAGTCTCCCAATTATTCGGTTAGTTAAGTCGTACATTTACTTTCGGGCTTTTACCAGTATCCCGATTCCCACAAGCAAGAAGAACAGGTGGGGAAGGACTGCCGCCAGCATGGGATCCAATTCGCCTTTTCCTCCAAAAGGCTCTATGACTTTCATCAGTACCAGGTAAAGAAAACTAACAATGAGCCCGGCGGCGATATAGAAGCCTTTGCCCCCTTTTCGGCGTACGGATGCCAGTGCAAATCCGACGATGATGACGACAATAATTGAGAATGGGTAGGCATAACGCCCATAAAGCTGAACTTTGGGCAATCCCACACTGCCTGCCCCGCTCCGTTCGATAGATTGAATATAATTTTGTGCCTCAGGATATGTAAGTTGGTAAATATCGGAGGTTGTCCGGGCAAGGTCACGCGGATAGATGTTGAGCGTTGTATCCACTGAATCAACATGTATTTCCTTATAGCCGATAGGAGTAAAGATACGTTTCCTCACATCTTCAAGCTTCCATAGCTTTTTATCAGGTTTCCATATCATTCGTTGTATAAACATCGAGTTGCTGACCGTATCCCCTCTGAAGCTGACGACATCAACCCGGTACCCGGTATTTTCCTTGGAATTGAAATAATTGATCTTGAATATGGTATGCTCAGATTCTTGCCTGAAAATTTGATTCCTGTCTACCTGTTCAGACTTACCCTGCAGATATTTTGACTCGAAGGCAATGCGTTTTTCGTTGGCGTTGGGTATAATAAATCCGTCCAGGAAACTGATGGTACCGGTCATTATGAAACCAAAAATCAGAAAGGGTAAAAGAAGTCGGTAAAGGCTGATACCTGCAGCTTTGAGGGCTGTAATTTCGAGGCGTTCACTCATCTGGCCGGTTAAATAAAGGCAGGCTACAAAAACGGCTACCGGAATGATAAGCCGGGTAATTTCCGGAATATAATTCCAGTAGTAAACACCAAAAATTTGGGCAAAGGTTGCTCCCTTATCAGTAAAATCCTCGCTATGTTCGGAGAAATCGAGTACGATAAAAATGAAGATCAGTACCAAAAGTACGAAGATTGTGATGGTGAGCAACCTGAAGAAAACGTACCGGTCAATCTTCTTTAAAGCTTTGCTATTAATCACGTTGTTTCCACAGATTTGAAAATTTGAAAGAACTACAGGTACGAATCACAAGGTACATGCCTACCAGTCCCAAAAAGATGTCCGAAAACCACATTCCCATGAAAGGGGAAATGAAAAGGCGGTCGGCTAGCTTCTCTCCCTGTATAATAGAAACCCAGTAAAAGGTTAGAAAGACTGTACCGATAAGGGCTGCATAGCCCAGGTTTCCTTTTTTGGTATACATCCCGATTGGAGCACCGATCAGCACAAAAATGATGCAGGCTAGGGGAATAGAGAATTTTTTATGAATTTCGACAAGGTACTGAGCTATTTTACTTATCCTCCAATGGGTATCGACTCCCACATCTTCTAAAAATGATTTATAACTCCTGAGGTTCGATAGGGCTACATCATGAAGGCGTCGCTGGTCGCGTTTGGTTTTGACGTGTTGGAGGGCAATAAACCGGCTACGATAGGGCTTTTCATCGGTTGAATCAAATTTCGAATTGATCAGTTTCGTTTGATTATAGGTACTGTTTTTTTCAGAAAAGGGAGTGATATAACTCTGATTTTCGATGACAAGTTTTTTTTGGTGCTGTACCTGGCCTTTTAATGAATCTACCACAGCCCTCATTGCCTGAATATTCATCGTTCGGTCATTGCGTGAACGATCTTTTGGATTAGACCTGGAAAAAGCTAAATCCGACAGGTCAAAACTTATCCGGTAACGATTAAAATCAGTTTCTTCCAGTACGGTTATTTTTTTCCTGTTTTTTCTGCGGTCAAGATGACGAAGGATGGAACCGTCCTTTAGATAGAGCGTCAAGGTTTGTCCGTCTTGTTCACTTTCCAGCCTTCCTTTTTTTGCTTTTATATATGCTTCTTCCCGTTTTCGAGTAGGATGCTGAAAGATAGTTATGTTGTGAAGCGAATCCGATTCGTCGGTGATCTGCTTGACCAAAAAGGTATAATTGTCAATCCCGTTATAAAATTGGTTGGGTTTCAGGTCGAAACCGGGTTTTTTTAAGCGTATATCTATGAAAAGGGACCGGGCGCGCTGGTTGGCATCGGGTAAAACATCGTTGGAAAACCAAATTAGGAAGAGTGAAAGCAGAACCGATACCGTGAGAACCGGGTTGATAACGTGTATGGGGTTTATTCCGGCTGCACGAACAGCAGTAAGCTCATTAAGTTCGGTAAATTTCCCAAAAGCCATCAGGCAAGCAACAAGTACAGCCATTGGAACGGCCAGGACCACCATAGAAGCCAAATTGGTAACGATTAGCTCGAATATGACACTGTAGGGCAGCCCTTTACCGACAAGCAGATCGATATAGAGAATAAGGAACTGCATGAGCAGTAAGAACATCAGGGTAAAGAAACAGAAAACAAATGGCCCCAGATGCCGCCTCAGAACGTCAATTTGTAATTTATTCGGAAATAGTCGCATATAATTTATCAATTGAAGAACCTTAAAATTAGGCCTATACTGCCATTTTACAAAATGAATAATTGTTCATGACTGCGAATAGAGAGTTTACACTTTTAACAAATGAAATTAACCGTTATAATTCTTTGAAGTGCGTTTGGCATTTTTCTAATCGATAAACAAAAAGGAGCTGTTTATAGAGCATCGTTACTACTGATGATTTTTTGATGCATAATACGTGAATTTATTCTACAACGGTTTCGTGCAGCTCAAAGCATTCACATTCTCCATCTTTTTTTGTTTCGTTTTTTTAGCGACCCCCGGGAGAGGTATGGCCCAGGATTTGTCCGACTCGCTAACGGTTTCTCCCGTTCATAATGATTCTCTACCGCATGTTATCCACCCGCCGGACGTATCATATCCTTTTCCCCGGCCATTGCCAAAGCTTTTCTATATCAAATTGCCGGAAGAGCAAACATACATTCAACGCGACTCTTTGGGTTTTTATCAAAGTCAGCGACTACTTTTTCGGATGCCGGTGGCTTTACCTTATATGATGAACTTTGAGGAGTATGCCCGGCGCAATGAAAAACGATCTATCCGTGAGAACTGGGAAAAGCTGATTGAGGAACGTTTGTTGCGTGAAGAGCAGCAAGAAGGACTGCTTAATTTCAATATCAGTGTGCCGGGGGGAGAGGAATCTGCCTTTACTACGATTTTCGGTAAGCCGGAGGTGAATTTGAGGATCAATGGTACAGCCAATATGAATGTAGGGGCTTCTATTGAGACTACTGAGAACCCAAACATCCCCCAGGATCAACAGACACAGGTCGATCCTACCTTTGAGCAGAGCTTAAAGCTCAATATTCAAGGGACTATCGGCGATAAGCTTTCTATTCAGACTGATTGGGATACTGAGCGGGATTTTGACTTCATGAACCGCTTGAATATCGTGTATCAGGGATATGATGATGAAATATTGCAACGCCTCGAACTCGGAAATGTGTCGATGGAAACCGGGAACTCACTGATTCGGGGAGGGAATGCCTTGTTCGGAGTTAAATCGATTGCCCGGATTGGTTCCTTAAAGTTCACATCGGTTCTTTCGCAGCAAGAAGGCCAGGGCAAGACGGAGACTATCACGGGTGGTGCACAGGAACAGGATATTGCAATTCGTCCGACTGATTATGAATCGGATCGCCACTTTTTCATCGATTTTTATACAAGACAAGAATTCGAAGACAATGTGTCAAATCCCCAACAGACCGGCCAGGCACTACAACTCACGGAGATTAACGTATGGGTCTTGCGAGAATCCTCGCAGTCTATAGAGGGTGAGCGACAAGCGATAGCTCTTGGCGACCTGGGAGTGGTTCAAAATGCCGACAGTAGTTTTTCTTCGCCAGACGAAGACCGGGATATTTTTCCTGATGCTTTGCTTGACCAGTATCGAGACCCGGTCCAGGGAGTTTCTGCCCCTGATTTTGGAGTTGATCCTTCATCGTTCGTAGAGGGATATTTTGTCCCGCTACAAGAAGGAGTTGATTATGACCTGAACCGGAACCTAGGGTATATCTCTTTAAAACGTAACCTGAGTTCACGGCAGGCATTGGCGATCTCATTTAAATATCGCGATCCGCAGACGGGTAAAACGGTTAGTGTGGGCGATGTAAGTCAAGGAGGCGGTAACCGAATATATTTGAAGCTTATTCGTCCGCAAACCGTAACTACTACTAATAAGCTATGGGATCTGATGATGAAGAACGTGTATTCCGTAGGCGCCACGAATCTGACACCTGAGGGGCTGGATCTCGACATCAAATATACAAAGGAAAACATTCCAAGCAGTTCTCTTCCAGAACGGGATACGAATCTTTTGCAGGATCTCGGGCTTGATCGGGTGGATCAACAGGGAGCCCTGAGTCCCGACAACAAAATCGATTTCAGTACCTCGGTTCTTAATCCGGCTACAGGGAAAATTGTATTCCCTTATTTACAACCTTTCGGCTCCCGGATCCGCGATCTCCTCAGCGGAACGGGTTTGAACAGCGATCAAATCAATTCAATCGTTTTTGATGAGCTTTATAATGAGAAAAAGGTGAATGCTAATCAAAATTCGAAAAACAATTTTTACCGTTTGGAAGGAAAATCAAAAGGCAGCATTTCTGCCAGCTATTCACTGGGCTATTCATTGGTTGAGGGGTCAGTGAAGGTATTTGCCAATGGGAAACAACTACAGGAAGGCACTGATTATGCGGTAGATTATTCTATCGGCAGTATTACCATTTTAAATGACCAATACCTGCGAAAAGGGCAGGAGATTAAAATTGAGTACGAAAACAACCAGCTTACCCAGATTGGGCAGAAGAGTTTTACGGGACTCCGGGCCGAGTACCAGTTTACGCCCAATATTACGTTGGGAAGTACTTTTTTCAAGCTAAAGGAAAAGCCTTTGCAGGATAAAATTCGGATAGGTGATGAGCCGGTAAATAATGCGGTTTTCGGTTTTGATGCAAATGCCCATTTCGATGCGCCCTGGTTGACAAGGATTATTGATCAGGTGCCTTTGCTGCAAACCAAGGAACCGTCCAGCATATCATTTAGTGGGGAATATGCCCAGCTACGCCCGGGAGTTTCTCAAACAAATGCCGTGAGTGATGCCATTAAAGATAATCGCCTTTTTAAAGACGAAGAAAACGGGCTCTCATTTATTGACGATTTTGAGGGATCGGATATCGGACTGAGCTTCATGAACCCTTCCCGATGGCATCTTGCAGCCGCACCTGCAGCTGTACCCGGCTATGGCCCCGACGGCGTATTCTTTGCTGATAATCCGCCGACAAATCCTATGACCAGTATCGCTGATAAGGTAGCCCGCTCGGATTTGAGGAGTACGTTTTCTTGGTACAGTATTCCCCAAAACATCGATGAGATCCTGGGGGGTGTAGAGTTTACCCCAGAGACAGAGCCTGTTAAGGTAACAGATGTATTTCCGAATCGTGATGTACTAACCGAGGAGAATTTCATCAATACACTGGACGTCTATTATGATCCCTCGCAACGTGGCCCTTACAATTATAATGACAACCTGAAGAACCTGCTGGACAATGAATCAGGTCGAACATGGGGAGGGATGACAACCACACTGCCTTCCGGTCAGGAAGACCTGACACAAAATAACATTGAATTTCTAGAATTCTGGGTTCAGAGTATTCTTCCAAACGGTCGGCAGCCGACGCCCCAGGATCTGCAGGATTATGACGGGAAAATTTATATCGATGTTGGGATAGTATCGGAGGATGTGGTTCCCAATTTCAAGACAAATACGGAGGATGGCCTGGTACGTCGCCCGAACGATTTGCAAGAGGATAATATTAGCGGTCCTCCTCGCTCGTATATCCCCGTACCGCCGCCCGCGCCGGAGGGGCAGTTTTCCAATGAGACGAGGGCTCTTTCGGATGTGGGACTGGATGGAGCCCCGGATCGGGAAGGTATTGATAACAAGAATGAGCAAAATCTTTTTGCCACCTTTATCAATGAAATGGCTTCCCAGTATGGAATAGGAAGTCGAGAATATGAAAGAATAAAACAGGATCCTTCAAATGACAATTATGTCTATTATGGGGAAGACGAGGTGGCGAATGAGCCGCTCCAAAATAGATTTCACCGGATGTACGGCTACCAAGAAGGGAACACTCCTCCGAATACGGGAAAAAAGCGTGCTGTTACCAACAAACCGGATACCGAAGGTTTAATTACCCCCTCTATCGTAGAGCAGAACAATTCTTATTTTGAGTACCAGGTCGATTGGAATCCTGCTGATTTAGAGAATTTGAAACCAGGTTCTCAAGGTACGTATATTGTTGATAAAGTAGATGGTCCCAACCAGCAAGACCGGTGGTACCAGGTACGCCTGCCCCTTAAGGATTGGATCCGTAAAATCGGCGGTATCGATAATTTTCAGAATATCTCATATATCCGGGTTTGGCTTTCTGGCTATGAGAAACCTTTTACACTACGTTTTGCGACATTTCAGCTCGTAGGGAGACAATGGAGAGATGCCGATAATGTAGACCAGGAGCAGGGACCCACACAGGGAGAATTTGATATTTCATCAATAAATATTGAGGAGAACAGTCAGCGTGAGCCAATTCCATATCGGCAGCCGGAAGGAGCCATTCGCGCAACAAACCGGGGGCGACAGCGACAGACGGTAGCTAACGAGCAGTCTATTGTAATGAATGTTCAAAACCTGGCTGGTAGAGAGCTTAAAATGATGAAACGTGTATATCCCGGGGGGCTGAATATGGTCAATTATTCAAATATTCGGATGTTTGTTCATGGCGAAGGTTACGAAAATAGGGAAGACGCGGAACTTGTCATGCGTTTCGGAACCGACCTTACAAACAATTATTATGAATATCGACAGCCGATTACTCCATCAGATCCTAATTATCCCTACAGTAATAAGCCGTTGACTGATTTGACTGACGCTGAGCGAAGGACAGAAGCAGCACAGGTTTGGTTGTATGATCGAAATAGCATGAATATCGTATTACGAGCTTTCAATGAGCTTAAACAGCTAAGAGATCAGGAGGGAGGAAGACCCGACGAACTTTTTGAAGGCGATTCGGAGCTGTTGGAAAATGCTCCATCGGGTGCAACGGTTGCAATAAAAGGAAATCCCTCATTAGACCGGATTGGCGAAATTGGAATTGGTATTCGTAATCCATACGACCCGCAGAATCCGTCGGAGGGGGGTATCTCATCATTGGATGGCCAATTCTGGTTCAATGAACTGCGCGTTTCCGGGTTTGATAATAAAAGGGGCTGGGCTGCGAATGCCAAAGCAGAAATTAAGCTTGCCGATTTTGCTTCTGTAAATGCAAATATTAATCGTGAAACGGACGGTTTTGGTTCGCTTGATTCGCGTTTGGGGCAACGCCGGATCTCAGATGTATTTGCCTATGATTTAAACTCAACAATCAACGTTCACAAATTGATACCGGATCGATTCGGCTGGAATATTCCGGTAACCTTGTCAACGCGACAGTCTTCATCGACGCCTCGTTATTTGCCGAACCAGGGGGATGTTCGGTTGTCGGAATTTAAAAATGCAGTTAATGCGAGAAAAGATTTGAACGACCAGCAGAAAGAGCGGCTTATCAATCAAAAAATACAGGAAAGTCAGACCGTTACCGAAAATTACTCCGTCAATATTTCGAACCTGACAAAAAGAAATTCAAGGGTGCCGATTGCAAAATATACTCTGGATAACACAACGCTCAATTATGTTTACAATACCACGAAACGAAGGAACCCGGAATACAGCGTTCAGGACAATTGGAATTATAGTGGGTCTCTCAGGTACAATATCAATTTCAAAAATACACTGCTTTTCCGACCTTTTGATTTTTTAAGTGAGGCACCGCTCTTGAGTCCGCTGGCCGGACTTCGACTGGGATATACGCCGGCATCCATTAACGCCTCTGTTGGTATTGATCGTGAATACGATGAGCAGCTCAGACGAATATCGCAGGGGGAGCCCCAAAGCGCTTTGCGTCAATCGCACAGTTTCACTTATGATACCCAATTCGGTTTTGGTTATAATTTGACTCCTTCTATTAAAACTACATTCCGAAGCAGGTCGGTTTTTGACCTGTCTCGAGCAGGGATCCGGCGAAATGGTGTGGGTAATGCATCTCCGGATTCTAACCGGTATACGGTACGCCCTACTTTTGATGTTCTAAGGGATTTAGTATTTGATACACTTAAATCACGGCGCAGTAATTATGAAGAAGCTTATACGGCGGGATGGCAGCCTCGCCTCGGTACTATTGAGGCTCTCAGATGGATCAATTATTCGGCTAACTATGGAGGAGGATACCAGTGGCGAAATAGTCCGTTAGGATCCGGGTTGGGAGCAAATATCACCAATAATTTAAGCCTTAACCAGTCACTGACTTTCGATATAAGGAGTTTCTTAAATGGCATGGACTGGTATCGAAATTTACATAATGGTAATGAAGGGGGAGAGGCGGCTCAGCCGGATACGTCCGAGAGCGGGCATTCCCAGGATCAATTGGGGCAAGATCTGGCAAGTATAGGCAAGAAAAGCTTGGCTGCCCTGCTAAGTATGCAGTCTTTGGATGTCTCCTTTAATATATCCAAGAGTTCACTGCAAAGCGGCTATGCCGGTGATTCTCAAATTTTCTATATGTTGAATAGCAGTGGGGATGATTTTTCACCTCCATTCTCGTACCGTACAGGTTTTACGGATGAAATTGGGCTAAATCAACTGATCCGGAACCCCAGCGGCGACAAGAGCCTGCAGCTGCCGGCAAACCGTGACTTGACTGATGACATTACCGTAAGTTCGCGTTTGGAACCCTTTAAAAATCTATCAATTGATTTCACCTGGAATTCTAAATGGAATCTTACAAATACGAAATCAATTACCATCGACCCGACCCAAAATATCAGTACAATCCGCACCCAGAATGGGAATATCGGTTCCAGTGTATGGGCCTTTGGGAAGGGATACGGAAGCTTCTTTCGCCGACAATTATCTGCCGCATTTGGGGATATAAGCAACGGCAGTACGGTTCTGGCTGATTCTGCGGGCAATGATGACGGTCGATCAGTGTTGGGCAAACGAACGCTGCAGGAGGATTTCCGGAAGGCCTACCTGGGCATAGGCAAAGGAGCAATCGGTAATCGCAATTTCACTCCATTCCCCTTACCCGGCTGGCGAATTACGTGGACGGGACTGGAAAAGTTTATTCCTTATTTGGGTGATTTCATGTCCCGTGCTTCTATCACACACAGTTATAGCGGGCAATATCGTTTGGGCTGGATATTTAATGCGGATGCCAGCCTATTGCCGGAAACCACCCTTGGAACGTATACCATATTGAACCGTCGCCCTGAATTTGAGCCAAACAGCATAAATATAGAAAAGAAATTTAGCCCGCTTATTGGATTGAATATCACATGGCAGTCGAATCTTCGTACAAATTTTCAGTATGAATACAGCAAGGTCACAAGCCTGGCTCTCTCAAACTCAACAGTTATAGACAGGGTTTCACGCGGTATAAAACTTAATTTTGCATATACCATTCGTGACTTTAAATTCCCTTTTTTCCCACGCATTGAGAATGCCGTTGACTTCACTGTCAACGGGAGTTATATCGAAGATATAGAAAAAAAATATAGCCTTACTTCCGATCTTGACGAAGCCCTGCAAGAGGATCCAGCAATCATAGACAGAAATCCGGATAACTATAAATATGCCAGTGTTTTTACCGGTGGCCAGTCTCGTATAAATGCATCTGCTGTTGTCGGCTATCAGTTCTCACAGACTATCCAAGCCAATTTTGAATATAATTACAGCCGCCTTATTCCGAAAGCTACCGGAGTCTATGCCCGAACCAATCATGATATACGCTTTAATGTAGTCGTCTCAATTCGTTCGAATTAGGAATTCGTTAATGCAGAACCCGGATTCCTAACCTCTTAGTTTTTTACATCTTTTGGAGAGTGCTTTTTATATTGATTCGGCCTGCTTGCGCAAATTTTCAGAATTTGTTTGTTCGTCGGATAACTTTGTTTGAACTACAAAATATCCCAAACAGCCGAGGGTGAATACCAGTGATAGGATGGGGAGCCAATCACCAAACCGGGCATACAGTGTTTTGGTTTTAAGAACCGGCACGTTGTAGCGAAAGGCAGTGGAATCCCAATATTTTGTCTCAACTTTGATAGAACCGTCCGGTGCAATAATGCCAGATATACCGTTATTGGCGCTTCGTACAACCCAGCGGTCGAATTCAATGGCCCTGAGCCTTGCATAGGCAAAATGTTGTTCATGCCCGCTGGTATTCCCCCACCATCCATCGTTGGTAATGATAGTCAGGTAGCCTGCTCCATTTTCTACAAAATTTCTGATCCATCCGGGAAAGACGGAATCGTAACAAATTAGGGCGGGTGTTTTGGTGTCGCCAACGGGAAATTGATTATCTCTTTCACCTTTGCCGTATCCCTGTTCTAAATTCCAATTTACCCACCCCAAAACATCGATGCTATTCAGAAAATGTACGAAGGGAACCCGTTCAACGATAGGAACCAAATTATGTTTTCGGTACACCTGCATCGCTTGGTGAGGCAGGAATCCGAGAGCCGCATTGAAAGGGAGATAGGCACGATTTTGGCGTCGATAGGGCAGTTCGGGTTCATTTCCGTTTTTATAGTATTGAAAATAGGTTGCCCCCGAAATAATGGTTGCATTCCAGTCTTTCGCTTTGGCAAATAGCATCTTTTTGGTTTCAGTGGAAATATTACTGTACGAATCCACATTGAACATATTGGTTTGAATAGCATTTTCCGGCCAGACGACTAATTGTGTAGCAGGGGTTCGAACCGAATCAGTAAGTCGTAACAGGTGATGGGTTGCTTCCAGCGAATTATCGTAACCGCCATTGGGCAGATATGAATCAAAGTTGGGTTGGACTACAACAACCTCTTGCTTTTCTTCTGAATGTCGGGATCCTGAAAATAAAGCCATTCCCAGCGACCAGACCGGGAATAAAAATATGACTATTCCCAGGGCCATTCTCATAGATTGTTGAGGCTTTTTATACAGCTGGAAAGCCAGTGCGGCGCATAAAAGTACCCAAAACGATACGCCCCAATAGCCCGTAACCGAAATATATTGTACAAGTAGGGGGGTATTCGCCCATGCATTGGCAACGGTCAGCCAGGGCCATGCAAGATCCCATTGATGATGCAGGAATTCATAACTGAGCCAGCAGCCAGCCTGTAACAACGCAATTAACCAGGGCCTTATCTTTTTTTTCTGAAAATAGTATTGAAGCATTACCGGCACTGTCATCACGGCGGAGTTGGCTAAAATGGCTGCAATACCGCCGGCAAGTGTGGCCAGCATGAGCCAGTAGGTTACAATCAGATTCCATATAACGAAGGCCGGATAGGTCCAATAGGCGGCTTCCCGTTCCGACTCGGATAAATCAATAATACGGAATAGGAGAAAAAAGGCGGGGAAAGTAAGGTATGGTAAAGGAATAGGTGGATAACTCAGGCCAAGTAATACGCCAGCTGAAATTGCCAGGGCCCATTTTGTATTCCAGATATAATTAAAAAATTGTCTCATTCGCTATATTTTTTAGGGGCTACGACAACAACAATTTCCCCCTTGATTTCTTCTCTTAATTCAAACGTATCAAATAATGATTTAAGTGAGCCGCGAACAATTTCTTCAAATTTCTTAGTGAGCTCACGACACACAGCACCCATTCGTTGGTCACCCATATAGGTTCGCAATTCCTGTAGTAATTTTGTTAAACGGTAGGGACTTTCATAAAATATAATTGTTCGGTCCTCATCAACCAGTTGTTTAAGTCGCTTTTGGCGACCTTTTTTTTGAGGCAAAAAACCTTCAAACACATATTTGTCGCAAGGCAATCCACTGGCCACCAAAGCGGTAGTGGCAGCATCGGGCCCCGGAATCACAGAAACCGAATGTCCTGCCTTATGTGCGGCCCTCACGGCCAAAAAGCCCGGATCCGAAATACCCGGCATTCCTGCATCCGATATGATAGCCACATTTTGACGAGCATCCAGAATATTCATGATATGCTCGACTTTTTGGTGTTCATTGTGCTGGTGAAAAGCAAAGGTAGGTGTACTTATATTAAAGTGTTTTAGTAATACTCCGGAAGTTCGCGTGTCTTCACAGGCAATATAAGAGACGGTCTTAAGCACGTTTTGAGCTCGTTCCGACATATCTTCAAGGTTACCAATAGGGGTAGCGACAATAAAGAGAGTACTCAAATGTAAAATTATTTATTTCCTATTCTTACTCAATACGTTCCAGGCTCCAACCAAATCCCGGAAATCCTTGAGAAAGTAACGAAAACTGATAAACTATTTCGAATCTGATTTAACAATTCAGGTTATTATCATATTTTTGAAAGGTTAATATTTGAAACGAATTCAGCCATTAAATGGCCGTGGGATATTGAAGGTGGCAAAGACTGAAGTTTAGGTTGAAAAAGACTATTATTAGCTGCAGAATTATGAAATGATTTCAGTTATGGTTGTTGTTATGGCAGGTATTCAAATTTTTACAAAAGAAATTATTTAGGTCAGAATTATTATTATGGCAAATTTTAGTCCATCTGGTATAAATCATATCACTATTAGGGTAAATGATATCAAACGAGCCGAAGAATTTTACGGGGATATCCTGGGGTTCGAACTGGTTCGAAAAATGGGGCAGAGCATGGCTGTATACAAGGTAGGGCAGGAAGATACGCTGGTGCTCGTGGAGGCCGAAACCAGCTATGATCCCTCTTCCCGTGATTATCGTGTTGATCATTTTGGTTTCTATCTTAATTCTAAAGAAGAAGTGGATGAGATGGCCGAATATTTCAGGGAACACGAAGTGACGGTATTAAGCGGACCTGCCAACCGCAAGCGTGGACGGTTTGTTTTTGTATCCGACCCTGATGGTAATATGCTGGAATTTTTTTATGAAGAAGACCACGAATAATCCTGTCTCTTTTATATTCGTTATATTATATGATGCTGACAGACTGGATATTATTGTTTGTCGGCAGATTTAACTTACGTAACTTTGTCAGCAGATATGAGTTTCCATACTCATGGCATGTTATTTGCATAAAACACGCCTAAGGAAAACACAGAGATCAACCGAAAGAATTATTTACACATGAGCGAATCGAAGGAAAAAGTGACTGAAAATCAATCGACCGAAGAGCAACAAAGTTCGGTTGAAAAAGCCGAAGAACAGGCATCCCCGTATAAAGATTTTGAGGAAAGTGAACTGCGCAACATGCTGGTTGAACGTGATCAGGATTTGGAAGCGCTCCAAAAGGAATTGTCTGAAGCAAAAGATGCCCATCTCCGTAAAGCCGCCGAACTTGAGAACTATCGCAAACGTGTTCAGCGCGAACGGGCTCAGATTTATGAAGCAGCAAAAGCAAATGCACTTGAAGATTTTCTGGAAGTTAATGATGACCTGAAACGGACGATAAATGCGGCTGAGGAGCTGGAAGTGAATGACACATTTATGGATGGCGTACTTTTGGTAGCCAATAAATTTAAGGAAATTCTGGACAAACACGGTGTTGAAAGTATTGATGAGGAGGGAGTGCCCTTTAATGTCGATTTGCATGATGCGATGATGCGCCGAAAACCTGAAGACGAAAGTATAGGCAGTGATGTGGTACTTAATGTCATTGAGAACGGTTACCGAATCGGAGATCGTACCATACGCCATGCGAAAGTAATTGTAAGTGAATAATTTTAAGAAATTTTAGGATAAGTAATTTTAGTTCATGTCTAAGCGAGACTATTACGAAATACTCGGAATTAGTAAAGATGCCTCTGAGGATGAAATAAAAAAAGCCTATCGAAAGAAGGCGATGAGGTTTCATCCGGACCGCAATACCGATGATCCGGATGCCGAAAAAAAGTTTAAGGAGGCCTCGGAAGCTTATGAAGTTCTTCGCGACCCGGAAACCCGGCAACGTTATGATCGTTTTGGGCATCAGGGTGTGAATGGCAGTAGTGGATTTGGCGGCCGAGGTGGATTTGAGAATGTCGGTTTTGATGATATCTTCAGCCGCTTCAGTGAAATTTTTGGTGCTGATATCTTTGGCGGAGACTTTGGCGGCGGCCGTTCACGCAGACGTCGTTCTGTGGGGCAGCCCGGCTCGGACATGAAGCTTCGTATAGAGCTAAGCCTTGAAGATATTGCCTTTGGTACTGAGAAAAAATTGAAGGTTAAAAAGTATGTGAAATGTAAAAAATGCAACGGTACCGGGGCTGAGACTGAAGACGACTTTGAAACTTGCGGCACTTGTAACGGTATGGGTGAAGTGAGACAGGTTCACAAAACAATGCTGGGACAGATGGTAAACGTACAGCCCTGTCCCAATTGTAATGGCGAAGGCCGTATTATTCGCAATAAGTGTTCTAGATGCGACGGGGAAGGTCGTTACAGGGGAGAAGAAACAGTTAAGGTGCGTGTGCCTTCTGGTGTTAGTAAGGGTAATTATATTACATTGCGTGGACAGGGCAATGCCGGGCGTCGTGGGGGCGAAGCCGGTGATTTGGTTGTCCTCATTGAGGAAAAAGAGCACGAGCAGTTTGAGCGCGATGGAAATGATATTTATTACGACTTAGTGCTGAGTGTACCCGATGCTATTTTAGGTACCGAAGTTGAAGTACCCACGTTAAAAGGCAAAGCAAAAATTAAGATTGAAGAAGGAACTCAGCCCGGGAAACTGTTGCGAATGAGTGAAAAGGGAATCCATGGGCTGAATAATTCCGGTATCGGTGATCAGTATATTCGTGTAAATGTGTATATCCCGAAAAACCTAACTGATGAGGAGCGTGTTCATATTGAAGCTCTAAAAGGGAATGAACATTTCCATGCCTCCAATAAAGAGGACGCAGGTAAAGGTTTTTTCTCCAAAATAAAAGATGTATTTACCTAGTCGGTTTGAGGGTTGTTGGACACGGGACTTTCCATCCATTGATTGAATACATTTGCAAACCTTCGCGGTGATTCAGGATCCATGTTAAAGTATAGCGAGGGCTCAATGAGCTCCAGCTCCATAAGTGCAAAGGTATTCCGGGGCGTTCTTACATAGTCCATTCTGCTGTAGAGAGGACGGGGTTGAATATATTCCAGGAGTTCACGAGCTGTATTCAAGAGCTGTTCTCCCGGTTCTACTTTTTTTAACCGGCCACCATGCTCTTCCTGTACACGAAAATCATTATTTTTAGGTGTCTTTAGGATGGTATGGCTGTATGTGTCGCCGAAGAAAAATAAAGAAAATTCACCTTCCCGGATAATGTTATCCATAAAAGGCTGTATCATGAAAGGCCGGCTTTCAAATGTGTTGCGTAACCTGCCGATGTAGGATACAGACACAGAGTGATTTATCCGAAAGGTATCATCTGCGTTGGCACTGATGGTTGGTTTGATTATAATCTCGGTATTTT
>JASFMR010000013.1:0-52159 GCA_050117475.1 Balneolaceae bacterium | reverse complement strand
AACTGGTGGTACGCCACTACGACAAACCCGGAGTGATTGCCAACGTAATGAATGAGCTTAAATCCGCTGATATTAATGCTCAAGAGCTCGAAAATGTTATCTTTGAAGGCAAAAAAACGGCCTGCTGCACCATCCAGCTCGATTCAAAACCTTCAAAAGAAATCTATCAAAAAATTAATACTCGTCACGATGAAGTGATTAGTGCTATGCTGATAAAGAATTAGTCCATTTGCGATGAATAATTTTGAGCAGTCTGCGGACGGTAATATTTATCCCTGAGCCAGAACGCCACGTTAACTAAACCAATCAGTGCCGGCACTTCGATTAGTGGACCAACGACACCTGCAAATGCCTGCCCACTATTTAGGCCAAAAACAGCAATAGCCACGGCAATGGCCAGCTCGAAGTTATTCCCGGCAGCCGTAAAAGCGATGGAAGCATTTTTATCATAATCGGCACCCATTACCCTGCTAACGACAAAACCGATGAAGAACATAACCACAAAATAAACCAGCAATGGCAAGGCGATGCGAGCTACGTCAATCGGGATTTCTATGATAAGCTCTCCCTTCAGGCTGAACATCACCACAATGGTAAATAACAGTGCGACGAGTGTGATGGGGGAAATGGCTGGAAGAAAGGATTCTTCATACCACTGTCTGCTTTTGAGTCTCACCAGGCCAATACGGCTGAGCATGCCTGCCAAAAATGGAATCCCTAGATAAACGGCCACGCTAATGGCCACCGTAGCTATAGAAATATTGACTATGGAACCTTCGTAGCCCAACAGGGGAGGAAGCTTTGTAATAAAAATCCAGGCATAAAAACTGTAAGCGAACACCTGGAAAATACTGTTAAGGGCAACCAACCCCGCCCCGTATTCGCTGCTGCCTTCGGCCAGGTCATTCCAGACCAATACCATGGCAATGCAACGCGCAAGGCCTATCAGAATTAACCCGACCATATACTCGGGATAGTCATGAAGAAATATTACAGCAAGGGCAAACATTACAATAGGCCCTACAATCCAGTTCAATATCAACGAGATGCTCAATACTTTTACGTCCTGGAATACCTTCGGCAAAAGCTTATAATCCACCTTTGCCAACGGGGGATACATCATCAGGATAAGGCCAACGGCAATGGGAATATTGGTAGTGCCGCTGCTGAATGAATTGATAAATTCGGATGCGGAAGGATACAAATAACCAATCCCTACGCCTATTGCCATAGCAGCAAAAATCCACAGCGTTAAAAATCGATCCAGGATATTCATTTTTTTTCTCGTTGAAGGCATGGGAAGAACAGCAGGGTTGATTAATTGTTTAAAAATTTGAAAATAATCAGCAAAGCAGGGAGAGCATATAGTACATTTCGGAAGCGATCTGGCGGCAACGCTCATCATAGACTTGTTCTTCTTGCGGCGTGCCGTCTGCCACTTTGGGATCCTCATAGGGGATAGTGACTCGAAAATCTGTTCCCGGCACAACCGGGCAATTCCGGTCGGCATCGGAACACGTCATGACTGCAACTACCTCCTCCCTGGGATTTGCCGGATCGTCAAAACGTTTGGAATAGCAAACAAGGGGCTCCTTTTTATCATTATAATACACCTCGTAATGGGGATTTTCCCCGCCCGGATCATCCACCTTGAACCCAGCACGCCTGAGCGACTCGACCGCACGAGGATTGAAGGCCGTCACTTCTGTGCCGCCAGAGTGGGTTTCGATACCTTCTAATCCGAAATGCTTGCTCAATGTAGCTGTCCAAACCTGGCAAAAATGGCTTCTTCGGCTGTTGTGGGTGCAAATAAATGTTAATTTCACCGGGTTCTCATTGCGAAATTTTTTCTGCATAATGCCGGATATCTTCCCAAGCTTTTCTTTTCGCTCTTCGGGAATCCGGTCAACTTCTTTTTGCAAACTGTTGATGTACTCCAATAATTGACTATTCATTTTAATATTGAATATGGTAACTCTTATGAGGAATGAGAGTACTAACAGCAGCCGGAACCGGGTTTGCAGGCCTGCTCTGCCCCCTCTGTATTAACAGTATTGACGGCACGGTAATCCTGGGATACTCCGCCGGGCTTTCGGGCAAATACCGTAATACTGTAAATACCAATTGGGCCGTTATTAAATGCCTCAATCTCTTCTTCCGATAAGTATCGACCGAGGATATCATCGGGAATCACAATCGGCTTCTCCTTTTGCAGAGTGATTTGCTCAAAACCCAGTCTTTTGATAAATCCAAGGTATGCCTCTTTTTGAATGGCCCCGGCCACACAGCCGGCATACATCTCGGCGTCCTCACGAAGTGCCTCGGGCAGATCCCCCACCAGTACAATGTCGGAGATACTAAAATGGCCACCCGGTTTGAGCACCCGGAATATTTCTGAAAACACCTTTTGTTTGTCTGGCACGAGATTGAGTACACAGTTGCTAACAACCACATCAGCGGTATTTTCGGATACCGGCATATCTTCGATATCCCCGGAACGGAACTCCACATTATTAAATCCGATCTTATTAGCATTTTCGCGGGCCTTTTTGATCATGGATTCGGCGAAATCGATACCAAGTACTTTACCGTTGGGACCTGTTTCGTGCCGGGCTACAAAACAGTCGTTACCTGCTCCGGAACCCAGGTCAATTACGGTATCCCCTTCTATGATATGGGCAAATTGGGTAGGCAAACCACAGCCCAGCCCCAGGTCTGCGTCCTTTTGATACCCTTCCACCGAGCTGTAATCGTCATTCATGATATTATAGACCTCTTCTGAAGAACCGCCAGCCCCACAGCACGAGCTTGCATTATAGTCCTTTGATTGCTCGCTGATATTGTTGTATTTGGCTTTGACTGCTTCTTTTAATTCTTCGGGTGTTTGTCGATCTGTCTTCATATTAGCAACACTCTCCTTCGGTTGAGATTGTAAGCCTCTTCATCAGTGGCGAAAAAAGATCATTCAACTCTTTGATCCCAGCCTGATCAAGACAATAACAGGTTCGTACCCCATCAATTTCACCTTTGATGATGCCGGCTGTTTTCAATGCTTTTAAGTGCTGAGAGACCGTAGATTGTGCCAACGGCAGCTCTACCGTTATGTCTCCGCAGATACAGGTATTACGTTCCGCCAGTAACTCAATAATGGCAATCCGGGCCGGATGCCCCAAGGCCTTCATAAGTTCGGCGGTTCGCTTTTGCGATGTATCAAATAGCTTTGCTTTTGTAGTAGCCATGGTATTAATCGTTCATCGTAGAATGACGATTAATATATTTATCCTTTTAGTTTTTAGCAACAGCAGGTTGTAGAAAACTTGCCGAAGATCACTTAGCAAGATCATTAAGGGACAAAAAACTCCGAATAGGACCCTATTTTTAATCACTCGTAATACTTTTATTATGTATTGAGAGTTAAAGACCCGAGTATAACTAAAAAGGCTTCTTCACGATGAGCGAACGCGGCTGCAAATTATGCGGACTTCCGGTACCCGATCCCCCAGTAACCGATAGAAATGTGGAAGGCGTTTTTTGTTGCGCCGGTTGCCTGCGTGTTTACGAACTTCTACAGGGGTTGGATGATCAACAGGCTGTAAAACTGCGCGAAGAAACGATCCGCCGGAGAAACAAAGAATGGGCGGAAGAGGAACGAGGGCTTCCCGAATCCTGTGAAGAAATATTTTTACGGGTGGAAGGCATGCACTGCTCAACCTGCGAGTCTTTTATAGAATCTGCATCGCGTCACCAACCCGGAATCTACAAGAGTGAGGCAAGCTATGCTGCTGAGCTTGCAAAGGTATATTACGATCCGGAACAGTTGCATAAGGATGACGTTCCGGGCTTATTAAGCAAGATGGGATACCGGGCTTATCCGGTGGATGGACAAATAACTGATAATGAGAAGGATAGCATAGGCCGCCTGGTTTTCGGGGGATTTTTCAGCATTATTGGGCTGTTAATCTATATTTTGTTTCTGTATCCGATTTATTTAAATGGACACGGTTTCATCCCACTCGTACCTGAGGAACGGTATTATTTTATTTCCAACATTTTTGTGATGACTTCGGTAGTACTGTTTTATACGGGATTTCCAATACTGAGGGGCGCCTGGATTTCGCTCACGGTAATGAAACCCAATATGGATCTGCTGATTTCTATCGCAGCCCTCAGCGCCTATCTTTTCAGTACCGTGGCAATGTTAACCGGCTCCTCGGAAGTATACTTCGATGTCACTATGGCCATTATTATGGTTGTCTCGATCGGGAATTACTATGAAAGCCGCCTGAAAAGGAAGAAAAACTCTCTATTGGCCCAGCTGATGAACAAAAGAATCAAGCAGGCTCGGGTACAGCGAAACGGGCATATCACCACCGTTGACTTGGAAGATCTTTCACCGGGTGACCGGGTTATTGTCAAAGCCGGTGAACAGATCCCGGTTGATGGTAAGATTGTAAAGGGCAAAGGCGTTGTTAATGAAGCGTTAATGACCGGTGAATCCCTTCCCGTCTCAAAGCAACAGGGCGACCGGGTCGTCAGCGGTACCATCCTGATACAAAATGCCTTGACTATTGAAATCGGCTCGCAGGTTGAAAGCACCGTTGACAAAATGATTCAGATGATGTGGAATATCCAGGCTTCTCATTCGGGAAAACAACGACTGGTTGATCGAATTTCGACCTATTTTATCCCAGCCGTATTGTTTTTGGGCGCCATTACTTTTTTATATCGCATCGCCGCCGGTTACCCCATGACCTCATCCCTGCTTTCTGCACTGGCCGTGCTTATTGTATCGTGCCCATGCGCCCTGGGCCTCGCTACACCTCTTGCAGTAGCATCCGGACTTCGAGAAGCTCTGAAAAACAACATTATTTTTAAAACAGGGGCTGTTTTCGAAAAGCAGGGAAAAACAGACATCCTCGCCCTCGACAAAACAGGAACCCTGACGACCGGCAACATGCACCTTCTGGATAACGGCTGCAACATGGAAGCGCTTGGTTATGCCCAAGCTATTGAAGAGTATTCCTCGCACCCGCTGGCCAGCGCAATAACTGCTGAAAAATTAACAGGCGTCCAGTTTACCGTTAAGAATTTTCGCAGCTATTCAAATGGAGTAAGCGGGGTAATTGAAGGGACCAAAATCTTAGTCGGTCAACCTGAATGGCTGCAAGAACAAAACTGTGTTATGGCGGAGGATCAACAGAATAAAATAAAGGAAGCCCGGCAACACGGGCATGTGCCAACAGGGATAGCATGGAATGGAAAAGTCCGAAGTGTATTAGTGATTGGTGACCGGATAAGGGATGAGGCAGAACCTTTTGTCGCCTCTGTAAAAAAGCAGCATAAAAAAATTGCCATCATTACCGGGGATAGCGAAGTAGCCGCACGCCCAATTCAAGCAAAATTACAACCTGATTTTCTTTTTCCCGGAGCCCGCCCCGAATCCAAAACAAAAATTGTCAGCAAACTTAAAAAGTTTGGTCCGGTCGCTATGGTCGGGGACGGAAGCAATGACGCCCTTGCATTAGCAGAAGCCGACGTGGGCATTGCCTTCGGTGATTTAACGGCCATCGCTGCAGAATCCTCTCAAATTGTCATCCCTGGTGACCGCCTTCAAAAAATCACCACTGCTTTCGATATTATAAATCAAACGAAGTTGCGAATCAGGCAAAACCTTGGATGGGCCTTTCTTTATAATGTAACAACGATTCCCCTCGCTATTGCCGGGCTTCTGAATCCACTCTTTGCCGCTCTTGCTATGGCAACCAGCAGCTTGTTTGTAGTTAGTAACTCTTCGAGAAAGATGAAACTGGAAAAGCATTTTTAACCTTTTTAAACACATCCACAACAGGCTACTCTTTGTGATATCTTACAGCCGGTTTATTGATAGGAATTCGCTTATGCATATTAATCACCGAATCTTCCGAAACCCGCTTTCGAAAAGTAATAAAGAGTTCATTCGGAACCTCCCGGTTGGGGATCACCCATTCACCCTCCATCTCTATAGAGCCGGATTCAATTTCTACTTCGCTTTTGGCTACTTGCTTAACCGGTACCCTGATTCCGGTTTCCAGCCCTACGCTGTCAATATCAAAACCCAAACCCGACTGCACCGTACCCATCGCCCGTAATTTCACCTCAAATTTCCATGATTCCGGGCTAACATTTATTTGCATTTCCTCTAGTGTAACTACGGTGCCGGAATCAACGAGGAGCGTATCACCGATGGAAAATTTACGAAGCTGGTCCCCTTCAGGTTGCACCTCTTCCTGCCGGGCAGTTTCCTTTTCGTCCCAAAGGCGGAATTTTATCAAGTTAAAAAAGGTCAGGAATTCCAGTATTACCGGAACGCCAATGGCAATGATGATAAGAGCGCGGAGCCAGTATTTTTTGGAAACAGGAGGCTCATTGTTTTTGGATGGCTCTTCAGGCATTGTAAGCGATTATAGATTACTTGTATATTCAACCTTTAGAAAAGATATGTAAACCGGTCATCAAAATAACGTAACTTCCTTGGCTTAAGTTTAAAGACCTTGGTCGATTACGCAGGTCGAGCCGGTACGCCCGGTGCAAACAGGCCATCCTTAATCATGTCCCAAAGCGGGAAGGAATAAGCCAGTATCACCAGGATGATCGCCAAAGCCAGCCATAATTTTATGTTATCCAGGACAGCCGGCGTATGTTCGGGGCCCGACAAAGGTTCCGGAATACTTTCATCTACAGGGTGCTCTACTTTCTCCCCTTTCATCCAGGTAGCCACGATAACCCATAAAAACAGGATCAGTGAAATCGTCAGTATAGTCCCGCCTATAGCAATCTGCCATTTCATCTCCCCGACACTACCAAACACAGCATGAAAACTAAATCCGGTATATTCCGGTTCGGCCGTACGGCGGGGGATGCCCGCCAATCCAGCCCGGTGCATAGCATTTGACATTAGTGTCATCCCCAGGAACCAGGTATAGGGTTGTATAAGGGCAAGCGTTTTAAATTTTAATTCTTTCCCTGTCATCTGGGGAATCAACCAATAGCTGGCTGCCATAAACGTAAGAGCCACAGCCGTGCCTACAGTCAGATGAAAATGCCCGGGAACCCACAATGTATTATGGATCATTATATTAATATTCATGGAGGCATTTATCATCCCACTGAAACCACCGGCAGCAAACATTATTCCCGCCAGGGCACACCCAACGAAGGGAGGACTATCCCAGGGAAGCTTGCCCAGCCATGCCAGATACCCTGTTCCTCCACGCTGTCGGGCTCCATATTCCATACTGGCAATAACGGTAAAAAACGTTATCAGGCTCGGCAACAATAATAACAGGGTCGCAGCCATGGCATAAAATTTAAACCCTACCGTAATGCCGGGATCAGCATACTGGTGATGAAACCCCACCGGTGTTGATAAGATTAGGAAAATAATAAAAACAACCCGCGCCATAGAATCGCTGAACAATCGCCCTCCTGAAAATTTGGGCAAGATGGCATACCACACGTAATAAGCCGGGAGCAGCCAAAAATAGACAAGTGCATGGCCGAAATACCAGAAAAGGGTACGTGGCAATAAAGGATCTATATTGGTGACCCATCCCAGTGACCAGGGTATCAGCATCACGACGACCTCGAAAGCTACACCAAACGAACAGATATACCACATGAGCATGGTAAATAGGGTCATGTACGTAAGTAGTGGAATTCTTTCTGTGGGATGCTCTTTGCGCCATTTAAAATAGGATCGGAACCAGTCAGCGCCGGCCATCCACGATGCGATAATTACCAGTGCTAGCCCGATATAAAAAAGTGGGTGCGCCTGCAACGGCGGATAAAAAGTGTAAAGAACCGCAGCCCGTATTGAACTGCCCGGTACCAAACCGGCTAAAATGGTAAATGCGGCCATTGCGAGGCCCGCAACCATCATCCAAAACCATGACCATGTAAAGGTCAGATTCTCGGGCTCCCGCTCTAAACTGCGGGTAACTCCCCAAACGAATAAGCCCATGATAAAGAAAGTGGTAAAAATCAGGGCCAAGAGTACGCCGTGACCTGTCAGGACCGAATAGTATTGTCCCGAATCAATGAACCCTCTAAAGATATCAGTTCTGTACAGCGCCTGAATAAAACCAAACAAACCTCCTATTGCCAACGCTATAAAAGCTACAATGAAATTAGCCTTAACAACTTTTGTCGCTCTTGGATACTCTTTTAAAAATGTCATTGTACAAGATTTTTTTCGTCAAACTCGGATTTTGGTACGACGTTTATTTTTCCCTGCATCACGTGATGGGCCGGGCCACAATATTCATTGCAAATAACACCATATGATCTGGCTTCAGGGAATATAGTAGTGAATTCTGAGACCTCCCCGGGTATTACCATGGTATTCAAATTAGTCCCCACCACTTCGAACCCATGGATAACATCCGTACTGGTAATATGAAACCTAATTCTAGTCTCAGCAGGTACAGTTATTGGAGTCCCCGAGCCGGGCTGGAAAGCAAATTGCATTGCTTTAATGTAAACATCATAGTCGGCAACATCGCTGGAACTCTTTCGGATTCCGGGTTTATTAAATGCTGTTTTTTCCAGGTGTTGGGCATCGACTCTTTTCTTTGCGCCAATCACTTTTAAGTTCATTCCAACGAATCCGTATACGACCGTGGCAATGAAAAATGCAATGACGACAAAAGACAATTGAATCCAAAACCTCTCAAATTTATGTATATGCATTGGACTTTGTTTGGATTATCAGTTTAGGATAGAAGGACCGTGATTGGCAAACTCACCGAAATACATAAAAATCCACATAAGTACGATAATCACGAAATAGATAAGGGCAAGGGCTAGCGTTCCCTTGGGCTGATACTCTTCCAGGGATACCTTTTTTTCAATTTCCGGGCTGCCTATGGTCTCATCCCCCTCATTCAAATTATTCTCCGGGTTTGTTCGATCGGAATTCGCATCATTCATAATGGAAAAATTAATGGTAATGAATAGCAACTGTTGCTTCTAAATCTCTCATCTTAATACTATGCTATCTTGAACAGGTGCTTTAAATAATGAAACTAATTTAAACATCTGTCAAGCGAAAGGTCAAATATCAGACTTAATATAGATCGATTTTATGGTAAGATCATCAGGAGGGCGTTTTCTCTACTTGCAGTATTGTATTCCATTTAGAAAAACCGGGTTTGAGAAGTCACATCAATTTCTACTATCGGGCAAAGAAAAAAAGATCAAAAAACCCTCAATGCCATCAAAGATTCGTTATATTCAGGCTTCCCGGCAGATCCTAAATAAATCGGCTTATGAAACCCACATTATTCATTTTAAAAATGCCCTTTGAGGATGGCGATAAAACATGGTTTTGCACGCATTGCGCCCTGATTGAAGGCGCCCTAAAGGTCAATCCACACTGGAAAGAAGCTGTTGATATAAGACGTATTCCTTTTCCTAAACCACGAAGAGAAGTCATTGAACTGCTTGGCGAGGAGAACCAATGGCTCCCGGTATTGATTCTCAGCGGGCAAAAAACCATTACGGATCCCATCGAAATTACAAAATACCTGGCCGAGGCCTGTGGAGGAGCCGCCCCACATCCATAATAGAACAGCTCTCCATAATAATCAGATAGCAACCTCATTTAGGGTTTTATTTCGTTAACCGGCTTTTCCGGCTGAAGGACCTTGTGATCCTTCTCTACCGTCAGCATTTCTTTCAGGTCAAACGAAGCGGTTTGACGAATATCACGAGATGATGCTCCCACCTTAACGGAATACGTACCGGCTTCCGCTTCCCAGGAAGATGTTTGGGAATTGAATGATGCCAAATCCCCGGGGGCAATATCAAAAGTGACCAATTGGGATTCACCGGGCTTCAGCAAACTGGTTTTAGCAAATTTTTTCAGCTCCTGGGCCGGCTTATCCAAGGTCTGATCCGGGGCACTGAGGTAAAGCTGGACAACTTCTCTACCCGGTACCTCTCCGGTATTTGTAATCCGGGTTTTAACCGTCATCTTCCCATTGAAAACGGAAGAAGGTACCTGTAGGTCCCCAATAGAAAAAGTAGTATAAGACAGCCCATACCCGAATTCATAGGCGGGTTTCACATCAAAGGTATCATAATAACGATATCCATTATAGATTCCCTCTCTATAGATCACTTCTTCCGGTTTTTTCTCAGGAGTTCCCGGGAAATACTCGCTGGAAGGTACATCGGCATATGTTTCCGGTATCGTCGTTGCCAGTTTTCCGGAGGGATTCATCGCACCACTCAGCAGGTCAGCAATGGCATGTCCGGCTTCCTGCCCCGGTTGCCAGGCTAACAATATCGCATCGGCCATATCTCTCCAGCCTGAGACATCGATTATTCCGTCGATATTCAAAATAACAATTACCTTTTTGCCCTGGCTATGGAAAGCTTCGGATACATTCTTGAGTAAAGCTTTTTCCTCATCAGACAGATAAAAATCACTTTGGTTTCTGTCAGCGCCCTCCCCGGCATTTCTTCCGATGGTAACAATTGCAGCATCATCTGCATCTGCCTTCTGTCTGATGGTAGTGGCTTCTACCTGCATCTCGGGTATGGGCTCAACCTGTTCTAAAAGGTTTTTGGGTTTGGGCTGCTTGGCCTTGGCTTCTTTAATATATTTGTTGTATGAACTCTGCAAATCTGAATCCAGGGTATATCCGGCGTCCGTAAGGCCTTGGGTAAGCTGTACCGAATAAGCTTCATTTACGTCTCCGCTTCCGGTTCCTCCAATAATGATATCATAAGAAGTATTTCCAAATGCAGCCAACGTTGTATTGGGCGCCAACGGCAGCGTTTGCTCACCATTTTTCAACAAAATCATACTTTCGGCTGCTGCCTTTCGAGCAAGTTTGGCGTGCGCCTGCAAGTCTGGGCTATTTGAATATTTATATCCTTTGAAAGAGGGGGAATTGAGAACAATATTCAGTATTCTTTCCACATTCCGGTCAAGGACTTTTTCATCCAGCGCTCCCGATTCCACAGCATCCGTAATGTTCTTTATCTTATCTTCATTGCCGGGCATAATTAAATCATTACCGGCTTTCATTTGTTCTACCGAATTATCGCCGCCGGTCCAGTCGGTTACAACCAGGCCGTTAAATCCCCATTCGTCCCTGAGCACCGTTGTTAACAGATCCCGGCGCTGTGAGGTATAGGTTCCATTTAATTTATTATAAGAAGACATAACCGTCCATGGCTGGGACTCCTTAACAGCAATTTCAAATCCTTTTAGATAAATTTCACGCAGGGCGCGCTCACTTGCAATGGTATTTACTTTCATTCGGTTGCTTTCCTGGTTATTAGCCACAAAATGCTTAATGGATGTCCCAACTCCTTCCGATTCAACACCCCGCACCATAGCAGCTGCCATCTTTCCGGAAACCAGGGGATCCTCGGAGTAATATTCAAAATTGCGGCCGCCCAACGGATTCCGGTGGATATTTAGCGCAGGGGCAAGCAGTATATCTACGCCATACTCATGAACTTCGTTACCAAATGCTTTTCCTACCGCTTCGACAAGAGAAGTATCCCAGCTGGAGGCCAGCAACCGGGCAACCGGGAAAGCCGTGGCATAATATGTTTGGCTGCTGTCTTTACCCCGTATCGGCTGAATACGCAGACCGGCGGGGCCATCCGCCAGCACCATGGAAGGGATACCAAGCCGGGGAATAGGATACGTTTGGCCGGCAGCTCCTTCTATTTTGGATGCATCCCAACCCATACCAACTACGATTTTGGCCTTTTCCTGCAGAGTCATTGCACCAATAACATCCTGAATCGGGTCTTTACCCAACTGTGGTGCTGTTTGCGAAAAAGCTTTAGCTGTACTCAAAACAAAAAATATGCATATAAAGGCCCATTTAGTCGCACCCAAAAAGCCCTTTCCGAACGTCACATTTGATTCCATTTTACATCCTTTTTTAATTAAAGAAATACTTTAAGTACCTGATGTTAGAATAATTACTCTCCAAAAACCTACATAAAACTCAGGGAGACTCTTAAAATATATTTTCATTTGAGAAATGCTAAAAAAATCACTCGTACGAGATATACCTGTACAACTCCCAAAGAGCCCTCATCCTGAGAGTGATCTACCATTCATTTACTTTAGCCTTACCAAGCGTATTTGATCCAGCAGCGCCCGGTTCACCTCGCCGTTCATATTTTCATCGGATGGTTCGTAACGCACCTGTAGTTGGTGATGCCCGGGAGTCAGCTCAACTGTTATACGATTTGATATGCCCCAGTTTGACCACTCATCCTTCCCACGTTGTGGCAACACTAACGTCCCTGCCTTCTTGTTATCCACAAATAGGGTCCGGATAGCACATTTGTTATCCGTATTCCAGGGACCGCTGCCATTGGAATACCGGAAAGAAATCAAATAGCGGCCACCTCGATCCACACGAAAAGGTATTTCCAGGTCTGTATTCTTTTTCTTTGTGACTTCAACTGCACCCTGTCCATTGTAGGCAATTAACTTCACTCCGGAATATCGGGATGCAAAATCCTCAACCTCGATTGTTTTCTTTTGCCGGTTTGCATAAAAGGCTATTGGCTCGCTTAGAAATGATTCTATCCCCCCACCACCGGTAGCCAGCACTTTATATTGTCCAAACTGCCCCTTTGGTATAGTATACTCGCCTGTAGATACCCTCTTCACAAACTTGCCGTCCCGATAGATCGAATAAGAATCCGCATGTTCTATTTTTTTCCAGCTGAGCACGCTTTTTATCAGGCCCACTCTCGGAGCCGGCGGAGAAAACTTGTTATCGACCAACTGAATATCGTCATCATTCTCAAAATGGTTATTAAGCATGATCTTGATGCTATGGTGCCCTTCCAGACTTGCCGAAAGTTGTGGTTTTTCGACTTCCTTTCCATCAATCAACATCTGCTTTATGCGGTCGCCATATCCTTTGATTTCAAAATCCAGTATAGCTTTTCGGTACTTAAATCCTTTGATTTGCCGGGTTCCGCCATATGCTTCGGGTACGGTTGGATTCAAGACCATTCTGTCCGGATCAAACGACATGCCCAGGAATACACGGTAGACCATCGCCAAATCCCCGGCCACGCTCCAAAGCTGACGGTCTGAGTTGATTTGAGTACCGATAAAATCCCCGTTATCGGCCACAAAATTCTCTTTATTGGTAACAAACAGGGCGGCAGGGCGATACAGCGATGCCAACCCCTGAACCAGGGCTTTTTCGTTTTTCGTCTTGGCCGCATTTGCCCAATTCCAAAACGACTGTACAAACGGCCACACGCTGTTATTATGATAGGGCGGGATATTGGGTATTTGGGGATAAAAAGTGGGAATACCATAGGGCGTGACGGGTGCATTCGATACCAATTGTGTAGCATGTTTGGAATCCGCTATGCCGAACAGCATGCTCAACGATTCTCCCAATGCTTCGAAACGTGGAGAGGCGTCCATAAAATACCGCCCGTACAAATATTGATCATAGTACTTTTTATCACCATTCCACAAATGAACATTCATTGATTTTTTAATTCGGGCACTGTACTTCGAATAAAAAGAGGCGTCCTCCAGCTTATCCAATTCTTTTGCCATCAACGACATAATTTTGAATGTACGGTGATAAACAGCATTGGTCCCCAGATTCATCGACTGCGAAATATCCGCATTGTCCATCCATTCGGGATAACTTTGCTCACGCCAGTCCAGGAACGACGATTCCCCTCTAAAAAGACCGATTTCATTATCAAAGTTTGTTTTTAAATCATCCTCCAGGGAATTTTTGATAATGGTGTAGGCCTGTTTCAACCACTGCCGATCGCCTGTTACCTTATAAACCTCCCAAGCTGCAAGACTCCAAACAACCCGGTCGGTGGATACCGGCCAGGCACCGCCGGAACCGGTATCCTGGATGATTCGGTCTCGTTTTACCTTCCTCATCAAGCTCGCCTTGGATATTTCGGGCTTCAAAAATGCATAGGAAAGAAGCACACTGTAACTGATATCCCGTGTCCAGACGCCCGGCCACTTTGCCCCGGTACGAAATGTCCCGTCGTCTTCCATATTCATGACTGTCTCGTCTAGCGACATATTATAAAGTGCATCCACCAAGAGCTGATCGGATGTATAGGACGGAAATTGAGAAATATCATTATGTAGCTTCCATTCCTTTTCAGCCTTTGCATCCGGATCATGGGGGTTCAGTACAATGGTGGTTTTAAAAATTCCATTCCCATCATTGTCTTGCAACTTGTAATCTGGATCGTTAGCCAGGTTATCGAAATCCCAGCTCAACGGCGCTGATCCCCCTGCAATATAGACTCCTTTGAAGTTCGACACCGGGATCTTATCCCCATTATAGGTGGTGTAATACCCCTTTTTCTCAAACTGGCGCATCACTTCCGACATGTCCACACGGATAGTGACCTTCGTATTTGGCGGCAGATTTTTATCTGCTGACTCATCCACAAATTCTTCCGGGTCTTTCGCGCCGAAGGTGATGACGGGCGAAGTATAGGAACCATTTTCAGGCCTAATCGTCAGGTGATGGTCTTGCCCGGGTATGGCTTCGTTGTCTCCGCCGTTGATACTGAACTTAAAGGAAATGGTAGAAGAATAATTGGTCCTTGCGGGACTTTGATAATCCGAAATTATATGGGTTGGGGAAATGGCTTTAGCCGTAAATTCCCCCTGCTCCACACGGTCATTCAGCACCCGGAACTGCTTTGATTCATACAGGATACTATTCTGGCTGTAACCCACGCTGGGTAATATATAAAGGATAAGTACTGCTAAAAATAGGGCTATTCGTTTCATCAGCATGTTTATTCCATGATGTAATTAACTATCAAACTTACGGCTTTTAAGAGGCACCGTGATAGAGTTACTCCTTTGCCACGTAGTCTCAATAACTCCGTCATCGGTATAAAGTACCACTTTAAATGTTTTTGGAAGTTCTGTTAGTCGCCCTTCTATCTTTTCAACCCGGATTGTTACATTACCACCGGATTCTTTTACCGCATTAAATTCCCATTTGGCATATTCCCCATGTTGATAAGCGAACCCATTCCCCGCATCGCTATACAACTCACCGGTTGCCGTACCTTGTTTATCAAGAGAGACGACCAGTGTCAGGGAATCGGTATTAAATTTTGTTGTATTCTGAACCAATTTTCCCAGGGGGACAATGGCCCCATCACGAATTCGGACATCCGGCTGATAACTGTCGGTTTCCTGTCTCTTGCCCATAATATGAATGTCACGCCAATGTCCTTGGGGCAGGGCAGGGTTTCGGGCCCATTTTGGGACGATTAATAAATCCGACCCCAGCATAAATGCCTGGTCTTCTTTTCTCAGCGTCGTGTCAGTCACATCGGCGAAAAAGACCGGCCTCATGACAGGCAATCCCGTCGTTGAAGCTTCCTGAAAGAGGGTATACAAATAGGGTAAAAGACGATATCTTCTGTCTAGTGCCGTTCGAGACACATTTTCAGCTCGTTTGCCCATCGCCCACGGTTCCTGGTTTGCTGTCCCTTTGGCAGAGTGATTACGCGAAAACGGGTAAAAAGCACCCACAGCCATCCAATTCCCTAATAGCTGGGGTGTAGTATCCCCGATAAAACCCCCGATATCTGCACCGCTAAACGGCTGCCCCGACAACCCCAGGTTTAATATCATCGGGATAGACATCTCAAAGTGATTCCAGCTCGAAGCATTATCCCCGGTCCACGTAGCTGCATATTTTTGTCCGCCGAGAAAGTTAGACCTGGACAATACAAAAGGGCGCTTGTCGGGATTAACATTCAAAATACCTTCCCGGCTCGCTTTAACCATCAACATTCCATACACATTATGATACCGGAGGTGCTGACCATACGGCAAACCACCCCCGCCTCGATGAAGATTATCCACCGGCATAGTGCCTCCCGGGCCGTCAAACACCGAAGGCTCGTTCATATCATTCCATACCCCATCCATACCGTTAGCCATGAAATCCCGGTATAAACCCGCCCACCATTTTCGGGTGACGGGGCGCGTAAAGTCAGGAAATACACAGTCGCCAGGCCAAACTTTCCCCACGAACGGCTCACCGCTGCTGTTTAGCACCCAATGGTTCCCCGCAGTCCCTTCATCATAAATCTTATAGCCCTTTTCCTTTTTCGCTCCCGGATCAATCATCCAAACCGATTTGAAATCCAGAGAGTGCAGGTAGTTGTTAAGTTCATCGGGATGCGGGAAACCGGTAGAGTCAAACGTAAAGATCTTGTAATCCTGCATATAATCGATATCCATCCAGATCACATCCGCAGGCAGTTTCTTTTCCCGGAATGTACGTGCTATCTCTTTTACCGTAGTATCCGGGGCATAGGTATATCGGGATTGTTGGTAACCCAACGTCCACAGCGGGGGCAGCTCCATGGTGCCGGTCAGCTCTCCCAATGCTATGAGAAGATCCTGAGGTGTTTTCCTTTCTATAACAACTACCCGAAAAGCCGGACCTTCAGAGGTTATAGTCATTGGATTAGAAAGATCGATCTTCTGCTTCCATGTATTGTCGGCAATGATCCCGAACGAAGTACCATCGGAACGAACACCCATCACCCAGGGGTGTGATTGGTATAGTCGTTCTCCATTCGCTTTGCTATAGTTATAGTTGTCGGTATTCCAAAGGGTAACTTTTGTGCCGTTTCTTCTGAGTGAGCCGGTTACTTCTCCGGTGCCATACAAATCCACATCCTTGGGATAAGCGATACGGACGACCGGCTTCCCATTTTGAAGGCCAAACCTGGGGATAATCCTCCAGCCCGAAGGAACGGATTTTTGAGGCTGAAGTGTGTGATCAAAAATTAACGAGGGCAGGGTACCGGCCGAATCAAAGTGAGCAGGATAAAAAACAGCTATGCTGTCCCCGGCCATAAATGAGGTTTGACCATAGCTAAGATTAATGCCGTAACAAAGGATTGCAAAGAACAGGAGCAGTTTCTTCATCTAGGATTTATTTATTCAAATTCAGCCTTAAATATTCGATGGTTCCCGGCATCGGGAATCTTAATGTATAGAATATTTTCTGCTTTATGAATGGCATATCCCAAGACGCCTCCTTTGTAGTCCAAGATTTTAGTCAGTGCCTGTTGGGACATTGCTATTTTTTGACCCTTCTTAATTTCAAAAACCGCTAATCTTTCTTTGCTTTTCGGAATATGAATCTTAAAAATGAAATTCCTTGGCGACGGAGGAGTGTATCCCACGGATTTACGCGCTCCGACTTCGACCTGCCAGCCATTTTTCATTGTTGTGACAGAGAATGCCGTTCGACTGCTCTTGTTCTTTTCATAATCATAGGTCAATCCATCATCCTCATATAACTCAAACTTGGCCTGTCCGTGATTCAAATGCGGAAAAACATCCAGAATAATCGGGTAATCGGCTTCCTGATGAATATACTGCATCACAGGCATCGTGGGAATTATTGAGCCCGCTTTTACCCAGATCGGAGTCTCGCTCAGGGGTGCTTTTTGCTCAATCCACCGACCTCCTTTTTCCCTACGTGAAGGCTGATTGTAATCCATCCAATTACCCTGCGGCAGATATAATTTTCTAATAGTTGTATCAGATACTACCGGTGCAACAAGCATCTCTTTCCCAAAAATAAACTCGGTATCGACATCCAGTGCTGTTTTATCTCCCGGGTATTCAAGTGCTAAAGGGCGCATCAAGGGCAAACCGGTATCATAACTTTTACGGGCATACGTATAAATATAGGGAAACAATCGATAACGGCGTTCCACAGCTTCTCGAACCATATTCTCCACGTTCTTACCAAACTGCCATGGCTCAACTGCCCAATTACCATTATGATGCACCCGGCTTAACGAATTAAACATCCCAAACTGCATCCAGCGTACATAAATCGGGGCAAATGCCTTGTAATCATTGATTTCGCCACAATACCCGGAAATATCGCTACTCCAGAAAACCAACCCGCCTAAACCTGAGGACTGTCCAATCCGAACCTGGCCTGCCAATCTTTTCCATTCATCCTTAATATCATCGGAGCAGCCGGAATCGCCAGACCATCCAAACGTAAATCGTTGCATGCCGGAAAAAGCGGAACGAGTCATTTGAAAAATACGCCTGTTCCCATTGCGCTTGCGCCATTGATCGGTCACAACCCGGTCCCAGGTAAAACCATAGACATTATGTATCTCGGCATGGGGCCCGGCCGCATGCTGCATATTCAAGCGGTCTGGCGCATCCAGATTCGACCAAGCCGGTTCACCCATATCCGTCCAGAATCCGTCAACTCCCTGGTCCACCACCTTTTGCTGCAGCTCACCCCAGTAATCGGAAGCCCCGTCCTTGGTGAAATCAACCAGGCTGCCGGGACCACCCCACGGCCAAGGCATGTTATACGGTTTACCGGTCCGGCTGTCCATTACAAATAAATTTTTGCCGGCCGCCTCCTGCCATTGCCTTTTGTTTCTCTTGGATATTATGGGATCCTGCGATACGATCACTTTGAAACCTTGTTTTTGCAAGTCGTTAAGCATCCCATCAGGATTATCATACCTATCCGGATTCCATTCAAAATTTTGCAACTCATCCACCCAGCCTATATCCTGATAGATGATATCAGAGGGGATACGATGAGCCCTTAGAGTACGAGCCACCGACCGCGTCAGCTCTTCATTGGTATAAAAACCACGGGATTGTGCATATCCAAAAGCCCATTTAGGCGGCATCATGGGCCGACCGGTAAGCTGAGTATATTGATCGATGATGTCCTTGAGACCGGCTCCCTTAATGATATAATAAATCAGGGGGCCCCCATCAGCCTGTACGCTCAAACGGTCTTTCTGTGTTTTGCCGACATCGAACTTTGTTTTGTACGTATTATCTAGAAAGACGCCATAGTTTCGCGTACTCATATAAAAAGGGATACTTTTATAGAGGGGATCCGTTTCAGGCCCATAGCAGGGATGATCGCTGTTCCACATGGTGAAAGTTCTGCCGTTTCTCACTATGGGCCCGGCTTTTTCCCCCAGGCCCAAAACCTTTTCATTAGACTTGATGGCTCGTCTCCAGGTCCATTGTTCGTTGTTCCAGGAGTAAGCACCTTCTGCTACATCCCCACCCAAAAAATGACCATCCTGATCAAAATAGCTTAGAGAGAAGGGAGATTTACGGGCTCGAAGCAGCAATTCCCCGGTTGCTATTTCCCAATAGTTCCCCCGGTCCTTGACCTTCATTTCAGGTACGGCACCAAGCGTATCATTGATGACGGCAAAAGAAGGGTTGTTCTGCCAAAAAGAACCTTCGACTTCTACCCACACTTTAATCACCGTATCACTTAACGGCCGAAGGGATATTTTTTCCCCGTCCTTGCAAATGAATACCAGTGATGAACCCCGAATCTCGTAGCGGGTGCAACCATTCAATTTTCGAATCGATTGTGCCGAAGTTACTCCCGGCATTAGCCAAAGCACTAGAAGTGAAAAGTATATGATTCTGATGCCGCAAATACTGCTCTTGTATTTCATCTACTTTGGTTCTTTCGTTTAATATTGGTGTGATGGCTGGATTAATCCTGAGCCCCATATCAGGTATGAATGGAGGGCCTGCCAATATCCCGCGTCTAAATTTTACCTTTCCCGTACACCCGGGAGGGACTGCACCCAGTATGACATTTAACCGCCACAATGGGTGCAGTAAAGTCCCGGGACTTAGGGGAAAATTCTTTTCAGGATAAAAAACCCGGTTATTTTATTGCTTTTGGATTTCTATGGTCTCATACAGCTGGTTTAGTTTAATGCTGTATGTCCCAGCAGTATCAATCTGCCATTTGTTATCCGGGCTGCCACCGGGTATAAACCGCACATATGTACTGTCCAGCGGCTGGTGGTTAATGGCCGGCATGAAATAGTCTGTTCCCCAATCACCGGTGGCCGTTGGGAATTTAAATTCACCGGCACTGAGCTGACCATTAAAGGTAAAGACATATTGATTATTGGGATCTTGCTGCATCTGGTTGGGATTGTCAATATTCCAGCCATTCGGCGTGGCATCGCCCACAATCCAAAGCTGACTGTATGGAGTAAACTTTTGGATGGAGATCGTCATATCACGCAAGTTCAGCGTAATCTTATACGCGCCGGGATCAGTGATATACCATTTGTTATCAGGATCACCAGCTGAAAGTTGTACATCGGTATTGCTTAAATCTGGGTAATTCGTCGTAGGACGATAGAATGGGGCATTAAAATCCTTGGCCGTCGCAATCTTGAATTCTCCCTGGGCTAAAACTTCATTGTAATCAAAAATGAACGGATCGCCCGGGTCTTGCCTCATCTCAGCAGCATTATTCAGATCCCAACCATTGGGAGTAGCGCTCCCGACTACCCACAATTGTGAATAAGGGGGGCCCGGCTGTTTTTCAATGGTTATCGTCAGCTCAACCAGGTTTACGGTTACGAGATACGGACCGGGTTCAGTTATGCTAAATTTGTCGTCCGGCTGACCATTATCAGTTCTGTGGAAGAGGTGGCCGGCATCCTGCCCCTTATTGTAAGAAGGCAAAAACTGGCCGAGGGTTGTAATAAATTTGAAATCGCCGGCAGCCAGATTCCCTTCATAAGTAAAAATATACGGGGTATCCGGATCCGGATCCAAAGCTGTGGCATTGTTAGCATCCCACCCGCTGGGAGCGGCATCTCCGATCAAATAAAGTGTGGTAGAAACCGGTTTATATGGGGTAGCGGATAATGTAACAGAATTAGAGAAATCGGGAGTGACCGATGAGTCCGAAGTTGTTGACTTTATTCGAACCTCCAGCTCTTCGGTGGTTTCAGGATCAATATTCAGTTGATCAGTGAGCAGGGTATTGAATTCCGAAACTGTATACGCCTTAGAATAACTACCCCGTCCGATGCCTATACTAAGCGGTGATGCAAAGTCATTTCCCTTCATATCAAATTGCAGGGTGTAATCAATTGCAGAGTTCGTCCCATGATTGGAGCCGGAAGACCAAGAAAATTCTACGGCTGTGTTTTTAGAGTTTGCCTGATCCAACTCGAGATCGCTCGCTGAAGACTTCAGGGCCGGCAACCGGTCTTTGCTGGACTCCCGGGGGCCCAACGGTTGACTTTTCTTGCAGGCAGAGAACAAGGCCAAAATTATGACCATCGCGAAAACAGCCCGAATATAATTTCTTAAACCCCTGTTGGTTTTCATCTTGTTGCTTCCTTTTAACTTATCCATGTTATTTCCAGTAATCATTTAGATTAACCACGTTTATTTTTCTACTTGAATTCTATTACAACCATCGACCAGTACTTGAGAGACGGAAGCGTAAATGTCACTTCACTCCCGGACTGTGTAAACTCTAATTTTCGTGACGCCCCCATCTCATGATCGGGCGTTGCGTACCACACCTTTTGAACCTGTTGATCGGTAGAAAAGACTATTGGGATATTATTCTTCCGGTAGGGGTAAGCCTGTATGCCGTTGTTATCCCGCCAATTCATAGTTGTGGCATCGGTGAAATTAAGCAGATGAATGACTTCCCGTTTACCAACAGCTTTGCCCACCACCGAAACCTTGCCTTGCTGCGGCGGCCATTGATTCAGTGTCACTTCCCCATAAGTTGAAACATCCGGCGTATTATAAGCGCCCCCTCCGCGTAGAAGGTTCTCATAGCCCACTAAAAAATCATAATAGGAAACCAGGGCTTCTTTCAGATCTTTGCGCATGGAAAGGTTGCTGTTGGGGAAGTATTCTTTCCCCAGCATATGCTCACCCAGTTCCAGGTGAGAGCCTCCAAAAGCAAAAATTACCGCATCCGTGAAGATCACAGAGGGGGTATTAAAGTATCCCTTACTGTCGGCCATATTATAATTCACATAGGCGGCCAACACCGAATTCTTGAGGTCGTTTCCAAAACGGTTATTATCAGTGATGACCCTAGCCAGGTCTTTATAGGCCTCGTTAGGACTCCACACCTCGGTATACAAAAAATCGGTTGGCGCATCTGAAATACCCGGCTGTCCGTACTGGTTAACTGCGTTCATGACCAGATATTTATCGGGATTCGCCTGTTCCATCGACTCGATGAACGGCCGAAAGGTTTGGGCCAGGTTTACTCGATCTCCATTATAGGCATATCTGCTGCCCCTGTCTCCCAGCTGGTCCATATGAAAGCCATCGAAATCAAGGGCTGAATATACTTTTTGATTTTCATCAGCAAGAAACTGTTGCCATTCAGCATTTGAAGAATCCAAAAGAAAAATATCACTCTTAAAAGGAGGAGAGGGCAGTGAATGCCGATCCTTGTTGGTATGACTTTGATCGGTATAGAGATACCATTTCTCTGAAACCCCATCGGCGGAGGCATTTTCAAGCGCCCCATAAACCAGGTTGTAGAACATCGTGCTCATATTATGCTCATGGGCAGCTTTGATATAGCTTTCTACCGTTGAAAAATAGACATCGTCGTTGGCGATATTTTTCCAGACCGGCTGGGGACTGTCAGGAGTGCCCGCCAGCATCTGGTGATGCTTGTACTGCCAGTCGTAAAACTGAATCCCATTGATATGGTGACGATTCAGGTTTTCAATAACAGCTGCCATCTCAGAATCATCCAAGTTTCCGTAATCCGAGAGAAAACCATAGCGTGGGAATTTTGTCCATCCCGATGAAACGTCAATGCCAATCGTCGCCAAGATTTTTTCACTGCCATTTTCGTCCCGGTATACCTCTGCCACATAGCCTTTGAAATCATCATCCGGAGGTGTCCACTGCCAAGAGGTCCCGCTTACGGAGGATTGCCTAATCACTTTATTGAGATATTTATAGCGAACCATCACCTGTGATGAGGCCCTTCTGCTAATGGTAAGAACCACTGTTTCTCCCGGGCTATACGCCGCCTTGTCCGTCGTAATCTTCAGTGGCTCATCGGAAGACGGAGGCATTTCTTCATTCCCTCCCTTATCCTCAGGAGCCGTACTACCGCAGGCGCTAAGCACCAGCATCGAAAATAAAATTGCGGCTATGTGGCGTGGAGGCTGTACCATGTTGTTATTTGCTGAATATACTTGTGAATGAGGATTTCTAAAGCTTAACTTAATAGCCCGGATTCTGAGTCAAGTTGGGATTAGAGTCAATAGCTTTCTGCGGGATCGGTAACAGCAAATCGCTTTTGGTTGCATTGGTTTTACCAATTGAATGCAGGAAGTCGATCCCATACTGGCCACCATTAATCCGGATCAGGTCAAACCAACGCTTCCCTTCAAAAGCCAGTTCTATGCGACGTTCGCGCAATACCGCATCCCTGAATGCAGATTGGGACAAACCGCTGACGTCCGACAGGCCGGCCCGTTGACGAACTTTGTTCAGTGGAACCTCGGCCTGAGCAGTTTGCCCTAATTCATTAAGGGCCTCCGCTTTCATAAGCAGCACTTCTGCATAGCGCATAACCGGGAAATTCAGAGGACTTTCATCATAGGAACTGGCTATCGATTTAGGAACCAGAAACTTGCGGACATTATAACCGGTATTAGAATAGGCAGGATCATATTGCTGCCCGTCAAAATCAGGACATCCGTCATAGAAAATTGACACGTCCTTCCTCAGGTCACCATTCTCATACGAATCTACAAACTCCTGGGTGGGTTGATTCCAGCCCCACCCTCCGGCAACCATCCCTGAGTTTCGGGGTCCCATAAAGGTACTATGCCAAGCAGACTGATTTTCATTACTCCAGAAGCTATAGCTCGTCTTCCCGTAATACTGAACCTCGAAAAGTGATTCCTGGTCATTCTCATTATTGGGATCAAAATTATCCGAATAATTAGGATCCAGGGCATAACCCAAATTTTCAACCTGGTTGGATAAGTCAACCACTTTTTGCCAGTTGCCCCGGGTCAGATACACCTTGGCAAGCAATCCTGCTGCACTTCCCTTTGCTGCACGTCCTATATCATCACCTTTGTATGACGTTTTGGGAGGCAACTGATCTATGGCTTTCTGAAGATCCGGAATAATGATATCCGAATAGATTTCCTCCTTCGGCGCCCGAGAAGGCCTGAGATCTTCCCCGGGATTTTGCGGTTTCATAATCTTGGGTACATCTCCAAAAAAACGAACAAGATTAAAGTAATAAAGCGCACGAAGGAAATGAGCCTCTCCCAGGATTCGATTTTTAAGACTTTTATCAATATCCATGCCCGGCACTTTCTCCAAAACCGTATTTGATCTCAAGATACCCGGCCAGGGGCCGCGCCAAAGATCCAGCACACCCGGATTATCACTCTTTGCAATAAAATCAGCCAGGTTTTTTGTTTCGATTCCATCGGTTCCACCCCCGGCCCCGACCTTGCTGTTCCCGGCGATAATATCGGTTGTCCACATACGCATATTGTACAACTTTGGCCATTGAAGAGGTTGATATGCCCCGTTAATGGCAGCAATGGCATCACCCTTAGTTTTATAAAAATTGGCCGTGTTAATCGTATCTAGAGGGGCCTTGGTCAGGAATTGATCTTCACAACCCAGCATCAGCAGGGTAAACAGTACGAATACGTAAAAAGGTTTTTTAACTAGCATAGTGTCTGTCATTTAATAATTAGAAACTCAAATTGATGCCTAGACTAATCGTCCTGGTCACCGGGTAAACATTGTTATCAATACCATTGACCGGCACCTCGGGGTCGAATCCCTTGTATTTGGTAAACGTCCATACATTCTGTCCGGTGATATACAGCCGTGCATGCGAAACATGCATCTTTTCCGTCAGGCGGGCAGGCACTGTGTAACCAAGGGTCACTGTCTTTATCCGCAAGTAGGAACCGTCTTCAATATATCGGTCGGAAGCCCTGGTATTTCCGTTGGGGTCACTATACACCGCTCTAGGCATCGTATTGCTGGTCCCTTCGCCGGTCCAGCGATTTGCTGTAGCCGTAGTCTGGTTCCGTGCCGATGACATACCTTCGCTCCAAATCCGGTTGGCATTAAAAATTTCGTTTCCGGCTACTCCCTGGAGGGCAATGCTGAGATCAAAATGCCGGTAAGCAAAGCTGTTATTCAATGCGAAAGTGAAATCAGGATTGGGATCACCGATGTAAGTTCGATCGTTATCATCAATGACACCATCGTTATTTAAATCTACAAACTTAATATCGCCGGGCGATGTGCGGTTAAAAGGATCAGCACCAGGCACTTGCACAGCGTAATTATCAACTTCCTGCTGCGTCTGGAAAATGCCGTTGGTCACGTAACCGTAAAAAGCATTCACGGGATGGTCGGCTTCGATACGTGCCACATTGTAATTAAAATCAATATTACCGCTTGGCAATGGAATGGTATCATTCAGGCTCACAACCTTGTTTTGGTTGTAGGAAATATTGAAATCGGTATTCCAGGAAAATTCGCCCTGCAGGTTTTTGGTCGATACTGTAAGCTCGGCGCCTTTGTTCTGGATTTCACCGGCATTTATCTCCGGCACGGCAATATCGGAATATCCCGTGGTTACCGGCACCGACATGGGAACAAGCATGTCTTTAGTATTTTTAACGTATGCATCTACCGTCACATCAATCCGGTTATCCAGCAGGCTTGCATCAACACCGAGGTTGTATTGCTCCACGGTCTCCCACTGTACATTGGGATTAGGCATGATATTCGGGACCACTGAATTAACCAAAGAGCCCCCAAAATTGTATTCCATTGTCTGTAGTGCAGAGGCAAAAGTATAATTCCCGATTTCCTGATTTCCGGTCAGTCCGTATCCGACACGCAGTTTCAGATCGTTCACAAAATCAATATGGAAGAAATCCTCGTTCGAAATTCGCCAGGCCAGTGACCCTGACGGGAAAAATCCCCATTTGTTGCCATCTCCAAAACGGGAGGATCCGTCGCGGCGTAATGTCGCAGTAAGCAGGTAAGTATCTTTATACGAGTAGTTCACCCTCCCCATGAAAGACAGCAGGCTCCATGAAGACCCATTGCCATCGAGTGTAGGCTGCTCAATACCATTGGTGAGCTGTTGTGTATGTTCACTCGAAAATCCCTTAACCGAACCGTTGATGAAATCAAAATTATTTTCCTGGGCACTGGTTCCCACCAACACTTTCAGGTGATGAATGTCATTAAAACGCTGATCATAAGTCAGGGTGTTGTCGATCAACCAGTTGATATTCTTGTTGTACTGTTCATAAAGATAAGACTCGGCCTGGGGATTGGGCTGCCAATCGTATTGTGGCGACCAGGTTCTGGAATTCCAGAAATTGGCTTTCAAACCTAATTTCGACTTGAAGCTCAAATGATCGGTTATGTCAAGTTCACCGTAAACAGATCCGATTACATTATATCCGTTTGTCGAATTGTCGATCAACTTTGCCTGGCCGATAGGATTAACAATATCTCCGACCCAGGAAGATCGTCCCTGCGGGCCGGCATACGTCCCGTCGCTATTGAAAACAGGCTGTGTGGGTAACGCCGACATAGTATGTCGGATGTCGTAATTCCCGCTTGTTTTTACATCATGATTAAGCGTCAGGTTATTTCCGAACTTTAACCAATCGTACAAACGTGTATCCGTATTAAGCTGAAGGGTATATCGCTTGTAGCCTGTTTCAGTAACCACCCCGCTCTGATCCAGAATATTGCCGGATACATAGAAATTGGACTTTTCATTTCCTCCGGAATAGGAAACCGAGTAACTTTGCGTAGGCGCTATTTCAAAAAGGCGGCCCAACCAGTCAGTGCCGCTTCCCAATGATGTGGGATCAGAGAAATCGGGATTTTCCTGAAGCCCGTTATTTTGCATCATTTCATTATGCAATCGGGCAAACTGCGAAGCACCCAGCATGTCCACCGTGCTCGTTACTTGCTGGTAACCGCGATAAACATCAACGTTAAGCTGACTCTTTCCTCCCGCTCCACTCTTCGTCGTAACGATAACAACGCCATTAGCCCCTCGGGAGCCGTAAATTGCGGCTGCAGAAGCATCTTTTAATACTTCTATGGATTCAATGTCGCTGGGGTTCAGCTGGTTCAATCCGGCATTCGTCGGAAAGCCGTCAATTACCACAAGCGGATTGCTGTTTCCAATCGTGCTGGTGCCCCGTACGCGAAATGTGGCGTCATTTCCAGGTACCCCCGAAGAGATTACACGCACCCCGGCAGCTTTACCTTGCAACGCATCGCTAACGCTGGGAACCGGCTGCGAACTTACCTCATCGCCGCTTACCGAGGTTAGTGAACCGGTCAAATCTTTTCTTTGCTGCGTACCATAACCAACCACAACCACTTCTTCACCGGTCAAAGCCTGCGCTGACATCATAATATTAATGTTAGTCCGCCCATTTATCGGCACAACTTGCTTTTTGAAACCTATAAATGAAAACACCAGGGTATCCTGCAATGAAGGAACATTTAACTCAAAATCGCCTTCCCCATTTGTTGATGTACCTATATTTGTCCCCTTAACAATTATATTTACTCCCGGTAATGTTTCTCCTGTGGCGGCTTCCGTAACTGTTCCCGTAACTGTTTCCTTCTTGCGTTCAGGGGCAGCATACCGCTTCATTAAAATTAAATGCTTGTTGGGAGATAAGGCATAACGTAAACCCGTACCATCCAAAATTTTCCATAAAACATCATTGATGGTCACGTTCTCTAAATGCAGATTTATTTTCTTTTCCAGGGGAACAAGTTGATCGCCGTAAGAAAGGTGAAATCCGCCTCGGCCTGCAATATCCGTAAGCGCCTCTTTTAAGGTTTTATCAATATAATCCACCGAAACCTCTTTTCTTAGGGAGGGTGGCAGTGCGTTGTCCCGGCGGATCTTAGAAAATAATGCAGATGTTGCAGAAAAATACCTATGCACACCATCGACTTGGGCTGCCTCCGATAATCCGGGCAACACGATTAATGAGATAACAGATAACAGGCAGATCATCTTTGCCCATCTCCAATCAGCTTTAATCTCACTTTTATAATACCATTTCATATAGAACTCCATTTTGCTTTGTGGACTTGATTTAAATTCTTGTTAGTTAGAATGGAATGTCACTTCTTGACCCTTCCGGTCATAACCCGCATCAAGCGAAAGTGCAATAATTTTCAGGACTTCCGACACCGGCTCGTCTTTGAATGAAGCCGTCATTTGCCGCGAATTAAGCGATGAGTCAACTACTGCTATATTGATGTCATACCATCGTTCCAGTTTCGGAACCATTTCCCGAAATGGGGTCGACTTAAATACGAGGCGGCCGTCCTTCCATCCCAAATAACTGCTAAGTTCCTTCACTTCGGATATCTTCAGGCTCCCTTTCGGGCTGAGTACCCCCATGTGATTTTTGATAATCTTGTTATGTGTGGTATCGGGAGTTGCCGATAAGTCCAATGCCACCCGGCCTTCTTTAACCACCACCTGCACCCGGGTATCTTCGGGATAAGCCTTGACACCGAACTTCGTACCCAAAACTTTGGTATAGGCTGTAGGTGTGTGTACGAGAAACGGTTTTTGAGGATTGTGTGTCACCTCGAAATAGGCTTCCCCTTTCAAATAAACATCACGGGTTGAATCCCCGAAATCGGCAGGAATCTTAATCATACTCGCTGCATTCAGGTGTACCCGTGTACCATCTCCCAGCCTTAAAGTCGTTCGCTGCCCCCTTCGGGTTGTGATTATTTCCATTTCGGCTTGATTGCCGGCCAACTCTGAAGACCCGCTGTTAAACTGCGGGACAAATACATATGACAGGAAGGCAAGGAGAATAAGGGCGGCTGCGGCCAATGAAATTGCTTTCGTTCGTCCGAATTTACGGTTGGAGGAAAAGGGCTTGAATCGATTTTTGGAAACTTTTTGCGTCCGTCGCTTTTTTTCATTGGAAAGTTTGTGCTGGAATGACGCCCAGGCGGATTTAGCATCCACTGTAACATTAGATCTGGGATCGACCTCCCAGATTTTTTCCAGTGTTTTCATAAAATCCCGATTCTTCCGGCTGCTTTGCAGCCAGGCATTTACTCTCTTTTTTTCCTCGGGGTCACATTCATTAGACAAATATTTTTGCAGTAAAGTCCAATTCATACAGAAATACAGTGCTTTTTTAGTTTGTTCTACTAGTAATACAACTGAAAAAGAAGGTACCCGGTAATTTTTTCCTTTTTTTTAAATTTTATTGCAGGAGGGTGCAATAAATCGTTCAGTTTTCCCTCAAAAAAAGAGTGGAATCTTCGGAAAAATATTTGGAAAGGCTTTGGCGAAGCTGCTTTAGCGCTCTGCTCATCTGAGATTCTACCGTTCTTGGTGAGATATCAAGTACCTCTGCAATCTCCCTGTAAGTCAAACCGTCTTTTCGGTTCATCGTATAAATTTGCCAGGCTCTCTCAGGAAGGTCTTCTATAGCCTGTCTTGCAGCTTTTATAAATTCTGATTCCTCATCAAAATCATGGATTTGAGAAATGGGTGCAGAATTTAGCCACTCAATATGTTTATTATGTTCCCTGGCTACCTCTTGATGCTTAAGATGATTTAAAGACTTATTTCTAACAACCTGGAAAAGGTATGTTTTGATATTCTTCTCTTTGTCCAGGGATTCCCGCGATTCCCAGACTGCCAGGAAGGCATCCTGGACCAACTCTTCGGATATATGCGAAGAGCGTACATAAGTCCATGCAAAATTACACAATGGCTCATAGAACCTGAGGAAAAGTTTCTCAAAGGCATCTTTATCGCCTCTTCGAATTTTTTCAATCCACCATTGAAGTTGCTGATCCATGATAACTTTAAGAGATGCTTACCAATAGATGATAAGCTGCCGTCAAATGTCCTTTTAAAAATAGCTAAGTCTGCCTATAAAATATATTTTTTCTTCATGACCCAAAGCCAAATTTCTTGCGGATCATCTTATAAACCCAAATCTCACCTACTATTGACAATTAATTTATTGCACCCCAGCAAGATAGAAAGTTAATTTACCAACCGATCCAAAAGCAGATACCGCCCGCAGTGTTGAAAGGACTCCAGCCGGGTATTCACACCATTGTTCATCACACAAGGTGTTTCCCCTTCATTTAATGGCTTCCATGTCGGCAGGCCCAGTCCATTAGCATTCCCCGGGACCTGCCGTGGATGGGTGTAATAATATCGATACACCAGATTATCGCCGCCCGTTTTACCATGCACATAACTCCACTTCCAGGTGCTACATGCTAACAACGACTGTTGTAAGAATCGTACTATTTTTTGGTTGCGTATAATTTTCAAGAATCTTAAAATCTAACCCCGATATTAGAATTTGATTATTTGATTAATAAATAGGATTGATCCATTGACAAAATTTATATCCCAGGGCGCCCAATATGCGATCTCGGCAGTTATAGCCCTGTCTAAACAACCCGAAGGCAAAACGGTTTCTGCCGCTGATTTGGCAAAACCCCTGAACTGTCCCGCAGCTTATCTATCCCAGATACTCTCAAAACTAAAACCATCGGGCATTATTAAATCGCAACGCGGACTTAAAGGGGGAGTATATCTGGCACGCCTGCCGCAGGAAATTACCTTGTTGGAAGTCATTGAAGCAATTGACGGGACTGAGTTTTTTAGTCGTTGCTTCCTTGGCATTGAAGGCTGTGGACACATTGAACCTTGCCCATTCCATGAATTCTGGTCAAAAGAACGTACCAAAATTCGGGAATGGTTGATGAATACCAATTTTGCAGAAGTCGAGCAGGCCATGTCTGACGCCTGGTTCGACCTTAGACTCCAATTTCCCAATTGAGACGGCATAATATGTATACCGAGGCACCCACACAAAAAACCTGTTTTCACTGCGGCGAAGTCTGCAATGAGGAGGGGGTACGCCTCGATAACAAATCCTTTTGTTGCACCGGTTGTAAGACGGTCTACGAGATACTTGATCAAAACGGACTGAATAATTACTACTGCCTGGAAACAAAGCCCGGTACCTCACTCAAAACAAACAGGCCCAAAAAACGGTTCGACTATCTCGAAGACCCTGCTGTAACCGACCGTATTATCGACTTCCGAAACAATGATTTTTGTTCTGTCAGTTTTCATATCCCGGGAATCCACTGCACTTCATGCGTATGGCTGTTGGAAAACCTGTTTCAGATTAACGATGGGATCACCAAAAGCAGCGTCAACTTTCTGAAGAGGGAGCTGACAATTTCTTTCAATGAAGCGAAAACAAACCTTCGTAAAATCGTTGAATTGCTGACTTCTATTGGCTATGAACCCGAGCTAAAACTGGAAAAGCTGGATAAGAAGACCTCTTCGCTCGACCGCCGGCTTTGGCTAAAACTGGGCGTAGCCGGCTTTGCGTTTGGAAATATCATGCTATTCAGCTTCCCGGAATACTTGTCGGGGTCAACGCTCAAAACACAGGGATCATTTTTTATTTTCTTTGGCATCCTGAATATTGTATTGGCCCTTCCGGTGTTGCTCTACAGCAGCAGCGACTACCTTAAATCGGCTTGGGCGGCCATAAAACAAGGGGGCATAAATCTCGATGTTCCGATATCAATCGGTATCCTGGCCCTGTTTACGAGGAGTATCTATGAAATTACAACAGCAACCGGATCGGGATACATGGACTCGTTTACGGGACTGGTATTCCTGCTGCTTATCGGTCGCCTTATCCAAAAGAAAACATATGAGCGCCTTTCCTTTGACCGGGATTATAAATCATATCTGCCGATATCGGTAACCGTCCTGGAAAAGGATGGAAAAGAACAAACGACATCTATTGACAAACTAAAGAAGGGGGTAAGATTACTGCTCCGAAACCGGGAACTGGTGCCGGCTGACGCCATCCTTCTCTCTGGGAACAGTTATTTGGATTACAGCTTCATCACCGGGGAATCCAAACCAGTGGAAGTACAGCAGGGAGAAACAATTTATGCCGGAGGACGCATCATTGGTCCGGCCGCGGAAATGAGCACCATCAAGGAGGTTTCGAACAGCTATCTCACCAAACTGTGGAATAACACTGCTTTTGATCATTCATCCAAACAACGCAATATCAGCTCGTTGGCTGACCGTGTGAGCCCTCATTTTACACTGGCCGTCCTAGGCATTGCCATGATAGCCGGGATGTTCTGGTGGCCGATAGGCACCGAGATGGGGCTAACCGTATTTACATCAGTATTGATCGTCGCCTGTCCCTGTGCACTGGCTCTTTCCACCCCCTTTACGCTGGGTTCGGCTCTCAACATTTTTTCGAGGAACGGATTGTATATCAAAGGGATAGAAGTCGTCGAGCGGTTGGCCAATGCTACATCTGTAGTCTTTGACAAGACAGGGACACTCACGAAAGCTGACCAGGCAGAGGTAACCTTTCATGGACAACTGTCGGATTCGGACTTACTCCTGGTTAAAGCAGCCTGCCAACAGTCGGTACATCCCCTGAGCCAAAAAATAGCGACCTCCATTGGATTGGCAGGAAATCCATCTGTCCAGAATTTTAAAGAGCACGTTAACAAGGGTATTACAGCAACCGTAGTTGGGAGGCACATTGCAGTCGGATCGGCTTCATTTATACAAGAGCATATTACAAAAAGCGTAATACAAAAACCCCGACAGGACCGGGCTGCTTCAGTGGTTCATGCTGCAATTGATGGGGAATGGAGCGGCTGGTTTGAAATTACCAACCGTTACCGGGACGGTATAAAAGCATTGCTCGCCACTCTTAAAAAAAGGTTTAAAATCTTCCTTCTTTCAGGCGACAACAAGTCACAGCAACACAAATTTGGCCGCTTTTTTAGAACACATTCGTTACGCTTCAGCCAAACTCCCCAGCAAAAACTGGATTTTATTAATGAACTCCAAAAGAGCGGTGAAAAGGTCGTAATGATTGGGGACGGACTCAACGACGCAGGCGCTTTGCAGCAAAGCGATTTCGGTATTGCACTAACTGATGATGTGAGCTCGTTCACCCCGGCTTGTGACGCCATTCTGGACGGTAATTCACTAAACCGACTGAACATATTTATCGATTTTTCACAGGCAAGCATTTCCATTATAAAACTCAGCTTCGGCTTGTCTTTGATCTATAACATTGTGGGACTTAGCTTTGCGGTTACCGGGCAACTTTCCCCGCTATTGGCCGCTATCCTGATGCCACTGAGCTCCATAAGCATCATGCTGTTCACAACCACCAGCACCTACCTAACCGCAAGAAAAATGGGGCTGGACACATGGAAGTAATCTTCATGCTTATCGGATTCAGCCTGCTCGTTGCACTCATCTTTCTGGGGCTCTTTTTCTGGGCCGTGAAGGATGGGCAATACGATGACGGCTATACTCCTTCAATGAGAATATTATTTGACGAAAAAAAAGACGGCTCAAAAGAGAAAACAACTAACACTAAACCAAAAGACGATTAATGGCTGCTGAAACTTTCTACTACGACAATAAAATTGTCCGGAAGTTTGGGATCGCAACCGTGTTCTGGGGTATTGTGGGATTCCTCGTGGGACTCACCGTTGCCCTGAAACTGCTCTTCCCTTCATTTCTGGGCTTTATACCCGAACTATCATACGGACGTCTTCGACCGCTGCATACCAATGCTGTGATCTTTGCGTTCGCTGGAAACGCTATCTTTTATGGCGTTTATTATTCACTGCCCCGATTGTGTAAGGCCTCTATGTGGAGCAACCTGCTCAGCAAGATCAACTTCTGGGGGTGGCAACTCATCATCCTATCCGCAGTCGTTACACTGCCACTGGGTTTCAACACCAGTAAAGAATATGCCGAACTGGAGTGGCCCATCGACATCCTGATTGCGGTCATCTGGGTCATATTTGGCATCAATATGCTGATGACGGTCTGGAAACGCCGTGAAAAACATATTTACGTAGCAATATGGTTCTACATCGCTACTTTTGTTACCGTGGCTGTGCTTCATATCGTAAACTCGGTTGAAATCCCCGCCACCTTCCTGAAAAGCTACCCGGTATATGCCGGTGTACAGGATGCCCTTGTGCAATGGTGGTACGGTCACAACGCGGTAGCCTTCTTCCTGACAACCCCCTTCCTCGGGATCATGTACTACTTTATCCCAAAAGCAGCCAACCGGCCGATCTTTTCGTACCGGTTGTCTATCGTTCACTTCTGGTCGCTTATTTTTATCTACATCTGGGCCGGTCCTCACCACCTGCTTTATACCGCCCTGCCCGGATGGGCACAAGCCCTTGGAACGGTTTTCAGCCTGATGCTTATCGCGCCGTCCTGGGGCGGGATGCTTAACGGTTTGCTCACCCTCCGCGGAGCCTGGGACAAGGTTCGGGAGGATCCTGTGCTGAAGTTTCTCGTAGTGGGGGTCACAGCCTATGGTATGGCTACTTTTGAGGGCCCCATGCTTTCGATTCCGAACGTAAATGCCATCGCTCACTACAGCGACTATATCATCGGTCATGTTCACTTGGGGGCTCTGTTGTGGAATGGAGGCCTTAGCTTTGCCATGCTGTATTACATCACTCCGCGCATTTACAACACAAAATTGTACTCCACCAAGCTTGCCAACACCCACTTCTGGTTTGCAACCATGGGAGCTGTCTTCTATGTCATCCCAATGTACTGGAGCGGCATTACCCAAAGCCTGATGTGGAAAGAATTTAACGCCGACGGGATGCTGCAGTATCCCAACTTCCTGGAAACCGTCCAGCAGATTATACCGATGTATGCACTGCGGGCATTAGGCGGAACGCTTTTTATAACCGGAGCCTGTTTTGCAGTCTACAATCTCTGGAAGACGGCCAAGAGCGGACAGCTTGTAGAGCAGGAAAAAGATCAGGCCCAGCCGATTGTCAGTACAGCCGGCGCCACCAAGGAAAAATGGCACCGCCGACTGGAAAGCCGTCCCATACAGTTCACAATACTCACCCTGGTTGTAATTTTAATCGGCGGGATCGTCGAGTACGTACCGACAGCATTGATCGATTCAAATGTCCCAACAATCTCCAGTGTCAAACCCTACACGCCCCTTGAGGTTGAGGGGCGGGATATCTACATCTCAGAAGGGTGCAACAACTGTCACTCGCAGATGATCCGGCCTTTCCGTTCGGAGACCGAGCGGTACGGGGAGTACTCAAAAGCGGGCGAATTCGTTTATGACCATCCCTTCCTGTGGGGATCCAAGCGAACCGGGCCCGACCTTCAGCGTGTGGGGGGCAAATACCCGGATTCCTGGCATCTGCGTCATATGAATGATCCAACCTCCACATCCCCGGGCTCTATCATGCCGGCTTACACCTGGCTCTACACACAGAAGATGGATACGGAATCAATAGGCAATCGTATTTCCGCACTTCGTTCGGTGGGCGTCCCTTACGCCGAAGGTTATGAGGACGAGGCTCTGGCAGACATGAAGGCACAAGCCAAACGCATCGCCGACGGACTTCGCAAAGACGGCTTTGAGGAAGTCAATGGCCACAAAATTACTTCCGACAAAAAAATCATTGCGCTTATTGCTTATCTGCAGCGGCTGGGAACAGACATCAAAGGGGATAACAATCCCTTCCAGGGCCTGCCCTCCAGTAAAGCACTAGCGGAAGAAATGAAGAACAAAACTACTAATAACTAGACGCCATGTATAAAGAGGTATTACGATCTATTGAAGGTATAGGCATTTTCCCCAGTATCTCGCTGATACTTTTCCTGGGATTCTTCATAGGACTGCTTTTTTATTTGCATAGAAAAGGCAAGTCCCATTTTGACGATGCCGCTCAACTGCCTCTGGAGTCTGATGATATATATAATGACAACGATTAACGAGAGATCACTATGAAAGTATTTGACGACGAAAAAGATAAGCTGTTGGAACACGAATATGACGGCATTCGTGAACTTGACAATCACATGCCCGTCTGGTGGCTGTGGCTCTTCTACTTTACAATTGCCTTTGGGGCAGGCTACCTCCTCTATTACCAGGTACTCGGCTGGGGACCCGACCAGTATGAGGAATACGACCAGGAAGTAGCCGCTGCCAAAGCTAAATACGGCAGCCCGGAAAAGGAAAATCCCGTTGAAGACTATACTTGGGCTATCAGCGCCAATCAAGACGATATAAAGAAAGGGAAGGAGCTGTTCCACAGCAATAGCCAACTTTGTTTCAGCTGTCACGGCCAAAACGGGCAGGGTATGGTGGGACCCAACTTCACCGACAAATATTGGTTGCACGGCTGCCAGCCCAAAGAGATTGCCGCCAGCATCATCCACGGCTATCCCGAAAAAGGAATGATGCCCTACGGAAGCGGATCAAAGCTGAAACCTGAACAGGTGGAATACCTGATTAGTTACATTGCATCGCTCCAGGGGACCCATCCCGAGAATCCCAAAGAAGTGGATATGACTCGTGCCAAGCAATGCACAGACGGGCCTTTGGCCGGTTTATCCGACTCCGATTCCTAACATAAACCTACCAGCCCGGGAAAATTACCCGGGCTATGACAAAGGAAATCCAATACAATGGCCAACAAAAAAGATCGTCGAATAGACCGGGAATCATTCCGAGATCACCTCTCCACTGTCAACAAAGAGGGCAAGCGCAACTGGATTTTTCCTACAAAACCCAGTGGGCGGCACTATAAGGCGCGAAATATCGTAGCCTTCCTTTTGCTGGTTTTCTTCTTTTCCGGGCCGTTCATCACCATCAACGGGCACCCCTTGCTCCTGCTTAATATCCTGGAACGAAAGTTCGTCATTTTCGGTATGGCTTTCTGGCCGCAGGATCTGCACTTGCTGGTATTTGGCGCCCTTTCTTTGATCATCTTTATTGTACTGTTTACTGCCGTATTCGGCCGCCTTTGGTGCGGGTGGGCCTGCCCCCAGACCATCTTTATGGAAATGGTCTTCCGACGTGTGGAATACTGGATCGAAGGGGACCGGGCCAGCCAGATTCGGTTGAATAGATCGCCCTGGAACTGGAATAAGGTCTGGAGAAAAACATTGAAACATGGCGTATTTTTTGGGATGGCCTTCCTGATTTCCAACCTCTTCCTGGCATATATTATCGGTAAAGATGAACTCTTTACCATCATTACGGATCCGCCCTCCCAGCACCTGGGCGGACTCATTGCTATCACCATTTTTAGCGGTGTGTTCTACGGGGTATTTGCCTTCCTCCGAGAACAGGTCTGCCATTTTATTTGTCCCTATGGACGTATGCAGTCGGTTTTGCTTGATAACAACTCTATTAATGTAATGTATGATTATGTGCGCGGAGAGCCGAGAGCATCTGTCAAGGATCGTAATAAAATGGCCGGGAAAGCTACGCTGGAAGATCTCGGACTTTCTCCCGAAGAATCATTTGGCGATTGCATCGACTGCCACCAGTGCGTGCGGGTTTGCCCCATGGGTATTGATATCCGAAACGGCACCCAACTGGAATGTATCCACTGCACGGCCTGTATTGATGCCTGTGACCATGTGATGGATAAGATCGACAAGCCGCGGGGGCTTATACGCTACTCATCCGAGAATGCAATTCGGGAAGGAACCAAGAAAATCCTGACACCGCGTGTGGCCGGGTATAGCGGTATTCTTGCCGTTCTGTTAATTACATTCTTTACTCTGCTTGTAACCCGACCCGATACCGAGACCAGTATTTTGCGTGAACCAGGTACCCTTTACCAAAAACTTCCCAATGATCGCTACAGCAACATTTATGAGATTAAGGTCATCAACAAGACCTTTAAAGCTATTGACTATGATGTTAAGCTTGAGCATCCGGAAGGAGAACTCACCCCCCTGGGCAACTTCACTAACGTACCGGCGCAGGGATCCACTGAGGGCCGTTTTCTTATCAAACTCGACCAAGACCGCCTGTCAGGTTCTCGAACGGATATAGAATTTTCGGTCTATGCCAACGGCCGGAAAGTGGAAACGATCAGCTCCGGATTCATAGGCCCCGAACCAAAACACAAAGGATTAGAAGAGGATGATGACTGACAAAGAATCCAAAAAAAAATTCCGTATCAGTTGGGGAACCGGCCTTACCATTGCCATCGTATGCTTTATGAGTCTCACATTGGGAGTGGTCTTTTTTGCCAGCAATCTCGATTTCCAAATGGTGACCGACAATCATTATGAGAAGGCGGTACACTACCAGCAGCATATCGAAGAAGTAGAACACGCTGAAGCTCTGAATTCTCCCGTCACTATCAAACTGATCCGGCAACAACAGGAAATAGAGATTCATTTTCCCTCTTCGCTTACAAAAGACAGCCTGAGTGGGTCCATTCAGCTTTACCGCCCGAGCAATGCAGCAAGAGATCAGAAAATAGTCCTGGCTCCAGATCAACAAGGCATCCAACACATCGACACCTCAGAACTTTCAAAAGGGAAATGGGAAATCAAGTTAAGCTGGACTGCAGGCAGTAAACGTTATTTTAAGCAACAGAATATTTTCCTATAGATAAACCTTCAACTTTCCTTTATTCACTGAGTGATAATAAATTATCGGGGGATAACTTATCAGAGCCTATTCATTTGTCGTATGCCAGCCTGGAATCAATCAAATTCATCTCCAAGCATACAAAAAAACCCTAATAATACCGACGGAGAATTACTTACATGCCGGCTTGCTATGCACCTACGATTCCCTGCCACTAGTCTCCGTACCTTTTGAGTAGAAACCTCAATTTGGAAATCCGGAACTATGAAAAAGCTCGTAATACTTGGGGGAGGGACAAGCGGAACGATGATGGCCAACAAATTCCGCAGGGCTTTGCCCAGAGATGAATGGAAAATAACTATCATAGATAAAGAAACAACTCATTATTATCAGCCGGGCTTCCTATTCATTCCCTTTGGCATATATAGCCGAAAAGATGTTGTTAAGCCCAAAAAACAATTCTATCCAAAGGGGGTAGAAGTAACGTTTGCTGAGATTGATAAAATTGAGCCAAAACTAAATCGGGTGTTGCTGGTCGACAAAACTAAGGTTGATTATGACTATTTGATTGTAGCTACCGGAAGCGAAATTCACCCCGACGAGATCGAAGGAATGGGCGGGAAGTTATGGCATAAATCTATTTTTGATTTTTATACCCTTGAAGGGGCCGAGGAACTGGCCGATTTTTTAAAAAAATGGGAGGGCGGAAGGCTTGTTTTAAATATTGCAGAAATGCCCATAAAATGCCCGGTAGCTCCACTGGAATTTATCTTCCTGGCCGATCACTATTTCAGGAAAAGAGGAATGCGTGACAAAGTAGAGCTTATCTTGGCAACGCCCCTACCCGGCGCTTTTACCAAACCGGTGGCCTCTTCTGTTCTTGGGGATACCTTGGAAGAAAGAAATATAAAAGTTGAGGCCGAATTCGCCATCGGGCACGTCGACAATGAAGAAAGGAAAATTATCTCATGGGATGAACGGGAAATCCCCTTTGACCTGCTGGTCACGATACCCACCAACATGGGATCGCGAGCTATCCAGCGCAGCGGCCTGGGCGATGAGCTAAATTTTATACCCACCGATAAGCATACGCTGCAGTCTAAGGCATGGGAAAACATTTTCGTGATTGGTGATGCAACGGACGTACCTACTTCTAAAGCGGGATCGGTTGCCCATTTTGAGAGTGAAATCCTATTTCAAAACTTCATAGACGTCATATCCGGTCGTAAACCCTCTGCCAGCTTTGACGGACATGCCAACTGTTTTATTGAATCCGGGGACGGCAAGGGATTGCTTATTGATTTCAACTACGATACCGAACCACTTCCGGGAAAATTCCCCATTCCGGGGGTAGGCCCCTTTTCGCTTCTTGAAGAGACAGCTATTAACCACTGGGGGAAAATGATGTTCAAATGGGTATACTGGAATTCCATTGTGAAAGGGAAAGAACTTCCGATTAAGTCGCATATGTCAATGTCAGGCAAAAAAATCCCAAAAGATATTAAGCCGGCAACGGCTTGAAATTGTTAACCCTAATCCAAGCGAGGCAACACATGTTAACCGCAACTATTGCCAATAAAACAATTGAAGTGGACCAGGAAGGCTTCATGAAGGACCATACGCAGTGGAATAAGGATATTGCACGGGAACTTGCCCGGCAGGAAGGTATAGAACAGCTTACCGACCGGCATTGGGCCGTCATCGATTTGATGCGGAAAGAGTATGAGGAAAAAGGTGATGGGCCATCTATTCGGCGCCTAACCAAAGAAAGTGGTGTCCCTATCAAAGAGTTATATCAACTTTTTCCAAAAGGCCCGGCTAAAAAGGCAGCTAAGATTGCCGGTATTCCAAAACCAACCGGATGCATTTAGCATAAAGAGGCACTTATGGGTAAATCAAAAACACAAACATTGCCGAACGGGATTCCAAAGATCAAATCACAGCCGATTGAGAAAATCTCTATCGTAATTTCACGTGGATCTCTTGATGGCGTCTATCCGGGATTGATTATGGCGAACGGAGCCCGTATGGAAGGGATCGAAGTAACCCTGTTTTTTACTTTCTTCGGACTGGAAGCTATCACTGAAAATAAAATGGACGACCTAAAGGTGGCTACTGTTGGAAATCCTGCGATGCATATCCCTACTTTAGTAGGAGGATTGCCGGGAATGTCTGGTTTCGCCACCCGAAGGATGAAGCGGCAGATGGAAGAGCTGGATATTCCCCCTATACGGGAATTTATTGAGATGATACATGATTCCGGCGCTGACTTGTATGCCTGTAAGGCCTCAGTAGACATGTTCGGGCTTACGATGAACGATTTCTGTCCACAAGTAGAAGATATTATTTCGGTCGGCAGGTTTTTTGAATTGTCAGAAAACGCTCAGATTATTTTTACATAGATTAGCCGTCATGTAACGGAACGTTGGAAAATTTGATTTGCTGTCCCAATAGTCAGCATGTCTTTTTCCTTACCGTATCAGGTGTAAATTGCATCGTATTTGTCATTTCTACCGTCACTGCCGGCTTTTGTTTACCAATGTTTTGATGGGTGGCCCGGTCATTGGCGTATATTTTGCAAATAAGGCTAACAACAATCCCAGAAGGAGCGATAGAATAATATTGGTTTGATGCATTACAGGATATTATTAAATAATAAAACTTAAATCTCAGAGTTGGGGAAATACATACTTATCCCAGTTCATAGCATTTGTAAATACAGCTTTGAAATAGGCTACACAAAAAAACCTCCCGCTTCTTAAACGAAAGCGGGACAGGAACAGACCGGGTGAGCCGAATCTACTCCCTGTTGCCATTTATTTCGAGGTTTTCGAACATCACATGCCAGAAAGGTAGTTCCTTGCGTTTGGCAGTTTAAACCCACTTTGCAGGGGATCTTCTTTAAAACTGAGGTTATGAATTCATTGAATCCCCATGGAAAAAAAATCTTACATAATTATAGCTTTTACTTCGTTTTCATAAGAATCTACTACAAACTAGTCCGTCATATTTTCGTCAACTTCATAGTGAGGGGATTACATAAATTCTCAGCACTGACAAATTCATCTTTTAATAATTAACATCCCATTTTATGGGTAACGGATATTGCAAAACCAAATAGTCACAGTATGAAAAGTAGAAAAGTAGAATTCCTGGGAAGCCAAGAAGTAAAGTTATCTGCTAGAATAGATGAGCCGGATGAAGGAGTCAAGAAGGGGGCGGTCCTGTTCGCACACTGCTTTACATGCAGTAAAAACCTGAACGCTGTAGGACACATAAGTCGTACTTTGGCGGAACATGGCATGGGCGTTTTCAGGTTTGATTTTACCGGTCTTGGTGAAAGCGAAGGCGACTTCGCTGAAACTAATTTTTCCTCCAATGTAGAGGATTTGACATTAGCCGCTAAATACATGGAAAAAGAATGGGCTACTCCACGGATGCTGATAGGACATTCTTTGGGCGGGGCAGCCGTATTACAAGCAGCAAAACAAATTCATCCTGTTGAAGCAATCGCTACTATCGGAGCTCCATGCAATCCCAAACATGTCGCCAACCTTCTGATAGACAAAGTGGAAGACATTGAAAAAGAGGGGGAAGCCCGGGTACGATTGGCCGGAAGAGTTTTTAAAATTAAAAAACAATTTCTGGATGATTTAAAAGAACAGTATATGAATGATATCATCAAAAAACTGGGAAAAGCCTTGTTAATCTTCCACTCACCCGTAGATCGAACGGTCAGCATCGACAACGCAGCTCACATCTACAAGTTAGCCAAACATCCAAAAAGTTTTATCTCTCTTGATGATGCCGACCACCTGCTTTCCAACGAAGAAGATGCTAAGTATGTGGGCTCCCTGGCTGCTGCGTGGGTCGATCGCTATTTGTAATCCGTCTCTGTTTACTCCAATACAATCCTGATCAAACAAAAGGCCGTTATTCAAGCCTTTTTGAAAAATTATATTTGTAATTAAAAATGGATTGGGCTGTTTGCAACCCCCTTTTCACAAACACAGTCCACGCATTCATAATCTTCCTCGAGACATTCGTTTTCCATAGCCTCGGCGACAGTAGGCAGTGACACAATCACCTTTGGATTTAAATGGTTTAACGATTTACATTCTTACCCATTCTCCAGCCTCTCCAAACGGGAAAACCGTTGCGGTCCCTCAACTGGAGTGTCATCTCATTTTTTCTCACTACGGCAGCAATGATGGCGGGAGCTCCCTTGTACGATATTCGCGAACCGGTAACGACAATGCGATCGCCTTCATTCAGGGATTCCTGTTGCTCCATATACCATACCGGCCCCAGGTGAACGGAAACGGTTTCAGAATCTGTCTTCATGATCACGTGTGTGCCTATCATTTCAGCATTCTTTTCGCTGGGATTGCTTACAACTTCAATTACCTCTCCTTCAACAGTTTCGACCGTTTGCAGATTGTATTCCCGGTTATACAATTGAGCCTTTTTCCCTTTGCCGGCCCGTTGTTGTGCCTGAACAACCGGCACCGATGACACAAACAGTAACATCACTCCTAGTCCCAGGTTTATTAATATCTTTCCCATAATTGGTCAATTTTTGTTAACAAGCATCATTCATTGAGTTATAAATTGCACACATTTTTTACCCAGAAGAAAAGTAATATCACAGGAGAACTTGTAGTTCAATTTACCTGCCACTTTGTAGAGTAAGCACTTACAAGGCATCGCGAGCATAAGAAACCAATGATTATTGTTTGATCTGCCGGAAAAATAGGTTTTCAAGAAGAGTTAGATTAATTATGTTATGTACAAACGTACAATAATTTTCTATGGATCCGCTTACTCCCAAGCAGCAAAAATTTTATGACAGCCTAGTCAGCTTTTTCCAAAAGCACCTGCGGCTTCCCAGTCATCGTGAGGCGGCACGGCTCAACGGCTTCAAATCGGCCAACAGCTCTTTTCAATACCACCAAGTGCTTGTCGAAAAAGGATACCTGGAAAAAGACGGCACAGAAAATTATCTGTTTCGATCGTCGATCGACGCATGGCCCGGAGGGAACAAGAGTGGAACTTCCATCCCGGTACTTGGAGAGATCACGGCCGGCGCTATGCAGGAAGCGGTGGAAGCGGATCTCGGAGAACTAACTTTTGACCAGCTTTTTCCCAAGACCGACAGCATCTTTGCTCTTCGCGTAAAAGGAATGAGCATGAAAGAGTTGAATATAACGGATGGTGATTTTGTGCTGCTATCCAAAACAGAGCTCCGCAATGGTGATGTTGGAGCCGTACTTTACGAGGATGAAACCACCCTTAAGCGAATCTTTAAGGAAGGAAAGAGAATTCGCCTGGAACCGGCCAATCCCGAATTCGATGATATTGTCATTGAACCCAGAGAATCGGAAGAAGTACGCATCTTGGGCAAATATGTGGGACATATGAATGAACAAGGGATTTTTAAATCACCTTTTTAGAACGTTTTATTAATATACCATGCTGAACTTTTTTTCAGCATCTATTACAAGATATGATTTAGAAGCCATTGATCACCATTCTCGCTGCAGATCCTGAAATAATTTCAGGATGACACAGTTAGTCGTAACTTGCTCACCAGAGCATTGGCGTAGGGGTAGATCTTCTTCCAAATTTGCCCGTCTTAATACTCAAGTGAGGACTCTCAGAAGAACAGTATTTGTACTTGGAAACTCCCCTTGACGGGAGAGCTGCCTAGCGGGAGGGGCGCTTTCTCACCTCTATAACTTTTCGCTGGGATGTTCTTTGATTTAAAAATACACGAACTAGATTAGATAGCAATTTCTCAATCCAGCAGCATCCCGGCCTCTTCATAAACCAGGTACCAGCCCACTTTCCGGGTATCAAAAACTATATCCAGGTAACGATCGTCTTTGGTCTGCAGCGTCACATGGATCTGTTTGTGTCCGTGTCCCACCGGCTCTTCATGACACTTACGCACTTTCCGCACCCGGTGAATCTGTCCATTCTGCCGCAATATCTTGATCGGCTGCAGCCGCCGGTTAATCTTCCGTTTTCTATCTGCAAAAGATGCTACTGTCGTGATGACGATCAGCGGCTCCGGCTCGTTTGTTTTTTGATTGTCATTCCCACTCATAATGCTAACTCCTGTTTGATTCTTCTCGGGGATTTTATATTATGTACAAACGTACATATATAAATGTCGGCAACCTTAAGCTGTTTGTCAATATGAAAATCGAAAACACTTCCCTTCCAGAACTCCCCGATCCCGGTCGCTACCAGCTGAATAAAAATGTCCACAATATCACCCGCTACCAGACAATCGCGGCCGACATGCAACACCGCAGCATGAAACCACGGCTGTATATGCACGTGGACATGAATGCCTTTTACGCCCAGGTAGAGCAACTGTGCTATAATCTCTACGGCATGCCGGTGGCCGTCGGGGGATGGCGGAAGGACGACGGTACTGTCAAGGGAATTGTAGCCACCAGCTCGTATGAAGCTCGAAAGTGCGGGGTAAAAACCGGTATGAGTGCGCTGGAAGCTTATAAACTGTGTCCCTTTATCGTATTCAAGCAAGTGGATTATGAGAAATACAAGTCCATGAGCCGGCGCATCAAGGCTGTGCTGGATACCTTTTCGCCGGATGTGGAAGCTTACAGCATGGATGAATTTTTTTTGGATATTACTTGGAAACAAAACCTATCATACCGCCAACTGTGTGAATTTGGCTGGGATATTAAAGAAGCCATTTACGAGGAAACCGGGCTTCGCTGCAGCCTTGGAATCTCTACTTCCAAAACCTATTCAAAACTAACTTCCGACCTGGAAAAACCGGACGGGCTGACAGTCATCCGCAGTGACGAAGACATCCAAACCCGAATCTGGCCCTTGCAGCTGGATGAAGTGTGGGGCATCGGCCATCGCCGGTTCAAGAAAATCAAAAGCCGGGGAATCTCGACCATTGGGGAAGCTATCAGCCGGGGCTATCCGCTTTTTCAGAAACTATTCGGCAACTATTTTGGCAAGATGCTCTGGGAAACTGTGGCAGGTAAGGATCGCGCCATTGTGAGTGACGATACCGACTACGTGCCCGAGCGTGTGGCGTACGGACATACCTTTTCTACCTGGACCGACGACCCCTGGAAAGTAGCCGGAGAATTTGCCAAAGCCACAAAACAGGTTTGCTACCGCCTACGGGGATACGGGAAAAAATCAGACCGCTTCTTTGGTACCGTTCGTTTTCAGGGGCCCGAAAAAGAGGGCTTTTCCTTTACGTTTCGCGCGCCGGGGCTGACGAACCTCGACGACTACGTACTCCGGCATTGCCTGGAAAAAGTGATGCCTATGCTGTTCTACTGTCACGACCGGGGCAGGCGATTTCGGGCCATCATGCTGGGTACGACGGAGCTGCATATGACGACCCAGATGGAACTGTTTTTCCGGGAAAATCCACGAATGAAGCGCATCTACCAGGCTATGGATTACATCAACAACCGTTTCGGACTGGATACGATTGACCACGGACTTAGCCAATTCGATGTGAAGGGCAATACGCATTTTAAAGAACGGTCGATGTAAAAGCACGCTTGCACCTTAGCTATTCAATGAGAATATGTATCCCTCTCAACAAAAGATTTCATTAGCTTGTCCCAGGAGAAGTTTGCTTATTGGGCCGTAAGTCGGAGGCTGATTGGATCCGTGAGCTAGATAAGAGAGTTACACTCGAACGATTATTTCTAATCGTAATAGGTATAAGAATTCATTTCCCTTTCAACTAATGCAATTGAATAGGAAACTATTTATGTTATCCCGCATCAATCAATTAAATGACTCACTGCGCTATGAATATTTGCCATGCTTACCCTCTCACCTCTTTTCAAAAACTAACATTTAGCAAGGGAAACAACTACAGGCGGTCGTTATATAGCTTAATAATCGCCTTCATTTTGACTCCCTCGTTACTATTTTCACAACCATCCCCAGCCCAAAAGTCGGAAGGACGCCTCCAGAAAACGGTTTCTTCTGATCCATCGTTTGCTACACAGATAGATTCCATTGCAGCACAGGTTCTTCGGGATACCGGCGTGCCCAGCGCCTCCGTTGCCGTTGTGCAGCATGGGCACATCACCTATGCGCAGGCTTATGGATCAGCCAAGCTGGATCCAAAGGTGGCAGCCACGCCCGGCATGCGCTATGCCATCGGATCGATCAGCAAGCAGTTTACGTCCGCTGCTATCCTGTTGCTTGAGCAGCAGGATAAGCTTTCGCTGGATGATCATGTCTCGAAGTGGGTGCCCGATCTGACGCGGGCCGACGAAGTGACGATACGACAGCTCCTCTCACACATCTCCGGCTACCAGGATTTCTGGCCGCAGGATTATGTTCCTCCAATGATGCAGAAGCCAATGGCGCCGGCAAAAGTGTTGGATCGCTGGGCCAAAAAACCCCTGGACTTCGATCCGGGTACAAAATGGCAATATAGCAATACCAACTTCCTTATCGCGGCAAAAATCATCGAGGATGTTTCTGGCGAGCCGATTTATACCTTTGTAAAAAAGCATATTCTTACGCCGCTGGGCATGTCGAGCGCAGTAAATTACGATGCGGGCAATATGACGGCACAAGACCCTACCGGATACATGCGCTATGGAGTGGGCCCCTTGCGTAAGGCCAAGCCGGAAGGCTCCGGGTGGATGTCAGGCGCTGCCGAGCTGGCCATGACTCCACGCGATCTGGCCGCCTGGGATATTTCGATGATCAACGAGAGTTTGCTGAGCAAAAAATCATATCAGGAGCTCGAAACAGAAGTGCTGCTAAAAAGTGGCGTGGGTACGCATTACGGATTGGGCGTATCCGTAGGCATGATGAACGGGCACCGTATGATATCTCACAGCGGGGAAGTATCTGGTTTTACGGCCGATAACATCGTTTTTCCCGACGACAGCGCAGCCGTCGTTGTACTGACCAACCAGATGGCGGCTTCCGCGGCAGGATCCATCGCCCGCAAGGTGTCACACCTATTTTTCAAGACCCAGGATAACCACACAGAAATGCGTACGGCCCAAGCCCGAAAAATATTTGTTGGGTTGCAACATGGTAATATCGACCGATCACTCTTCACTTCCGATGCCAATGCCTATTTCAGCAATCAGGCGTTGGAGGATTTCCAATCCAGTTTGGGTCCGCTGGGTGAGCCTAAATCGTTTGTTCAGACTTCCGAGCATAACCGGGGTGGAATGTTGGAGCGTTCTTTCCGCGTAGTTTTGCCTAACCGAACCCTGCGCGTATGGACTTATCAGATGCCAAACGGGAAACTGGAACAGTACCAGATTGCACCGCAGGGCTAAGACTGAATATAATAATAACTTGATGCGGCAAAATAGGTTCTAAGGCAAAGATTAGTCACCGACTTATTGATTATTACACATTTGTAAAAAAAATGGTAATATAATTTATTCTTTTATTACCAGTACCTGACTATGAATGCGCTTATACTTAAACCGCACCGCTCTCTTAAACCTTATATTCGTCATTACGTTTATTCTGAGATAGGAAACCCGGGCCAATGGACCCATAGCAGTATGGCGCCTCCGGGGTGTACACAACTTTCCATTATTGCTGGAAAAGCCAATATTCTGATTGGCGAAAATGACAACCAGGCGTATAAATATGAGTCGGTTACTTTTGTGGGTCAGACAACCCGCTTTAAAAAAGTGTCCTTTTATGACCGGATCAAATCTTTCTTTGTGATCTTCCAACCCTATGGAGCGTATCAGTTATTGGAGGTTCATCAGGGTAAATGCAGGGATTTGTGCGTTAATCTTACCGACTTACTGGGTTCATCCGCAAAATATCTCGAGGAAGAACTGGTTCATCAATCCTGTGCTGAAGATATACAAGCAACAATAGAAAAATACTTCCTAAAACAATTAACAAAGCTTAAGAAGCAAATTGAAAGTGACCACCTTGCCCATGTCGTTAAAAAGATCATGGTATACAGCAATCAACATGCGCTGATAGAAAAAATATGCCAAAGGGAAGGCTATTCCATCAGCACACTGGAACGGCATATGAAAAAGATTGTAGGTCTCAGTCCTAAACAGTTTCAGCGAATTCTTCGATTCAATGCCGCTTTAAAATATATTAATCAGCATCGGGGGCAATGCAATTGGTCACAAATTGCCAATATATTCGGTTATTTTGATCAGTCCCATTTTATCAAAGAGTTCAAACATTTCTATGGAAAAACTCCTGCCGAGCGTTCGCCATCAGATGATCGTTTTTTAAGTACTATAGCACTTCTGACAACAGCCCATAGGGGCTTTTAAACTCCTTCTATTCAGTTTTAACATCCAAAATTTGACGATTTTTTACTATAACTCAAGTCAAATTAAAATGAGATTATTAATTATTCCGTCTTCATACAGGCGTATTCATTGATTATGAAATGCTGATGACCATCTGGTGTGAATCTATCATTCATTCTCGAAAGAGCAGAAATTTTATCGAAATGTCATAATGAGACGTAAATAGTCGGATGCAGGGAAAACTATGCGATTGACGTTAAGCCACTTATTTAAGGCCGGTGATAAATCAAATCCTCATAACACCATCAAAAGACTTTTATCAACGATATCGATCCCTCTCAAAGAAAATCAAACCTGCAATTTTCTCTTCCGTCCATTCTCCAATAATCATCATAACAAATAATTTAAAGGGATAAATGATGAATATGAACACCACCCAATTCAATTTTGGGGTATTAAAGAAAAGCACAGGGAAAAAGATTAAACGCGTGCTTTTACCGGGCTTCGTTGCACCGGTATTAGCACTCTTTGTTTTTTTTCAACCGGTTTTCGGCCAATCGTCGAATGATTTGATGCAAAGTGTCTTCAACGGCACATGGAAAGTTGATCCCGGCAGTTACAAGTCCACCATGCAAGTGACTTTCACATTGATGAACGGGATTTACCGGGTTCAATCGACCGGACAACCGGACATTCTGATTAAGGCGGATGGGCACTTCCATAAAGTTACGGGGCAACCGGGTTTCGATGCTGAATCAGTCAGGATCATTGATGATCATACCGTTGAGACCACACGCGAGAAGAACGGCAAGAAGTTTAGAAACGCCACTTTTTCTGTCAATCCGGATGGGAAGACCGGAACCTTTAGCTTCAGCTCCGTTAATAATGGTCACACCTTTAAAGGCAAATCCATTTTAACACGCGTTGCTGCAGGACCGACGGGGTCGCATGCTATTTCGGGAACCTGGCAAATGAAGAGAGGAGTCGGTTCCTCCTCGTGGACGATGACTTACAAGATCCATGGCAATGACATCGATTTCCACAGTTCGACAGGCGATTCCTATCATGCAAGGTTGGATGGGACCGAAACAAAAGTGACCGGGGACAAACCCGGTGAAAAAACGTCCGTGGTGATGCTGAGTTCTCACAAACTTCGTGAAATCTACAGGGTAAAGGACAAGATAGGCAATGTGAGTGTAACCACTGTCTCAGCCGATGGTAAGACGGCGAGGGTCGTCGACCATGACTTGGATAACGGCAATACGACCACTTTAACGATGACGAAGCAGTGAATTGAAACCTGTCCAGAACTTCATCCGCTATGAGTCAATCAAACCAGCACATCTATATTTTAAAGGACTGGAAAGTGAGGAGAGACAGGCTAATCCCAAGTCTATTTTATGGTGGATTTATCCTGGCTTTAACCCTCATCGTTTCTCAACCAATCAGCGCCCAATCATCGGAAAATCAGACTTTTATTCCAAGAACACTGCGTGCACCTCTAAATGGGCTCGATACCTATGTGCATAAGGTGATGAAGCTATGGCAGGTACCGGGGACTACCGGAACAAAGAATAACCAAAAGCCGGGTCTGTACGAGACGTGGGGCGTGAAAGAAGCTTATGCCGCCGGAACCCGCTCCCGTGACGGCAAACCGGGTCCGAATTACTGGGAAAACCACGGCCGATACAATATAACGATCACGGCCAAGCCGCCCGATCGTACGATTCGCGGCACTGAGCAGATTGTTTACCAGAATGAAAGTCCCGATCCGTTGCAAATGATCATGATCAAACTGTTTCTGAACGTCCATCGTCCCACGGCAACACGGGGAACGCCAGGCGGTAACCATATGCCGGAGAAATACTTGAACTCTGGTATACATGTTGATTCTTTCGCTATTAACGGAACAGCGCAACCCTGGCGGGAGATACCTTATTTCGTTACATGGCAACCAGTACGGCTCCCTGCTCCCCTTCAGCCGGGCGATTCTATCCGTATCCGCTTCTCCTGGCACTATAAGATTGCACCTGCGAAACTTCCCAGAGGCGCCTCACAGGAAGGCATAATTGACCCGAGTACCTACTATCTGGCCTACTTTTATCCTCGGGTGGCAGTGTACGACGACTATCAGGGCTGGGACACTACGCCTTATACGCTCGCACAGAATTTCTACAGCGACTTCAACGATTATGACGTGACCATTCGTATTCCGGCAGATTACGTTGTCTGGGGAACAGGCAAATTCACGAATGCTGCCGATGTCCTCCGTCCACAAACCCTGGTGAGATATCGGGCATCGTTCACTTCCGACACGACCATTCACATCGCCACAAAAGAGCAGATGGCAAACGGAAAGATTACAAAAGGCAACGGCATGAACAATTGGCATTTTACAGCTCATAATATCCCGGATGTAGCATTTGGCCTCAGCAACCACTACGACTGGGATGCTGCGAGTGTTATCGTCGATGATGCAAGAGACAGGCGTGCCAGCATTCAGTCAGCCTACAACGATACAGCCTCTGATTTTCACCGTATGGTACATGTTGGGCATCAAACACTCGACTGGCTTTCACACCGGTGGCCTGGTGCACCCTATCCGTACAGTAAAATGACCATTTTTCAGGGCGGGGCAGGCATGGAATATCCCATGATGGCCAACGATGAATCTTTGAAGGATTTCAGTCTGTCGCGTTCGCAGGCTGAGCATGAAATTTCTCACAGCTATATGCCCTTTTATATGGGCATCGACGAAACTCGCTACGGTTTCATGGACGAGGGCTGGGCTACTACCTTTGAATACCTGATCGGACAAAAAGATCTTGGCAGATCCCGGGAGGATAGTCTGTTCAAGCAGATGAGGGTGAATACCTGGGCACATGGCCTTACCGTCATGCCGGGACTAAAACCATCGCCGATTGCAAACCTTCCAATCATTACGCCGGGAGACGCCCTGTCAAGCCCTGAACTCAGCGGAAGTGGGCTCTGGTTCAACGAGTATGGAAAATCAGCTCTCGGTTACCTGGCCATGAAAGACCTGCTCGGGGATGCCACTTTTAAAAAATGCCTGCAAGCCTATATGGCTCGTTGGCACGGCAAGCACCCGAGTCCCTGGGATTTCTTCTACACCTTCGACGACGTATCGGGGCAAAACCTGGACTGGTTCTGGCGAAACTGGTTTTTCAGTCGATACTATATCGATTTGGCAATATCGAAAGTGGCGAAGACCGGAAATGGGTACACTGTCGACCTGGTCAACATCGGCGGGATGGATACGCCGGTCGATCTCAAGCTCCATTTCGCCAACGGAAGCATCCGCACCGTGCACGAAACCCCGGCCATCTGGAAAGCCGATCAGAAACATGCCCCCATACATATCAAAGTGGATGGAAATCTGACTTCAGTTTCTTTGGATGGTTCGATCTGGGAGGATGCCGATCCTT
>JASFMR010000012.1:0-52592 GCA_050117475.1 Balneolaceae bacterium | reverse complement strand
ATAGTTGACAGTGCCGCTGACGGCAGAGCCATTCAGTGTCACTTGGAAGGTGGTGGCATCAATGGTGGAAGGATCCATGGGTTCGCTGAATGTGGCGCTGATGTTTGTCCCGACGGTGACATCCTGGGCATTATTGACCGGTGAAGTTGAGGTGACTGTGGGCGGCGTAGTTTCCTGTGCAGTCGTGAAGTTCCAGCTTACATTGCTGGTCATGTTGTTGCCAGCCAGGTCCTGGACCCCGGTGGTGACAGTTACTGTATAAGTGCTTCCAAATTCTAAGTTCTTATCCGGGTTAAAACTAGCTATTTCTCCAGAATAACTGATTTTACCTTTAACACTCGATCCATTTAAGGTAATGCTAAAGGTGGTATTTGTGATTGTTGAGGAATTCATGGGTTCGCTGAATGTAACCTCAATGCTTGGAATATCAACCGGAACATCGGTAGCCCCGTCCGCGGGATTCTGGGATATGACTTCCGGCGGCGTGGTCTCCTGTGCAGTCGTGAAGTTCCAGCTTACATTGCTGGTCATGTTGTTGCCGGCCAGGTCCTGGACCCCGGTGGTGACGGTGACGGCATAAGTGCTGTTGAATTCGAGGTCACTGGCAGGGGTGAAAGTGGCTGTAGTTCCTGAATAGTTGACAGTGCCGCTAACTGCAGAGCCATTCAGTGTCACTTGGAAGGTGGTGGCATCAATGGTGGAAGGATCCATGGGTTCGCTGAATGTAGCGCTGATGTTTGTCCCGACGGCGACATCCTGGGCATTATTGACCGGTGAAGTTGAGGTGACTGTGGGCGGTGTGGTTTCCTGTGTGGTTGTGAAGTTCCAGCTTACATTGCTGGTCATGTTGTTGCCGGCCAGGTCCTGGACCCCGGTGGTGACGGTAGCGGCATAAGTGCTGTTGAATTCGAGGTCACTGGCAGGGGTAAATGTAGCTGTAGTGCCTGAATAGTTGACAGTGCCGCTGACGGCAGAGCCATTCAGGGTCACTTGGAAGGTGGTGGCATCAATGGTGGAAGGATCCATGGGTTCGCTGAATGTGGCGCTGATGTTTGTCCCGACGGTGACATCCTGGGCATTATTGACCGGTGAAGTTGAGGTGACTGTGGGCGGTGTGGTTTCCTGTGTGGTCGTGAAGTTCCAGCTTACATTGCTGGTCATGTTGTTGCCGGCCAGGTCCTGGACCCCGGTGGTGACGGTAGCGGCATAAGTACTGCCGAATTCGAGGTCATTAACAGGGGTAAAAATAGCAGTGGTACCCGAGTAACTGATGCTGCCATTGATGGAAGTCCCATCCAGGGTCACTTGGAAGGTGGTGGCATCAATGGTGGAAGGATCCATGGGTTCACTGAATGTGACACTGATGCTGGAATTAATCGGTACATCCTGGGCATTATCAGCAGGAGATGTCGAGGTTACAACTGGAGGTGTCGTTTCGGCAATAGTTGTAAATGTCCAAGAGGTATTTTTTTCTAACTTGTTACCTGCCACGTCAGTCATATTTGAGGTGATCGTAGCATTGTAGAGTGATCCATATGTTAAATTATTTGTCGGATTAAAGATAGCTGTAGTACCGAAGTAGCTGACATTACCGGGAATCGGGGTGCCATTCTTTGTTACAATAAAATTTGTGGTGTTGACTGTGGAAGGATCCATGGGTTCGCTGAAGGTAGCGGTGATATTGGCATTAACAGCTACATCAGTTTCATTATCTGCCGGATCGGTAGATGTAAGCTGGGGGGCTGTATTATCCGGTTCTTTACCTGTGGTAAAACTCCACGAATAATTGTTTTGAAGCGAATTGCCTGCTAAATCTTTGACTCCGGAAGTAATTATTGCAGTATACGTGGTTCCAAATGCCAAATCACCCGAGGGGGTAAAACTAGCGGTTTTACTTGAGTAAGAGATAGTACCCGAAATACCTGTGCTACCCTGGCGAAGGATAAATGTGTTGTTATTGATACTGCTTGGATCCATATCCTCGCTGAACGTCACAGTGATACTCGTATTTATAGGAAGATCTTTTTGGTTGTCGGCCGGGTTGGTGGAGGAAATTTGCGGAGGAGTATTATCAGGTGGACTGGCCGTAGTAAAGCTCCACGATACGCTGCTGGCCATATTGTTTCCGGCCAGGTCCTGGACCCCGGTGGTGACGGTGACGGCATAGGTACTGTTGAAGTCAAAATCGCTGTCTGGGCTAAATATAGCAGTGCTGCCTGAATAGCTTAAACTTCCGTTCACGGCAGATCCATTCTGTGAAACCCTGAAAGTATTGGAATTTATAGTAGAAGGATCCATGGGCTCGCTGAAGGTAGCTGAAATGTTCGTATTAACAGCTACATTGGTTTCATTATCAGCGGGATCGGTAGATGTAAGCCTGGGGGCTATGTTATCCGGTTCTTTACCTGTGGTAAAACTCCACGAATAGTTATTTTCAAGCTTGTTACCCGCCAGATCCTGCACCCCGTTGGTAATGATGGCCGAATACTTTGTACTAAAATCTAAATCTGCCGAGGGGACAAAACTGGCGGTATTTCCCGAATAGGTGATGGTGCCGGAAACTCCGGTACTGCCTTTGCGAAGAATGAATGTGTTGTTATTGATACTGCTTGGATCCATTTTCTCACTGAACATCACGGTGATACTCGTATTTACAGGAAGATCTTTTTGGTTGTCGGCCGGGTTGGTGGAGGATATTTGCGGAGGAGTATTATCAGGTGGACTGGCCGTAGTAAAGCTCCACGATACGTTGCTGGCCATATTGTTGCCGGCCAGGTCCTGGACCCCGGTGGTGACGGTGACGGCATAAGTGCTGTTGAATTCGAGGTCACTGGCAGGGGTGAAAGTGGCTGTAGTGCCTGAATAGTTGACAGTGCCGCTAACTACAGAGCCATTCAGTGTCACTTGGAAAGTAGTGGCATTAATCGTAGAAGGGTCCATAGACTCGCTGAAGGTAGCTGAAATGTTCGTATTAACGGCTACATTGGTTTCATTATCAGCGGGATCGGTAGATGTAAGCCTGGGTGCTGTGTCATCCGGTTCTTTACCTGTGGTAAAACTCCACGAATAGTTATTTTCAAGCTGGTTGCCTGCCAGATCCTGCACCCCGTTGGTAATGATGGCAGAATACTCTGAATTAAAATCTAAATCTGCCGAGGGGACAAAACTGGCGGTATTTCCCGAATAAGTGATGGTGCCGGAAACCCCGGTACTGCCTTTGCGAAGTATGAATGTATTGTTATTGATACTGTTGGCATCCATTTTCTCACTGAACGTCACGGTGATACTCGTATTTACAGGGAGGTTTTTTTGCCTGTCGGCAGGGTTAGTAGAGGATATTTGCGGAGGAGTGTTATCTGCCGGAGTGCTAAAACTCCAGGTGACTTTGTTTGCGATGTTATTTCCATCTTGGTCTTCGACTCCGGGGGTTATAGTAACCGAATAGGTACTATTAAAATTTAGGTTGCTGCTGGGAGTAAAAGTGGCTTTGGTACCTGAGTAACTAATGTTTCCATTGATTGTAGATCCCATCAATGATACGCTGAATGTCGTATCATTGATGGTAGAGGGATTCATGGGCTTGCTGAAGGTAGCGCTGATACTGGAACCAACCGGTACATTTGTAGCATTATTATCAGGCGATGTCGATATGACCGCTGGCGGCTTAGGTTCGCCAGCAGTTGTAAAACTCCATGCCAGGTCTTCGTCAAGAGTAACACCTGCAAGGTTTTCAGCCTCTTTAGATATTTTAGCAGTATAGGTCTTACCAAATGTTAGCTTGTCGGAAGGCTTGAAGGTTGCAATACTGTCGGAATAATTAATAGTACCTGTGACGGGAATGGTATCTTGTCTTAAAATGAAGGTTTTATCAGTAAATGAGGAAGGATTCATATCTTGGTTAAAACGTGCAGAAATAGGAGTGCTAATATCCACTTCACTGGCATTATTTGCAGGATTGGTTGACGTAACAACCGGCCTTTCTCCTAATTCTGTGATGCCCGATTTATTTTTGCAACCGGACAAAATAACGAGCAGGCTTAATATTGAAAACCGGAGAAGCCATCCGGGAAAAATAAAAGGCGGCCGTAGTTTTGGAGTATCAGTTTTCATGATCAAGAAATGGTTGCATGGGTAGTTTTTAACAACAGTAACCTAATTAGTTTACAGAGCAACTAACATGCCAAGGCGGATTGGTTACCCATTTTTTCTTGATAAAAATGATAGGGGTATTGTATTGATTTTACAGCATTTATATAAACGCTGTTTGAGAAGAAAGATGTGTAAAAAATTTTCTTTGCAAAGGTAGGACTGTGTAATTTTTTGCCACTGTTAATGGGATAATTTTTGCAAAATCATAAGCTTAGGATTGGCTCACGGAGAATTTTTATCTGACCAATAAAAGTCGTCGGTACGGGGAAAACGATAAATAGCTTCCATCATTTCTTCAGAAGGAGTTCCGAGTTTTCGGGTCTCGAGGTCCAGCCATGCTCCATCTACGGTGAGTTGCGCTGCCTTAGTGCTATCTTCTTTGAATATTTCATGGGTGAACGTCCATCTTGAACCGTTTTTGTGCATGCTTTTGATAGCACAAGTGACAGTGATGATTTCCGATAAATTTATTTCTCGGAAAAATCTTGTTTCTTCCCTGAATAAGATGGGCCCAAGGCCCAGGCGAGCCACTTTTTCGAGGGAAAAATCATAGTCTTTGAATAAACTTACGCGGGTCTGGGCTGCATAATCATTATAAACGGAATGGCGCATATGGCGGTTAGGGTCTATGTCAGACCATATTACTTCAAATATTTTTTTGTATTTGCTCAATGTATTTATCCCTGCTAAGATTTATGTCTTAAAAGTAACACGAACTTCCGTCAAAGGAAATGGGCCATAAAGATTGAAACAATTTACTTTACTAGTCACGGATCTTGTTGTAGGTTTCGACCGTAATTAAAGGATGCATCTAATGGTATAGAACATGAGACCGAATGAGACTTCCATAAACCGGACGCTCCCCCTCAGTAGCGATGCCAAGCTTAGACGACGCTTCAAGCTGAGCGATAAGCCCATTCCCGGTAATATGCGTTGGGGACTGCTGCTGGAGAAACTTGATAAGTTGGCCGAAGATGTAGCACTCAATTATGTGCATCGGTTCGACGAGGATGCTCGTGTGGTTACTGCAGCAATCGACGATATCGCCTTGCATACCCCCGCCGATATCAAAAGGGATGTTTGTTTTCGTGCCCGGATTAATTACGTGGGACGAACCTCAATGGAGGTAGGGATCCGTGTAGATCAGGATGGACTGGATTCCCCTTCACTGGCTTCCTGCTATTTCACCATGGTAGCCAGAATCGGAGAAGGGAAAGGGGCTAAAAGCCTTCCAATCGAGCCGCTGGAGTATAAGGATCCATTAGAAAAAGAACGTTACCAAGCAGCCATTGATCGTCGTAAAAATTATAGGAATCAGATGGATGCGCTGCAGGAACCACCCACTAAAGAAGAATACAAGCAGCTCCGACAGCTACATATTGCACAAGAAAAGGAAGATTTTGATGGCTTATTAGCGGGAGATTTAGTACGCGGTAGTTGGGAGCGGATGTTTCCCGAACATGAGAATGTACCCCAAAAAATATTTGGTGGTTATGTGATCCGGCGTGCTTTTGAACTTGCTATGATGCATGCCGAGGAGATTGCTCCAAATCGCCCTGTTTTTGTACGAGTAAATCGCATAAACTTCCTCCAGCCTGTGCGTATCGGTGATAAGCTCGATTTTACCAGTCAAATCATCTATACGGGCAACACGTCGATGAGCGTAGAAATTAATATTGAACGCATCAGCCGCAACCAGGTTACGCGCGCCCTTTCGAATACATGTGTATTTACTTTTGTGAATGTAGATGAAAAAATGCAGCCTCAACCGGTTCCACAGGTTTATCCCACTACTTATGCGGAAGATGAGCGGTATTTAAAGTCACACCGGCGCCGGCAGGAATACAAGGAGTATAAAAAGCAGGTTGGTTTGGGTTAAAATAAGTGTAGGATATAAGCCTCTACCTAATTACTCATATGAATAGTATCTGTTCCCTCAACTCGTCCTGAGAATTCACTATATATTACTTCTTCCACTTTTTATAAGGGCATGAAAATCATCGACCATGTAACGTAACCTTAATATTGGAAGTTTTGACTGATCAATGCTCGTTATAGTGGGGTATACTCTTGTTAACGACTTTCCAAGCTCCGTTTCTGAGTTTTTCTTTTTAGGACTATTCATTGATTGTTTCCCTTTCATAATGCTCTCTCAAAATTATTTAAGCCTATTGTTAATGTGTGACGAGCGGATTTATGAAAGGTTACAGAAAATCCACAATGTGCGATAGCTTGATAGGAAAAGCAGGTACCAACTTGTAAGAATAACAATTTAAAATTCGTAGGGAATCCTTGAAATGCTGAAAAAATTCAATATTAATATTAAATTTTAAATAAAGAATAATTTTTATTTAGAGAGGCATTTTTCAATTCATATCTGTAAATGGGAAAAGGAAATTCCAAAGAATTTTACTCTTTGATGAAACCTTTCAATGGTATTCAAGAAAGCATTGTAATACTAGATTGGGAGGGCAAAATTGTTGGGTGGAACCAAGAAGCGGGAAATATTTTTGGCTATTCTACCGATGAAATTAAAGGTAAAAAGATTTATGAGCTCTATCCGATTAGAAAGGATCAATTGAGAACAATTCTTGACAAACTTAAAAATGGGAATATTGTCAAAGAAGGTTTAGTTACTCATAATAATGGTGAAGTAAAATACATTTTTATTGTTGCAACCAACACTGATGAGCTACCTGAGGATCGTATTAGTGCTACCATTTTTTCCTGTAATTTTCCCGAGAGGTTTACTTTCCAAAGGAGCCTTCGATTGGCTTCTATTGTGTCTTCCAGTGACGATGCAATTATAAGCCTGACACTAAATGGCATCATTACCAGTTGGAATAAGGCAGCTGAACATATCTACGGATATAAGGAGGCACAGGCCTTGGGCCAACATATAAAGATTATTGTCCCGGATGAAAGACTGGATGAGCTTTTGGAAATTATGGGTAATCTGAAAAAAGATATTAGAACCGATCACCTTGAAACGAAACGAAAAACAAAAGATGGCAATAAATTAGACGTCTCGGTTACCTTTTCACCTATCAAAGATAGATGGGGTAATGTTATTGAAGCGTCGGCTATTGAAAGGGATATCACAAAACGGAAACATCTGGAATTAAAGGAGAGAAACTTAGAGCAGCGAATTCTGGAGGTCAGCGAAAAAGAACAGCAACGCCTAGCCTCGTATTTGCACGATAATATTGGGCAATTATTAACGGGAATTAGATTATCAAGCTTAAATATTAGTCAGAAACTCGAAAAAAGGGATCCCGAAAGTGCCCGGGAAGTAAGGGAAATATCGGATTTAATTCAGCGGGTGGACCAAGAGGTTAGGGATTTGTCCAGGGGGCTGGTGCAATCTGAGATAAGTTCTACTAATTTGCAGAATGCTTTAGAACAGTTAAAAATAAAAACGGAAAAACTGTATAACGTAGATTGTAATTTAAAGTATGATTCCAATGTAGATATTGAAGATGCGGATACAATCCAACATATATACCGCATCGCCCAGGAGGCTGTTAGAAACGCTGTTATCCATGGAAATGCGGATGTTGTAGAGATCTTACTTGAGCAATCTGAAGACGGGCATAGCATAATAATTTCTGATAATGGGCATGGATTTTCGCAATCCATTAAGGAATCTACTGATGTTGGTATTGGAATCACGACAATGAAATACCGTGCACAGTTACTGGGCGGGCGATTAAAAATTGATGAAACCGGGAATGGAGTGCGGGTTACTTGTATAATCCCAAAGAATTAATGCCCCTTTCCAAAAAAAGGTACTCTTCTTACCAACTACCGAAAGCGGTAAAAATTCGTCTTATTTATTGAAAATAAAAAAGCCCGCAAGCTATTTAGCCTTGCGGGCTTCTATAATATGAATCTTTACCTAAAGGGAAGATAAAACTCCGTTCCACTTAAGTTCTATAAAGAAGCTGCGGCCGGGATCATTCAACGGAAGAGTCGATCCCTGAAGACTTCTATTCAGGTGCTCGTGATAAGTCACATCAAACACATTGTTAATACCAGCCGACAGCCGAAGGCTGTTGCCCAGCTGAGAGCTCAGCTTAAAATGTGTGAGTACATAGCCGCCGGTTGGCTGTTCGTCAAATGATTCAGCCACACGGGTTTGCGCCGCCACACCCCGTAGATGCAACTGGGGAATCAGTTTATTATTCAGGAACCGATAATCCAGTTTGAGGTTTGCTTCATAGGCAGGAATCTGTGGCAGGTCCTTGTCTGTGCTCAAGTTGCGCCCGATGGTATATGCTGTGGAGAGATTATACCCTAGCTTGTTTTGTCCGTTGCTCTGCAATGTCAATTCAAACCCATAAAGGGCCGCCTCACCTACATTCTTAAATTGTTTAACGCCGGGCGTCCCCATCTGCTTTGGATTTAAATTGGGACGAACCGTCGCGCTGATATAGTCAGTCACATAGCTGTAAAATAAAGAGGTCTGTAGGCTGATGATTCCATTGGTATAATTGAGTATCGCATCAATCTGGTGATTTACCTCAGGATTCAATCGGGGATTCCCAACATATTCATAGGGATCCATCCCAATAGCCAGGTAGTTTACAAAGAGCTCGTCCATTCCGGGATACCGTTCCGAACGACCCAGCCAGAACCCTGCGGACCAGTTGGAACTCAGGCTCTTATTGAATCCGGCGCTGGCGCTCCAGCCCAGATGCTCTTGTTTCAGATTCCCCATATTTTGTGCAAAATAAGTATCGGGATCGCTGGCATTGGAATAGTAGTAATCCAATCGTGACGAAACAACCAAATTCCAGCCGCCGATATTCGGCTGGTATTCTATCACGCCGCCAAACCGGTTGCGTTTTCCGCCTTGCCAGATATTGTCAGTAACTGTTTTTCCGGCCATGGGTCCCATGTTGAAATCGCGCGTACGAATCCCCTCAATATACCGCAGGGTGGCATCGGTTCCAACGGTCCAGTTCCCTGAGGTTGTCGGTAGTACATAAGATAGATCGTAGCCGTACGTCTTTGTAGACAAGTCAGCCACGGCTTCTGCCATATTCGACATCTGCCGATCCCGGTTATCCATTAGGTGCTCTACATACGATCCAAACACTGAGCTTTCAAAACGTCCACTGCCAAAATCAGTATTGATGTACGATAACGTAGCATTGGTGATGTTATCTTTGCGCATATCCATCATAAGTGCCGGATATGCGACATCACGTGCAAAATTTTGACTCATCTTAGCCTTAAAGGTGCTCGCATTGTTCAACTGCACCGAAGTTTCCACGGTGTACTCGGCATTTGACATGCCGGCATTAACGCTATTACCGGAACCGTCGTCATAGTTTTCGGTGGATGCAAACGCGCCGTAGAGGTTAGTCGTCCAAGGGCCGCCTTCTTTTTTGAAGCCGCCAGCATAGCGCTGGCGATCGATATTACTTTCATATCCCACCGTGACGTAGCTTGATAGCACAGGATTGGTGTAAAAATCTGGCTGCTGTGACTTAAAATTAATGACGCCGCCAAACGACGGACCATGTTTAAGCGCATAAGGACCTTTCAGGATTTCAACCTTCTCGATATGCTCCATTTGTACGTGCGAAGTTGGAGGATCCATTCTATTGGGACAAGCCCCTTGAGATTGCCATACACCGTCCATTTCCACCATAAGTTGGTTTTTCTGGAAGCCGCGCAACACAGGGTCAACGCCAAATCCGCCCCCTTTGCGGATCCCCGAAATGTTGGGTGAATCCTTCAGAAATTGCCCCGCATCGTGCGAAAGGTTGACAGTCGAGATTGCATCCATAAATTGATCGGGCTGGTTGGATGCTTTTCGAGCAATCACCGTTACCGGGCTCATCGCCTCAATGGTTTTCCGCAAAAAGATGGCAATTGGTTGGGCGGCAATATTACTGGCTGAAAGATTTACCGTTCTGCTTTGATAACCCACAAAAGTAATGCGGAGCGTTAGCTCATTTGTGTCGGCGGACAACTTAAATTCGCCGTTGGCATTTGTGATGGTAGTCATCTCACCTTCTGTATAGTGTATGTGCGCCCCGGCCAAGGGTTTATTATTTGATTGATCTAAGATTTTGCCTCTAAAAACTTGTTGTGCCAAAGCTGAATTTGAGGTGGCAAAAAGAAGCAAAAGTCCTATTGTAAGAGATAATATCTTTTGTAAATGCATGATTCTAAAATGGTTTGGATTCTCCACACCAATGCCAGATACAGCTATAGTAATAGCATTATCCTTTGGTTGATGCAGGTAGTGGCTTAATTATAAAAATGGGAATCATGTATTGAGGCGGGGCGGATGAAAAATATCATCCGTAAAAATAAAGAAGGGACTTAGATTTAGGTGCATTGAAATAATCTCTGCAGAGAACGAGGGCCCGTCAAAAGTAGCATGTAGCGGAGCTTTAATCTCAAATGGGGAAGCCATTCCCAACGGATTCCCGTGATGGTCGCATCCGCAAATCTTAATAGTATCATCCTCCTCGCCAGCAGAAGTGCAATTACAACAACAGGAACCTCCACAATGGCCATTCATACGGCAGATCATGGCCTTACTATCATGTTGACTCATTTGATACATCATCAATGGAGAAAGGCTTTGCAGCAACCATGCCCCTGCAAATAGGAAAATAACAACCGATTGTATGTATGCAAACTTTCGCATACCCCATCATATATTTAAGAGTAAATTCTCTTAAATATATGCGTTTAGAAAACTAAAAAAAATAAATTGGGTCTCGTTCTTTCAGAAATATTAACGAAGTTGAAAATTATCCCACCAAAGCCGAACGTTTAGTCTCCCAATACGATAAAAGTGTTTGCAAAATATCAGAAGGACAAAATATGAAATATAGTCCGCGACAAAGGCAGTGACAAGTGGTTTGGTTGTGCCTAAACGTAGGGAAATTCACGGTAAAGGGAACTTGTAAAAATAGCGTTTTGTCTCTTTTGTTCTCTTATTTTTACAATAACAAAGCCGCAAAATGCTTGGCTCTTGCGAGCCAACACCTTACGGCTATTATCGCACTTCTAAAAGTGCCCTGGACTAGAGTCGAACTAGCACTCCCAAAAAGGGAACTGACCCCTCAAGCCAGCGCGTCTACCAATTCCGCCACCAGGGCATTAATCAATAAAATAGGAATAACGAATCACAAGCTTCAAGCTCTTGTGATTTTTGAGGCCTCAAATATAGAACTATTTGCGGTTAAATCACAAATGGCAAATATATAAAATCAAAAAGAAATGAACTATTCGGAATAGCTTTGCAACTATTCCGAACATTTCGTTTCAGCCCCGGATAAACCAGGTTCTAGTTTTCGGCCAGCTGTTCTTTGACGTATTCGTTGTCCGGGTCCATTTTTTGGGCTTGTTGATAGTAGGTTTTGGCTTTGGCGCTCTGTCCGGCACGTTGCATCAGGTCACCCATCAGGATCCAGTTTTCTACATCTTTGGGGTTGTTACGAATGCGATCGAGCAGGTAACTGATAGCTTTATTGCCCTTGTCGCTCATAATCATATAAAGCACAAGATTACGATGGGCGGCAGGAGAATCGTCCAAGTCGATAGCTTTGTCAAAATCTTGTTTTGCTTCTTCCAGGTTTTCCAACTGCAGGTTGGCGAAGCCCCTTAGATTATACAGGCCACTCTTTTCGGCATTCTTTTCGATGGCTTTAGCCAGGGCTTCGATACTTTTTTCCCACTGGTTAAGCTTTTGCATTACCATCGCTTCCAGGTGGTAACCGTCAACCGACTCAGGCTCCATCTTTTGAAGCTGGCGTGAAATATCCAGCGCGTGGTCATAATCTCCTTCGTGGAGTAGGGATAGTCCCTCTTCTAATTGGTCTTCAAAATTCATTGCGTAATACTTGTGCTTTCGAATTAAGGTTACGAATTAATAGTAGGAAATTTTCAACCCCCAAAGATAAGCAAAGTTAGGGCTTTAATCAGACGTTTTGGAGGAGGAATTTTCTGTGTCCGTAATATCTTCAAATTCAGCTTCTTCAATCTCCTCAAAACGCTGGGAAACATTCCTGTTTTGTCGGGCATGTTGTTGCCGTTGGCGGTTTTGTTGAAATTGCTGAAAGGTATGATAAAAGGTTTTTGCCTTACTCTCAGCCCCACTTCCGGATGAAGTTGGCATAAACAAGCGGCTGATGAATTTCACCAGGAAATACATCACCACAAAAAATAAGAGCGTTCGAAAAATCATTGATTAGTCTGGAATAATATGTATATGAGTATTACCGCGTATGGGCTGTTTGAAAACTTGTTCTTCTATATAATCTAAGTGATTTTCGTTACTTACGAAATCAATCTCAGATGTATTAATGATCATAAGGGGTGATTTATTGTAGTGATGGAAAAAATGGTTGTATGCATCACTCAATTCCTCAAGGTATGATCGGGAGATATGGCGCTCATAATCCCGATCCCGGTCCCGAATATTGTGCATAAGTCGGTCTACATTGGATTGCAGATAGATAACCAGGTCCGGCTTGGCCGAAATACCCGCCATGATATTGAATATCGAATCGTAGAGCGCCAGTTCATCGTCGTCAAGGTTGAGTCGTGCAAATATTCGGTCTTTTTCAAATATATAGTCCGAAATGGTTGTCTGCTGAAACAAATCCTTGCTGAGCATGTTCTGTTGTTGCTTAAAGCGGCTTGCCAGGAAGGCCATCTGCGTGGGGAAGGCATATCGCTCCCGGTCTTGGTAGAACTTGGGCAAAAAGGGATTGTCCTCAAATTGCTCTAGGACAAGACGCGCATTATGTCGTTCAGTGAGTAGTTTTGCCAGGGAGGTTTTGCCTACCCCAATTACTCCTTCTATAGCAATAAATTCAAATTGGTTTTCCATGGTTACCAACGCAGATCTGTTTTCTTAAACCTAAGTATCGGTGCTTCGGAAATAAGCTGTGTGATGGCAGTTCCGGTTTTGGGGTCCTTCCATTGGGGTAAAACCTCCTCTAAGGGCTTCAAAACGAATAACCGCCTGTGGTATTCCGGATGGGGAATGATAAGGTTATCCGCTTGAATCACCAAGTTACCATAGGAAATAATGTCGAGATCAATTGTTCGTGCGCTCCATTTTGGGCGTTCGGCCTCTCGTCCGTGTTCTCTTTCAAACCGTTTGAAAGATTCGATTAAAGGCCTGGGCTTTATAGAGCTGTTTATAAGAACGACGGCATTGTAGAAATCACGTTTTGACGGTCCAACCGGTTCGGTGATATAGATCGAAGAGGCTTGCAGTTTATCTTCGGACAGTTCGGAGAGAAACTGTTTGGCATCAGACAGGTGTTGGCGGCGATCGCCGACGTTTGATCCCAGAGCTACAACTACTGTGGCCATGATATCCGGATTTCGGAATAGGTGGTTTTAGTGTGTAAGGGAGGATTCAGTTTACGTACAATAACCTCCAGATTCTGAATTTCTGGAAAAGAACCAACTAGATTGTCACCTATACGTTTGGCAAGCGTTTCGATAAGCCTTACTGAAGGACCCTCCATTACGGAACGCACAATTTTTTCGGCTCGTTGGTAATCAATGGTATCATCAAGTTTATCACTGTCCCCGGCCTGTCGCAGGTTGGCATGAAAAATGAGGTCCACCTCGAAATCATTCCCTTTGTGACGCTCCTCTTCATAATATCCGTGCTTACCACGGAAATGCAGATCTTTGAGCGTCAGCGTCTCCATCCCTTACAGTGTAGATACTTCAATTTTCTGATATAGTTCTTCGACAATGCGCTTGTGCTTGGCACTGGTTTGCATGCGTTCTTCAACGGTTGAAATAGCATGTATCACAGTTGAATGATCCCGCCCGCCAAAATGCAACCCGATCGTTTTCAGGCTGGAATCTGTAAATTGTTTTGCCAGGTACATTGCAATTTGCCGGGCCTCGACAATTTCCTGCTTCCGGGTTTTTTCCCTCACTTTGTTGGTATCGATGCCAAAGTATTCGCACACATAATTCTGAATCTGCTCGATAGAAATGGTCGTGTGCGATTCCTGGATCATATCCCGGAGTACCTGCTTCGCCATCTGTGGTTCAATCTCGTCTACATGTTGTAGCGAGGCAAAGGCCAGCAGTTTGATTATAGCACCTTCAAGATCGCGCACATTCGATTTAAAATTATGGGCAATAAATTCTAGTACATCATGTGGCAGCTCTATACCATTGTCGTTGGCCTTACGTTCGAGGATGGCATAGCGGGTTTCGTACTCCGGAATCTGAAGGTCGGCACTGAGGCCCCAGCTGAAGCGGGAGATAAGCCGTTCTTCGATATCGGGAATTTCGCGCGGAGCGCGGTCGCTACTGAGGATGATTTGTTTTCCATCCTGGTGCAGTGCATTAAAGATATGGAAGAATTCTTCCTGGGTTTTTTCTTTACCGCTGAAAAACTGTATATCGTCAACGATGAGTACATCAATTTGGCGATAGAACATGGTGAATTCACTGGCCCGGTTGTTCCGTATCGCTTGAACGAATTCATTCGTGAAACTCTCGGAAGAGATATACAGAACCGCAAGTTCATTACCGTGCTCTTGTTTTACTTTGTTACCAATGCTTTGGATAAGATGTGTTTTCCCCAGTCCCGTACCTCCATATATAAAGAAGGGATTGAATGAGTTGCTGCCCGGATTTTCGGCTATAGCCATGGCAGCCGAACGGGCTAAGCGATTACAGTCTCCTTCGATATATCGTTCAAAGACATAATTTGAATTAAGGTTGGAATCAATCTTTGTTTTTTGGATACCGGGAATAACAAACGGGTTCTCAATTTTTCCCGGACTATATTCACTGTATCCCCTGATATCCTGCCCCTGGTTGCTGCTATCCGGTGGCATTGGTCGCTGCGGCAGGCGCACCGATCTATTATCAGCTTCATTGTCGGATTTTTCCAACACAACCGAATATTCAAGCTTACCGTCTTTCCCCAATACCTTCGCCAATGTAGAGCGAAGCATTCCGTAGTAGTGCTCTTCCAGCCATTCATACCAAAATTGACTGGGAACCTGGATAGTCAGAGTATTATCCTCGAGCTTTACCGGATCAATGGGCTCGAACCATGATTTGTACTTTTGGTAGCTGATATTGTCTTTAATTATCTCCAGACATTGCTTCCACGCTTCCTCGGCAGAAATTTTACTCAACGTCCCTGTAACCTCCTCTAAAGATTGTAATTGTTCACACCATAATGTCCCAAGTTATCCACACGTATTATCTGTTTCCGCTTAACCGGGTGAGACGAAGATGATAATTTCACAGGCAGATGTCAAAAAAATATTATCTAATTATCCAAAAGTTATCCACATTTGTCTAAACACCATAAATATATGGGCAACAATGCCTTAAGTGTTTATTTACTTTTCTATCAAATTTGGCTTGACAGTACATAATACTCTGCTAACATTGATTTTACCTTTTCCTAACAAACAAAAAACAAGTTAAAAAAAGTTTTCAACAAGTTATCCACATATACTTGTTGATGATTGGAGGGGCCTTGAAAAGGGGCTGATTATTTGCGGTTTGCGATTAAAAAACGCGGTTTTTTATCAAAGTCCTTATGGATTTCTGTTTTCCAATCATTCCTGTCGAAAAGAGCAAAAATATTTTCTGAATATTTTTCATGCAGCTCCAGGTAAAGAGAGCCATTATCAGAAAGTTGTTCTCGGGCAAATCGTATAATCTGCCCATACATCTTTTTCATATCTTCAAAGAAAAGGGCCAGGTCAGGTTCATATTCTGTCACTTGGGGTTCCAGTGTATCTCTTTCTTCGGGTGATATATAGGGAGGGTTGGAAACAATGATATCCAGTGGAGATGTTACTTGGATAGTTTTCGCATCTAAAATATCCCCTTCCGAAAAGGTGACTTCAACCTCGTTTTGCACTGCGTTTTGACGGGCAATAACCAATGCTTCCTCTGAAATGTCGATCCCGCTAAGTTTCCAGGACGGCCGCTCCATTTTTAAAGCAATGGGAATACAGCCTGAGCCGGTCCCAATATCCAAGACAGCGCATGATTCTGTATTCGGATTTTGATCGAGGATAATTTCGACCAACTGTTCGGTTTCGAGACGGGGAATAAGTACATGCTCATTGACTGAAATCCGGGTATTCATAAACTCGGTGAAACCGAGAATATACTGCAGCGGCTCGTGTTGAGCGCGCCGCCTTACGAGGGGTCTTAACGCTTCCAGCTCGGATGAGGACAGTGGCCGATCGTATTTTAAATATAGATCCAGTCTTTTAACACCAAGTATATGAGCAAGAAGCCACTCGATGCTATGCCGAGGATCGGGAATATTTTTCTCCTTGAAATAATCTGTGGCCCATTCCAACATAGAAAGGACCGTCCAATCCTCGACCTTCGCACCCATAAGTTTGGCAAAACGTTTTATGACTGATCTTCTTCGGTCTCTTTTTCTTTTTCTTGCTGAACGGTGAGACCTAACCGTTTGCTGAAATCCAAGATAAAGTCGGTGACTTCATCATCGATGGTTCGTTTTTCTTCGTCAAGCGAACTGCCACGGAATCCCATGCGTCCGCCGGTCTTTTTGAGTTCAAACCGGTTTTGTTTACCCGTAAATTCAATAATGCAGGTGAGGGTTACGCTGGCATTTATTTGTTTCTCGTACTCCTCATATACCGCAACATATACTTCATCCTTGTTGTCTGAAGATTCGTATTTGTATAAATATTTTGGTTCTATACTGTTAAACAGTTGTACGGGCATTCTTCGCAGCGTATCCGCCGGCCCAAAAACAAGATACTTGCTTACAGTTGACATAATGTGTTACCTTCAATTGGTGAATTGCTTACATTATTAAAGAGCCTGAATAAAAGTTTTTATTAAGCCATAGTCAAATTTGGTTGCTTGTAAATTGAAAATATTTATAGATAAATAAAATTCTATATAATTTTTCATGAAACGGACTGTTTTATTAATAGATATTGTTATTGCTGACGAATATTGATCCAATGGTATACTTATGAAAAAAAGATTGAAATATAATTTTTTTGTGATTTTGTCCGCCTTGTTAATTGTTGGTATAAGTGGGAACTTTGCTTATGCTCAGCTTGAAGAGCCTGAGGTGATAAAATTGCCACAACCTAAAACTCCTTTATCGGAGGGATATCACAACGGTTGGGGTGTGGATATAATGCTTAATAACTTCGGATTTGGACTGGGGGGTACGTATACTCATGTTGTGGGACCTTATACCGAATTATTATTTAGAACAGGGATAACAGGTATCCGCGACGATACTGAACAAAATTTTCAAAGTTTCATAACCGGGCAACAGGTTATTCCGAACAAATATCAGCGTGCTTTTGGATTCCCATTCTTAATAGGGGTGAAGCACCGCGTGTTTGCCCGTAAGGTTGCAGACAATTTTCGTTTATTTGTCAGTGGGGCTGCCGGACCGGCTTTGGCATTTACCTACCCGTATCTGGAAGATGTAGATGGGAACGGTTTCCGGACCTTCCAGGTTCAACCGCCGGGCTTTTTGGTTCCACTGGAACGCGTTAATGATTTTTTTACGGGTTGGAAAAACGGTGAGTCGCACTGGGGATTTAGCGGAGAAATAAAAATAGGTGCCGACCTGGGTAGCAAATTTAAGACAAGGACAACCGTAGAATTCGGATATTTTTTCTATTACTTCAAGCCTGGGCTGCAGATTATGGAACCTTATCAGCCATTCGGATACAATCAGTCAGGCCTTCCGATAGCAGTTGATAATAACGGCAATAGAAATCCATTCTATGATGCTCAAGAATATTTTGGCACTCCGCAAATCAAGATAACATTCGGCGGTATGTGGTAACGAGAAAAGGAGACTGGAGAAAGGCGGACGGTCAACCCAAATATTTGCAAACAATAATTACGTATATATTCCGTCTCCTGTCTCTCGTCTCCATCCATTTTCTACTTTATCCATAGGTGAAATCCTTGTACCTTTGTGATCAATTCCATTGAACCAAAAAAATTAACAATGAGTTTTATTGATGAGATTATTGGGCGCCAAATTATTGATTCCCGGGGAAATCCAACTGTTGAGGTCGATGTTATTTTAACGAATGGTGTGCTTGGACGAGCAGCAGTTCCCTCTGGCGCATCGACAGGAGAGCATGAAGCGGTTGAACTTCGAGATTCAGACTCCAGCCGTTATATGGGAAAAGGAGTCACCAAGGCTGTTAATAATGTAAACAAGGTTATTGCTGAAGAATTACACGGACAGGAAGTATTCAACCAGGTAGAAATTGATAACACGCTCTTAGAACTTGATGGAACGGAAAATAAAGGGAACTTGGGGGCCAATGCAATTCTAGGCGTTTCCCTGGCTGCGGCTGATGCTGCAGCGAATGCGATTAATTTGCCACTCTGGCGATATATTGGTGGGGTAAATGCCAAGGTCTTGCCTCTTCCGATGATGAATATCATCAATGGTGGGTCGCATGCCGACAACAACGTGGATTTACAGGAGTTTATGATAACACCGGTGGGGGCTAAGTCTTTTACCGAGGCGGTTCGAATGGGTTCAGAAACCTTTCATCACTTAAAGAAGGTTTTAAAAGGCAGAAATTACAATACGGCTGTAGGAGATGAAGGCGGTTTTGCTCCGGATCTTTCTTCCAATGATGAGGCCGTAGAAGTCATTCTTGAGGCTATAGAAGCGGCCGGCTATTCGCCGGGGGATGATATTGCAATTGCTTTGGATCCGGCAACGTCTGAGTTCTATAATCCTGAGAATGAAGTTTATGAATTTCGTTGGAGTGACGGGAGTGAACGTACGGTCGATGAGATGGTAGAATTTTGGAGCGGTTGGGTCGATAAGTATCCAATCGTGTCGCTGGAAGATGCGTTGGCCGAAGATGATTGGGACGGCTGGAAGAAGCTGACCGAGGCAATCGGTGATAAAGTTCAGCTGGTTGGCGATGATTTATTTGTGACCAATACCGAACGACTGGCTAAAGGGATTAGACAGGGAGTTGCTAACTCTATCCTGATCAAGGTGAACCAGATTGGTACACTCACTGAAACGCTGGATGCCATTGAAATGGCTCATAAAAATGATTACACCGCTGTTATCTCACACCGATCGGGTGAGACCGAAGACACCACCATTGCTGACTTGGCGGTGGCTACAAATGCAGGCCAGATTAAAACAGGGTCGATGAGCCGAACCGATCGCATTGCCAAGTATAATCAGCTTTTAAGAATTGAAGAGCAGCTTGGAGATAATGCTATTTTCATGGGGAGTGATGCCTTTGGCCTGTAGGAGATTAATCGGCTTTCCCAAATTTCTTGGCTTTATTAAAGCATGAATGAAATGAATAGCGTGAGTCATTAGACTCCCGCTATTTTTATTGAAAAATCATTTAGGGCATAGCTTAATAAGGTTTAATCTGTTATTCCGTACCACTGATTATGCGAAATACGAGCCTGAGATTACAGAATTTTCGCAATCACGTTGAAACAAACGTAGATTGGGCCCCGCATATGAATGTAATCATTGGACAGAATGGGGCGGGCAAAACAAATCTTATTGATGCAATCCATTACCTGTGCATGAGCCGGAGCTTTGTCTCAAACAGTGATATGTATGTAGTCAATAATGAAGCTACCTTTTTTATGATTAAGGGGCACTTCGAGGGGAATATCCGTTCCAGCTTTGATGTCGGCTGTTCCTATTCTCGAGGAGAGGGTAAGAAAATTTTTGTAAATGAGAGTCCGCTAGACCGTCTTTCTGACTTAATTGGCATGGTGCCCGTAGTTGTGTTGTGTCCGGGGGATAAAAAACTGACCAGCGAAGGGCCTAGTGAACGCCGGTCTTTTATTGATTCATTTATCAGCCAGATATCACCGCGATACCTGCAGGACTTGTTGGATTTCCGAAAAGCGCGTAAACAGCGTAACAAGCTGTTACAGGAGTTCCGGGGCAGCAGGGAGGTGCTTGTTGCATATCTTGAGCCCTGGAACGTTCAGCTTATGGAATATGGAGCCCGTATTGTAGCTAAACGAACGGAAGTGCTGAATAAGTTTCAGGACTACCTGGCTCGAGAGTACGAAGTAATATCCGGGATGCGCCATGAGCCGCGCCTCGAATACCAGACATTTTGTGAGCCTTCGGAAGATGAAAAAGTTGTCCTGGATCAGTACCGACAGAAAATAGAGGAAGAGCTTGATCATGAAATAGAAAGGGAGTTATCGCTGATTGGTCCGCACCGCGACGAGATTGTTTTTTATCTTGATGATTTTGAAATTCGTAAATTTGGTTCACAGGGACAGCACAGGCTGTTTGCTTTAGCTTTGAAACTGGCCCAGCTTTTGTATTTTTCAGAAGAATTGGACGATTTGCCAATATTTTTGTTGGATGATGTTTTTGGGGACCTGGATGCCCAGCGAACCGAGGTCTTATTGAATGCACTAATTGAACATGCCGGCCAAACATTTGTGACGGCGGCTAACCCAATTCCTTTTGATAAATATGTAACCTTTGACGGCGAAAAAAATCGCAAATTCAGCGTAGAACTGGGGAGCGTCAAGCTCATTAACTAAATTGATATTGTGGGACGTTTCAGATCAAATACACCAAAGCCGCTAAAAGATGCACTTAAAGACTTTTTGGATAATTATCCACATCGGAAACGGCTAAAGCGCGGTATGATTTTATCTCTCTGGAATCAGACGGTGGGGAAACGTATTGCTGAACAAACCGAAAATGTACACTTTGAGCACGGTAATTTGATAGTCCATGTAAAAAATCCGGCCTGGCGACAAGAAATACATATGAAGCGTTTCAGTATTGCCAAGAAACTGAATGACAAAGTTGATGAAAATATTATAAAAGAGATTGTAGTACGTTCCTGATCATTATTGCAATGAGTCTTATCCGGAAGTATATTGGTTGAGTAAACAACTGTTATGGAAATATCAAAATTTGAACAATTTAAAGAGAATTTTTTTGCTTTCTGGGATAACCTTCTAAAAAAATCCGATGAGGAAGCAATTGCGGGGGTGGGACGTGAGCGTATCGTAGTTTTTATCGTCTCATTTATCTTAGCCTTATGTCTGTGGCTGATGGTTAACCTGAGCCGGGATTATAACCTGAATGTCGAATTGCCTATCAGGTTGGGATCTGTCCCTCAAGACAAAGCGCTGGTGGATAAATTACCTAAGATGGCGACGGTGAGTGTTACTGGAGAGGGGTGGAAACTTATCAACCTTTATAATAATCCACCCGGTATTAATGTTGATGTAAGGGATACCGAGGTCAACCTTTTCGACCAGGTTCAACAGCAGATGAATGCAATGCCCGATATCAGCGTACAGAAAGTACAACCACTCATATTAACACTTAAGCTGGAGGACCGGTTGTCAAAACGGGTGCCTGTCCGATCGAGGGTAAACCTTACTTTTAAAGGCCAGTATGGACTTGTTGGTTCAGAGAATTTGCAGCCGGATAGCATTACGGTAAGCGGGGCTTCTTCATTGATTAACGGTATTAATGATTGGCCTACAGATTCAGTTCAATTCCAAGATGTTTCCAATAATATGTCACGGGTAGTAAAGCTAAAAGCTCCCGGAGAGTTGATCGACCTTTCCCGGAATGAGGTTATTTATAATGCCCATGTAGAACAATTTACGGAAGGCGAAGCAAAAGTGAATATTGAAACCAGGAATTTGCCCGAGGGAAGAAGTGTAAGTTTCAGTCCTACAGCAGTTACGGTAAAATTTGATATTCCTATTAGCGAATATACCGACATAAAAAATACGCACCCATTCCGGGCATTTGTGAGGTATACTGAGATTGAAGAGGACTCAACAGGTTTTGTAACACCCCAGATTGAACAGGTGGCAGATGATTTTCACATTAAAATGCGTACTTCTCAACCCCGGCGCGTAGCCTACTTCATTGTACTGAAAAAATAGTTTTATACCGGCTGGTTGAGTTTTTTCTCAAAAGGTTTGATAATGTCTTCTACCGAGCGCGTATCCTCAAAATAAGAGAGCACTTTCAGCAGTACTTCATCCACCAAGACATCAGGGCACGAGGCACCGGAAGTGATTGCAATGGTCACGGGCTTTTTTCCTTTTGGGAGCCAATCGTTCGTCTTTTTAATCTCTTTGTCCCATTGGTTGAAATGCCTTATATCTTCAGTTGAGATAACTTCTTCTGCATCCCGAATGTGATACGTAGGAAACGCTTCTTCTAGAATTTCTACCAAATGCATGGTATTGGATGAATTATATCCTCCCACCACCAGTGCCAGGTCAGCACCGGTTTCAGCCAGGGCCAAAGTCGCAGACTGATTTTCATTGGTGGCGTAGCATAGCGTATCTGAGGTGTCTGCAAAGTGGTTCAGTATATCAGCCGCTCCAAACTTTTTGACAGCCGCCTCTCTAAGAATATCCATAACCTCCTGTGTTTCGGAAGCAAGCATAGTAGTTTGGTTAATGACACCAAAATGTTCCAGATCCTTAAGGGGATCAAATTCTTCGGTGCTTTTATGGCCAAAATATTTTTCAAAATCTGATTTGGGGCGATCACCGGTGAGGATATCAGCCAGTATTTGTGCCTCTTCTGTGTTTAACACAACAACGCATGCCGAATGATCCGCACTATGTGAAAAAGTGGCACGGGTTTCTTCATGGCGATGTTTCCCGTGAATGACCAGTGAATACCCTTTTTTACCAAGTTGTTTGCCACGTTTCCAAACCTTTTCCACGAATGGACAGGTTGTATTGTATTTATAGGGATCGATGCCCTGTTTCTTTAGTTTTTGCTGAATTTCCATCGTAGTACCAAAGGCGGGCACAATTACGATATCGTTTTCAGTCAGCGATTCAATCGGGATCAGTTCCGTACCATCCGTTTCAAAGAGGAATTTAACCCCTCGCTCCAAAAGATCCTCATTTACGGTTGGGTTATGGATCATCTCGCTGAGCAGGTAAATATTTTGGTAAGGATGCTGATCAACAGTTTTATAGGCTATGTCGATAGCATTCTCCACCCCATAGCAAAAACCGAAGTGGCGCGGCACATAAAACCGAACCGGGCCAAAGTCCAAAACGCTGGGTTCCAGATCCTTTTTGCGTGGATCCATAACCTTATTTGCATCTTTAACTTTCCGGATGATCGGTGATTGATAAAATTCGGGGATATCAAACTTCTTTCTGGCCATTGTGAAGATGATGAAAACTTATTTTTCTTTAACCCTAAATATACGGAGCCTGACGCGAAACATCATTAAGACATTTGCCGGATAGGGATATTCTTTATGATTGGAACCAGTATAACCGGCATTTAAGAATTTCAGAATTAAAAAATACTATTTTACTGCAATTGGCAATTTATACCGGATTCCCTAATTGTTAAGGATATTTTGAGGGGTGGCGCTGGATGCACCTTTCTGTTCCATACGATTAAAAGAAATTGAAATCCGGGCATTTTCCTCAGATGATAAATTTATGTCTGCTTCTAATTGGTTAATGAGACTTTTAACAATGGTAGCCTCAAGCGACTTTGGATTTTCCAGATCAAAGCCAGGGGATAACCCAATATTTTCTCCTTTGATCACTAAAAGAATTTTTTCATTGTTCTTGTCTAGACGTATCAAGATAGTACCATGAGCTTGTTTTTTGGATAAAAATGCGCTAATAATGAGCTCATTGATAAGTAAACCGCATGGGATGGCCTGATTGATATTAAGGTTTACAGGTTGGCAATCCAAAAGCATGGTAATACTCTTTTCTTGATCGGATACCGTAGTCTCAATGTGACTAGTAAAATCTTTTAAAAAGTCTCGAAATGCAACATATGCGATTTGGTTGGACTTATAAAAGGATTCATGGACAAGAGCCATCGATTTGATGCGCATTATGGAATTTCGAAGAAGAATAAGTACATGCTCATCATTAGTATTAAATGCCTGTAATTCCAATAAGCCTGAAATGATGGCCAGATTGTTCTTTACCCGATGATGAATCTCGCCAAGAAGAATTTCTCTGTGCTTCAAAGATTTTTTTAACTCTTCCGTTTTCTTCTGTTCACTGGTAACATCCTCAATGATTGTATTCAAATACTCCAAATTACCGTCGGAATCCTCAATCCGGGATTTGGTAACCCGGGCATAAAAAATATTGCCTCCTTTAGTTATATAACGCTTATTCATAGCATAGCTCTTTAGACTGCCGTTCAAGAGCTCACGATCTCTTTGTCTCCCCTTTTCCAAATCATCGGGATGAATAATGTCTGGAAATGCTAATGACATTAACTCATTCCGTTTGTAGCCAACCATATCACAAAACTTTTTATTGACACGTATCCACTTTTCATCGGGTGAGTTGTGAGCAATGCCAACGGCGGCTTGCTCAAAAGTGTCCTGAAAGACTTTCATATTTGCCTTCAACCGATCAAAGAGGTTCTGGATTGCAATATTTTTTCTTCCGATGAGAAAAAAGAGGAAAATAGATGTGGTAATTACAAAGAAGATCCCTTTAGAGGATTGTACCTGTTTAAGTAAGTTTCCGTTAAACAGGGAGTGTGCGATCCTGTCTGAAAAGATAATCCACAGGATGGAAATAACTGCATATACAGCAATGACTGCAGTCCGATGGCGATTAAGTTTATTTTTAATTTGATCCCTCATAAAAAGTCTTTTGATGAAAGAAGTTTCCCACAGAAAATTGATGAATAGCAAAATTAAATCAAAATTCGTGAACTTTGCTAAACTGGCCCGGGTATTGGTTTATGCTTCAGCCACTTCATCCATTTTTACTCCAACAAGACGGCTGATGCCTGTCTCAGGCATCGTTACGCCATACATCATCTCTGCCTTAGCCATAGTTTTTTTGTTGTGGGTGATTATGATAAATTGGGTGTCTTCACTAAATCGTTTAATCATAGCGGCAAATCGTTCAATGTTGGCATCGTCAAGGGGAGCGTCAACCTCATCCAATACACAAAAAGGGGAGGGTTTCACCAAGTAAATTGCAAACAGCAGTGCAATCGCGGTCAAGGTTTTTTCTCCGCCGGAAAGCTGATTAATGGTAGAAGGCCGCTTGCCTTTTGGATTGGCTTTAATTTGAATTCTTGCTTCCAACGGATCTTCTGCCTCCTCGTCGATAACCAGGTCACAATAGTCATCTTCGTTAAAGAGCGTATGAAAGACTCGTTGGAAATTTTGCCTGATTTTTTCAAAAGTCTTATTAAAACGTTCAGTAGCTGTTTTATTGATTTTATTGATCGTTTCTCTGAGCTCCTCAGCAGCCTGGTGAAGATCGCCTATTTGTTCTTCATAGAAATCCAGTCGCTCTTTTTCCTCTTCATATTCCTCGATCGCCAAGGGATTTACGTCCCCAATTTTATTCAGTTTCTGTTTTAACCATGCAATACGTTTTTTGGCTTCTTCGGGATCGGTATCTTCGGGTAAGTCAGCATCGATCTGATCCATTAGCACACCATAAGTCTCCCAGATGTGATCGGAAAGATTCTCAATCTGCATTTCAAACTTTTCCTTAGCCATGGCCAGGTGGTGGACGAGCTCCATATTCACTTCCTTGCGGCGACGAACTTCCTTTAATTCTTTCTCAATCTCATTGATACGCCCACGTTGTTTCCCTGAAGCCTCTTCAGCTTGCTCCAGTGCTTTATCTGCTTCTCGTTTTTGTTCTTTAAGTGTTACCAGCTGCTCCTCAAGTTGTTCTATCGAGGACTTATATTTCAGTATTCGTTTTTTAGCTTCCTCTGTCTTTTCTGAACGAAGCTTCAGCCGTTCTTTTAGGCTGGCGATGCCATTTTCAGCCCGTTTGATGTCGCGTTCGTGATTCTCAACCTTATTTTTTAAATCTTGATGCAGCAGCTGAGCATCGTTATATCTGCTTTGTGCGATCGAGCGTTCTTCCTCCAACTCAGAAAGAGTTTGTTTTTTTTCTTCCTGTTGTTCATGGAGATCTTTTAGCCTTTGTTGAAGTTCTTTTTGTTTGGGCTGCAGTTGATCCAGATCCTGTTGTGAGGCGTCTTCACTATTGATGAGTGATTCACGCCGGTTATTCAGTTCCCCAATATTTTTTTCATAGATCTGTATCTTCTGTTCAAAGCTATTAATCTTGTTTTCTATGGCCCGAACCTGCTGCTCTTTGTCTTTTAATTTTTCTTCAATTTTCTGCAGGTCGATGTTTTCATACTTTTTCCGGACTTGTTCCAGCTTTTCCTGGGATTTCTCAATCTCCGTTTTTATGGCCCCGGCTTTCTCTTCGAGTTTTGAAATTTTATCCTTGAGGCCGACACGGATGCCCGCATTTTTCTTCTTACTGCCGCTTTGCAAAAATTGTCGGTTGGTAATAACTTCCCCATCCAGCGTTACTCCCATCAGTCGACTGCCCGCGATTGCTTGATAGGCTTCGTTAACCGTATCGAATATCTTTACGTTGCCGAGCAAAAGTTCTTTCAAGGCCTCAAACTTTGATGAGCATTCTACCATATCGGCCAGGGAGCCGGATGCCACATCATAAGTATCGGATAGCTGATTCAAGGGAATAAAGGTGGCTCTTCCCTTATCATTTTTTTTGAGGATGGCTGCCGCTTTGTGTGCATCTTCAAGCGTATTGACCACGAGATAGTTTAATGCATCCCCAAGGACCGCTTCCAAAGCCACCGCATGTTTTTCATCCGTAGATATTACATTTGAAACGACGTCCATTAACGGAAAGCCATGGTTGTGTTCTTCCAGCAAATATTGCACGCTGGAGGGAAAGGCCTCATTGGAATTGGCGATATCCCGAAGCAATGAAATTTCAGATTGAATAGAATCCAACCCGCTCTGACGGCTTCTTATTTGATCTTTGAGTGTATTTTGTTCCTGGCCCAGTTCCTCCCGTTTCTGTCGTGCTTGTCGAAGAGAATCCTGTTGCTTATCACGAACTGTTATGGCTTGTTGCAACTTCTCGGCAAGCAGTTTCTTCTCACCGCGAAAATTCATGATTTCATCCTCCAGGTCTTCAATTTCTTCCCGGATACGGATTAAGTCACCTTCTGTATTTTCAAGCCGCGATTCAATTTTAATGCGTTTGGTTTGTAGATCGTTAAGATCCTGGTTGGCCTGCGAAAATTCTAGTTCAAGCCTATTCAGTTTCTCCCGTTCGGCGGAATATTGCTGCTGAATTTCGGTATAACGTTCTTTGGAATCCTTTAGGTTTTTCTCTGCCTTCGTCAAGTCTTCATCAAAAGACGCAAGCTTATTTTGGCTGTGTTCAAAAAGTTCACGGAGATCCTTAAGGTCCTTTTCGCTTTGTTCAATGTCTTTAGTGTATTGCTCGATTACCCCTTCCTCATTGCTGATCTTCTCACGCGTTATCTGCAGCTTGGTCTCAGTATCGCGAATTTGAGAGTGGAGTTGACTAACCCTTCTTTGTGCTTCCGATTGCTTTCGTTCTTTGTCATTGAGAGCATTGCGAGCCTCTTCTTCTCCTTGTTCAAGCTTTTCAGTTTTGGAAAGGATTTCTTTTTTTTCCTTGTCTGCATTCTTGATACGTTCTTCCAGCGGTTCGAGCTCTTCTTTGACCTTTACAAAGTCGTGTTTGTTAAGCGCTTTATCGAGGTATTTAAGCTCTTTTTTATATTTCTTTGCCTTTTGTGCTTTTTCGGCCTGTTTTTCAAGAGAGTTAGTCTTCTTTCGTACCTCAACTAAAATATCTTCAACCCGCTGGAGATCTTTCTGAGTTTCATCGAGCTTGCGGAATGTTTTTTTGCGTTTCTCTTTGTAACGAGTTACTCCGGCCGCTTCTTCAAAAAGCCGACGCCGGTCGTTATTGGTATCGTTGAGAATCTCCTCGACCATCTTCAGCTCAATCACTGAATAGGCATCTGAACTCATCCCGGTATCCATAAACAACTCGGTGATATCCTTGAGCCGGCAGGTCGTGCCGTTGATAAGGTATTCACTTTCGCCCGAACGATACAGCCGCCGGCTGATGGTGACCTCATTATATTCAGTTGGCAAAAGTCCCTTATTGTTGATGAAAGTCAGGGAAACTTCGGCCATGCCCAAGGCATTTTTCTTGGCCGTCCCGTTAAAGATCACATTCGACATGCTGGAAGAACGGAGCAGGGTGGGGCGCTGTTCGCCTAGAACCCATCGCATAGAGTCAACTATGTTAGATTTACCACAGCCATTGGGCCCGACAATTGCCGTTATCCCCTTATCGAACGAGACGTTTGTCTTGTAGGCAAAGCTCTTAAATCCCTGAAGCTCAAGTTCGGATATATACATTTACAGGTTTCAGGTTACAAGTTACAAGTTTTCAACTCGTAGGTTGTGTATGGTGACGATGATTTTGTCACTTCATTTTGAATGAATATTCAAAGCTTATGAATCTTTTAAATACGAAAGAAGTTTTTCTAAGAAAAAACATCCCAATATTGGACGCCCTTATTATTATAATGAAAAAATGCGGTTTCTTTGTTTAAGGCAGTACCTGTAAACCTGGAACCTGGCAATCTGCACTCGTATCAGACCGTCATTATTTCTTTTTCTTTTTTCTCTAAAAGCTCATCCACTTTTTTAGTGTGTCGGTCGGTTCTTTTTTGAACTTCCTCTTCAGCTTCATAAAGAGAATCTTCCGGCAGGGACTCGCTCTTAACCGTTTTCTTTATTTCATCATTGGCGTCGCGCCTACTGTTTCTAATTGAAATGCGTGCTTCTTCTGCCAATTCCTTAACCCGTTTAACCAACTCTTTTCGTCGTTCTTCTGAGGGAATGGGAAGTGGAATGCGGATGATATTTCCATCGTTATTAGGATTCAACCCCAGTCCGGCCGCCATGATAGCTTTCTCAATATCTTCGAGTGCTGACTTATCGTAGGGTTGTACTGTTAACATACGGGCCTCGGGGGCGGTTACACTGGCAAGCTGGTTTAATGGGGTTTGAGAGCCATAATAGTCAACCTTTACCCCGTCTAGGATGGATGGTTGTGCTTTGCCGGCGCGAATATGGGAAAGTTCTTTTTTGTAATGGCCCACAGCATCGTCCATTTTGTTATCAATATCCTTAATAATGTTTTTTAACTCTGGTGGAATCATAATCCCTTTACTAATTAATAGTCATTTTTAATGTACTTAAATCGTATCAAAAATGAATTTAAGAAATCTAGGTATCTTCCCAAACCACTGTTGATCCAATTGAGGTATCCCCAAGAAGAACCTTTTTAAGATTTCCCACCTTGTTCATATTGAAAACGATAATAGGGGTTTCGTTTTCTCGGCACAGGGTAAAAGCTGTCAGGTCCATTATAGAAAGCCGCCTGTCAAGTACTTCTTCGCCGGTAATAACCTGGAATTTTTCGGCCTCTGGATTTTCTTCGGGATCGGAATCAAAAATTCCGTCAACCCGTGTACCCTTGAGAATAACATCGGCTTCAATTTCAATAGCTCGTAAAGAGGCCGCCGTATCGGTTGTGAAATAAGGGTTTCCCGTTCCGGCTCCAAAAATCACAACCCGGCCTTTTTCAAGGTGACGAATAGCACGTCGTCGAATATAGGGTTCTGCAATTTCTTCCATTCGGATGGCTGACATCAGGCGGGTGTGCACTCCCATGCGCTCCAGGGAGTCCTGCATCGCCATGCTGTTGATCATTGTAGCCAACATGCCCATGTAGTCGCCCTGTACGCGATCCATGCCTTCTGTTGCACCTTTAACCCCTCGGAAAATATTCCCTCCACCGACCACAACAGAAACTTCAAAACCTTCTTCATGTATTGATTTTATTTCTTTTGCATACTGGGTTAGGATATCACCATCAATACCATGACCTTGCTCTCCGAGTAATGCTTCGCCACTCAGTTTAAGGAGTATTCGTTTGTATTTTCTTGCCACTTTCTTAACTGTTAATAATTGAACTGAACTAACGTTGTGCGATCTTTCTTTAATATAAACCCCACTGTTTTACAATCTCTTAAGCATAAAAAAAAGGCTACCGAATTGGTAGCCTTTTTTGCAAAGAAATTTTGTTAGGAATCTTCACCCAACTGAAGCCGATGAAATGACTTAACGAGTGGGGTATTATTATCTTTCAAATAATCCTTGACGGAAATGCTGTTATCTTTAACAAATTTCTGTTCCAGCAGGACTCGTTCCTCGAAGAATCTCCGTAGCTTACCTTGCGCTGCTTTTTCGGCGATTTCCTCCGGTTTCCCTTCGTTAAGAAGCTGCTCTTTAGCGATATCAAGTTCCTGTTCAACAACTGAACTGTCAACACCTTCACGGGTAACAGCAAGCGGCTTCATGGCGGCAACCTGCATGGCTACATCTTTAGCCACATCCTCGTTGTCAACATCATCTTCAAATTCGACGAGCACTCCAAGCTGGTTGCCGGGATGTATATAAGAGATAAACTGTCCGTCGGATTTAGCAAGAATGATACGATTGATTTTGATCTTTTCACCAATCTTACCCACCATATCTTTTAGGTGATCGGCTACACTAAGGCCATCGAGATTGGTTTTCAGGAGTTCATCGACAGATTCAATTTCCTGTTCGAAAACCAAGTCCAGGAATTGATCTGCTCTTTTTTGAAAATCTTCATTACGGGCAACAAAATCTGTTTCGCAATTGATTTCAAGAGCAGCAGCCTTAGTACCGTCTTCGCTGACGCGTGTTACGATAAGTCCCTGGTTTGCTTCACGATCGGCTCGTTTTTCTGACAGTTTTTGACCTTTTTTACGCAGGATCTCAATGGCTTTGTCAAAATCGCCATCGGATTCCTCAAGGGCCTTCTTGCAATCCATCATGCCGGCCCCGGTCTGTTCGCGAAGTTTCTTTACGTCTTTTGCAGAAATACTCATTTTCGAGTTAGGCTGTTTAATTTGTTATTAATGGTTTAAAACGATGTAGCTTATTCTTCTTCGTCAGAAGGATTGTCTTTTTCTTTTTTCTTGCGGCGAGAGCGGCGTTTACCGGTAGCCTTTGTCTGTGTTTTAACTTCTTCCTTGGCTTTTTTAGCTTCTTCAGCGGCTTGCTCGAGCAATTCCTCTTCGTTTTGAGCCTCTCGCTCTGCATTACCTTCAATAATTGCATCAGCAATTTTAGCTGTAATCAGCTGAATTGAGCGGGCCGAGTCATCATTGCATGGTACAATATAATCCGGAATATCGGGATCACTGTTTGTATCAACCATTGCAATAATAGGGATATGAAGCTTAACAGCCTCATTAACGGCAATATGCTCCTTAATAGTATCGACTACAAAAACGGCCCCCGGCAAATGTCCCATATTGGCAATACCACCGAGTGTCTGTTCTAGCTTTTCACGCTCACGATCAAGCATTAATGCCTCTTTTTTAGTGAGCTCTTCATAAGTGCCATCCTTGCTCATACGGTCAATTTCTTCCATACGGGAAATACTTTTCTTCACCGTTGAGAAATTGGTAAGCATTCCGCCTAACCAGCGGTGTGTAATATAGGGCATACCGCAACGAATGGCTTCGGTTTTTACAATATCCTGGGCCTGTTTTTTGGTCCCTACAAAAAGGATGGTTTTTCCAGCTCGGGCAATCTTAGTAACTTCATCCAGAGCTTCTTGGAAAAATTTTTGGGTCTTTTTTAGGTCAATGATATGAATCCCGTTGCGTTCCATGAAGATAAACTCCTTCATTTTGGGATTCCATCGACGAGTGAGGTGTCCAAAATGGGCACCGGATTTCAATAGTTCTTCCAGATCGGGTGTATTAGGCATAATTTAATTTGTCTTTGAGTTAGTCCTCTATGCAGGTCATTCCCGGCGCTAATCCCGACAGCTGTCGAGACACTCGGCGCACTGAGTCTCTGCATATGTGTGATTAAATGTTGTTGGGAAAAAGAACGTGCAGCAGGGCGATATTAACGCTTGGAAAACTGGAACTTTTTACGAGCACCAGGCTGGCCGTACTTCTTGCGTTCTACCATGCGATCGTCACGTGTAAGTAGGTCATGCGATTTTAAGATGCCATGCCATTCTTCGTTATGGTCATCCAAAGCGCGAGCCAAAGCATGTTGAATTGCTCCTGCCTGGCCGGTGATGCCACCGCCGCTTACAGTTACTTTGATATCAAACTGTCCATTTGATTCAGTAACTTTTAAGGGCAAAGAAGCAACATTGCGATGTGCTTGTGTACAGAAATAGTCTTCCAGTGATCGTTTGTTAACTACAAACTCACCGGATCCGGGTTGGATGTACAGGCGCGCTGTAGATGTCTTTCTTCTTCCGATGAAATTTTTTTGTTCCATTCGTTATAAAAGATCGATTTTTTCAGGTTGTTGTGCTTCTTGTTCATGAACCGGACCGGCATAAACACGGAGATTGGTCATAAGCTTGTTGCCGAGTTTATTCTTGGGCAACATTCCTTTTACAGCATTTTTAATAAGGAATTCAGGCTTATCGGCCAACATATCCTCGGCAGTGGTAAAGCGTTCTCCGCCGGGATATCCGGAATAACGGAAATATTCTTTTTGCTGTAACTTGTTGCCAGTGAGTTTTACCTTGCTGGCATTAATTACAACAACGTTATCACCGGTGTCCATGTGAGGGGTAAACTCAGGTTTATGTTTACCTCTCAAGTAAGTAGCCACCGTAGTAGCTACCCGGCCAAGAGCTTGATCTTCGGCATCAACAAGAACCCATTTCTTTTTTATATCACTCGCTTTAGCGGAGTAGGTCTTGTAACTGTTCGTATCCACGGTTAAAACTTGTTTAAAAATTGCTTTTGTATGAAGTCCCGCAAAATAGGCTTATTTAAATCCATTTGCAATGGTAAAAGTTCTAATTTTTTTTAGAGCTTTTCTAGAATCCATGACTTGGTAAGGTTACGGCAAAACGACACCAGGCAGATTCTCATCTGGTAATTTCTGGGAAAATCGGGTGCCGATTTTTTATTTGTGAAGATGAAGTGCTTCGGGGATAGATGACAAACTTTAAAAGAAGCGTGTGCAAGATATTCTGTAAATAAAGTTGTAAATTTAATCCTTCTAAAAAAGACGTGCAGATATTTTTAAATGTAGTTTTAACCAGATAATCAAGAACCAGATGAGCAACAACAACAAATTTCAAGAAACAAAGACCCAGTTTAATACCGGGGCAGGTAAGGCTTACCTATACAGTTTAAAAAAATTAGAGAAAATGGGTTACGGTAATATTAGCAAACTCCCGTTTACCATTCGCGTGTTGCTGGAAGCCGTACTGAGAGAGCATGATGATTACGTATTTACTGAAGATGATATTACGACGCTTGCCAATTACGATGCCAAGAATCCGGAGGGAGAAATTCCTTTTAAACCTTCCCGGGTTGTACTGCAGGATTTTACCGGCGTCCCAGCTGTTGTTGACCTTGCGGCGTTGCGTTCAGCCATGGACCGTATGGGCGGTAGTCCACAGTCAATTAATCCACAAGTCCCCGTAGATCTTGTGATCGACCATTCGGTGCAGGTCGATGAGTTTGGACAGCAGTATGCATTTATGCATAATGTGGAAAAAGAATTTGAGCGAAATCGCGAGCGATATGAATTCTTGAAATGGGGCCAGAAAGCTTTTGATAATTTTAGAGTTGTTCCTCCCGGCCGCGGTATTGTCCACCAAGTGAATTTGGAGTACCTGGCAAAGGGTGCATTTAGCCGAACTGAGGAAGATGGATCAACGGTTGTCTATCCGGATACGCTGGTTGGTACCGACTCTCATACTACGATGATCAACGGACTTGGCATTCTTGGCTGGGGCGTTGGCGGAATCGAAGCCGAAGCAGCCATGCTTGGGCAGCCCATTTATATGCTGGTGCCTGAGGTTGTGGGAATGAAGCTAACCGGTAAACTGCGTGAAGGTATAACGGCTACCGACTTAACACTGACGGTTACTCAGATGCTTCGCCGTCATGGGGTGGTTGGCAAGTTTGTTGAATTTTACGGGGATGGACTTAGCAATATGAGTCTCCCTGACCGTGCTACTATTGCTAATATGTCGCCGGAATATGGTGCTACCATGGGATTCTTCCCGATGGACAGCGAATCGATGCGTTATTTGCGTCGCACCGGCCGATCTGAAGAGCATGTTGAAATGGTTGAACGGTATATGAAAGAGCAGGGACTCTTCCGTACGGACGATACACCGGACCCTGAATTTACGGATACCCTTGAACTGGATCTCGGAGATGTTGAAACCTCATTGGCCGGGCCCAAGCTGCCGCACGATCGGATTACTCTTCCTAATATGAAGTCTACTTTTAAGAACAGTCTTACCAGTGATGATCCGACAATGGGCTTCAATCTTGAACAAGAGAAACTGGCGAATAAGGGCACTTATAAGAACGGCCAGGAAATCGAGATGAAGCATGGAGATGTTGTCATCGCGGCTATTACGTCTTGTACAAATACCTCAAACCCGAGCGTGATGCTCGGTGCGGGCATTGTAGCCAAGAAGGCGTTTGAAAAAGGGCTGAAAGTTCCTCCTTACGTTAAAACCTCACTGGCCCCGGGATCACGGGTAGTGACAGACTATCTTGAGGAAGCCGGACTTACGGATTATCTGGACAAACTTGGTTTCAACCTGGTGGGTTACGGTTGCACAACCTGTATTGGTAACTCCGGGCCGTTACCTCAGGCTGTAGAAACAGCTGTCAAGGAGGGAGACCTGATTGTAGCAGGTGTGCTTTCCGGAAACCGGAACTTCGAGGGTCGTATCCACCCCTATGTAAAAGCCAACTATTTGGCTTCGCCGCCGCTGGTTGTGGCTTATGCATTGGCGGGTACCGTTGATATTGACTTGGAGCATGAGCCCATAGGCAAGGATAAAGACGGTAATGATATCTACCTGCGGGATATCTGGCCCACTTCGGATGAAATTGCCGAACATCTTGACAGTGCCATTCGTCCTGAGCTGTTCAACAAGCAATATGGTGACATTTTCAAATCAGAAGAGTGGGACAAGATTCCTGTTGGCGGGGGCGAGCTGTATGAGTGGAAAGAGAAATCCACCTACATTCAAGAGCCGCCATTCTTTATGAACATGGGTGAAGAGCCGGATCCTATCAAGCCGATTAAAAGTGCACGTGCACTGGTTAAAGTCGGTGACTCTATTACAACTGATCATATTTCACCAGCCGGCAATATCAAGAAAGACAGTCCCGCCGGGGAATATCTGATTCAGCATGGAGTCGAGGAAAAAGACTTTAACTCCTATGGATCACGTCGCGGTAATGACCGGGTGATGACTCGGGGTACTTTTGCCAATGTTCGGTTTAAAAACCAGCTGGCTCCCGGCGAAGAAGGAGGTTACACCAATTACTTCCCCGATGACGAAATAACATCCATTTATGATGCAGCAATGCGTTATAAAGAGGATAATACCCCGCTGATTGCGTTGGCTGGCAAGCAGTATGGAACGGGTTCATCCCGCGATTGGGCGGCCAAAGGCACTATCTTGCTGGGGGTTCAGGCTGTGATTGCAACTTCTTACGAGCGCATTCACCGTTCGAATCTGGTTGGTATGGGTGTGCTTCCGCTACAATTCATGGAAGGCGAATCAGCTGATACCCTGGGACTCGATGGATCCGAAGAATTTAATATTCAGGTATCGGATGATTTGAAGCCTAGAGAGCTGGTAAAAGTAGAAGCTAAAAAATCCGACGGATCAACCGTAACTTTTGAAGCGGTCTGCCGAATCGATACTCCGGTCGAAATAGACTACTATCGAAATGGCGGAATACTTCATTATGTATTGCGTGAATATCACAGGGCCGAAAAGGTTCATAAATAAATGCAACCAACGGATTAAATTAAAGGCTCAACTTCGGCGAAGTTGGGCCTTTTTTATTTCATAGGATCTATTGATAGGGGAATTCCCTGTTGAATCAATCCTGTCTTCCCAAAAACCATTTTATTAATAAGTCCCTGTAAATTTTTTATATGCTTTCAAATATCATGAAAAAACGTTAAATAACTATGCAAAGAATGTCATAAAGAGAATTTGAACCGCATTACCAGGGGGATGCATGCGATCAAAAAAAGGTCATATCAGTGGAGAGATGTCGTATGAAGAACAAATGGGGAATAATCTTCACATGCTTTTGAAAAATATAAGCAGTTTAAGCCGTGCTGTTGAATTGCAGACAGTACTATGTGAGAGTCTGGACGTTGTTCAGAAAGTGATGAATACAGAAGCCAGTTCATTGATGCTTATTGATGAATCTACCGGAGAACTTGTTGTTAGCATGCCTGTGGGGCCCGTGGAGAAAGAGATTAAAGGGAAACGTGTACCCGAGGGAAAGGGGATCGGAGGATGGGTTATTGAGCATCAACAATCTTATTTCACCAATGACGTGGGGAAAGATGAAATTTTTGGCGGAGATCTCTCTGATGCTTTTATAACCCGGAATATTATTTGTTCTCCGCTTTGCAATAGAAATGGAAAGATATTGGGAGTTCTGCAGGCCATCAACCGCCGTGATGATGAGGAATTTGATGAAAAGGATGTGTGGGTATTTGAGGCATTGGCAGATCATGTAGCTATTTCGATTGAGCGGACCCGGGAGGTTGAGAAGCTTCGGCAAGAACTGGAGGAAAAAGAGATGATGCTCAGGGAGGTTCATCATCGTATAAAGAATAACTTGTCTACGCTTACGGCCTTAATTGAGATGGAATTCAATGAAGTTGAGGATGAACGAGCTGAGCTAGTCCTCAAAAAAACCTGTTCGCGCATTGGGTCGATGACCGAGGTTCATGATCTGCTCCATAATACCGGTCTCTCCCATTTCATAAATCTTGGCTCTTATCTCAAACGACTTACCCGTAAAATTGCTGAAACGCTTTCGGATCCCTCGAAAAAGGTGAGCATCGATATCCAGGCCGATCCTATTCAGATTGATAGCGAGCGAGCTATGTGCTGTGGGCTGGTAATGAACGAATTGTTGATCAATGCTTATAAACACGCTTTTAAAAACAAGCCCCAGGGAGGCACGATATTCATTGAACTCAAACTTGATGAAGAAGGGTTTATTTGTTTGCATGTCTCAGATAATGGTTCTGGTATCGGCAAAGATTTTAAATTGGATGATTCAGGCTCTATCGGGAGTTGGTTAATCAATGCTCTTTTACGACGATTGAATGCCACTGTGGATATAAATCAATCGAATGGAACTAGTTTTATGATAAGATTTCAAAAATGATTGTGCTAGAATATCCACCGTTCCACACCCCGCATGGTATATACCCTTGCCATGAGATTTGATAAAGGGGTATGTAACATCAGCCAAACGAGGGTGTTCCGAATAAGGGGATGGTTGTATTCTCTACCCAATTGCATGTTTATTTCAGCCCGACGGATAGTATTTTTTGCAGCTTTTCGCCGTCTTTTCTCAAATTTTGCCATTTCGTGTATTCTCGAATGATTCTTTTTAAAAATCCTGAGAAAGCTCTGGGCCAGGTCCCATGCCCCTAACCAGCCGAGATTCATACCTTGGCCGCCTATGGGACTTACTATATGGGCCGCATCACCCGCTACAATAATTCTATTTTTGACCATTGGCATCGCAAGCTTTTTTTCAACACCAAAACTACTGAGCATGCAATGTTCTGTATTTTTTAGATCGTGGCCTATACGTTCAGCCACTCGCTCTTCGATATCTCTTGGCCTTACTTCAGTAAGGTAGGACGAAGTTTTTACGACCCAGCGCCGACGCTGATTTAGCAAGGGAAAGGATTCAATAAGCCCGTCATCGCACAGGAAAACTGCGGCATTTGATCCGAATGGGGTATTATCTGAAAAATCTCCCATAATGTAGGTATCGGGGTAGTTCTTCCCTTTAAAATCAATACCGGCCTGTTCTCGAATAAAACTGTTTTTGCCATCACATCCCACTAAAAAGGAGCCTTTTATCGTCTGTGCTTTTCCGTTTGAGAGGAACCTCGCCTCTACATGGTCATTATGTTGGCTGACATGAATGATTTCAGCGCCACGAACAAGCAGTTTGGGATTTAAGTATCGGGCTTTTCTTTCTAGGATGGCCTCGGTTTTACTTTGTGGAAGGGCAAGAATATAATTGAAGGGTTTGCGGCAATTCTCAAATGAGATGGTTCCGATTTTTCTGCTGTTGGTGAAGGCGTATCCTCGGTAGATTTTAATTCCTGTATCTACAAATGAATCGGCGATACCCGTTTTTTGGAATAATTCCAGCGAGACTGGATGAATTCCCAGTGAGCGTGACCCGCTTCGAACCGCGGTACGTTTCTCAAGAATGATGGTCGAAATACCTGCTTTTTCGAGACAAATCCCCAGGAAGAGTCCCACCGGCCCACCGCCGGCAATAATTACCTCGTATGGTTCTGAAATCCTAATCATGGTGATACATCAGTAACAAACGGAAGGGGAACAAGGACTTTACGATCCATTCCTTTGGTACGCTTTGAGCGAGTTCCTGCCGGGTATAGCTTCGTTTAATGGATGTAAGGCCGTCTTCAGTGATAAAAGAACTCCTGAAAATTGGGCGGGCTAATAGATTGAAAAAAAGGTAACCTACATCACTGCGGCGGATATCATTAAAGATGACAGATTGCCTGCTTAGATTTCGGGCAGCCGTTAGAATGACAGGCAGTCGCTGTTCATCAAGATGATGAAGAAGGTGATTAGAAATTACAAAGTCGTACTTCTCTTTGGATGGATCCAGGTCAAATATTCCACATTGCAGAAATTCAATGTTTGGCCGGCTGCCCAATTTTTTGACGAAATTAATAGCTCTTGGATCAGGGTCAATGGCCGTTACTCGAAGACTAAAGCCATCGTCTTCGGCCCATTGACTTAATTTTATGGGGATGTCTCCGCCCCCAAATCCAAGATCGAGCAGATTATATGAGTTATTGAGCTCAAGATGGGGACGGATTTTGTGTTTGTATATTGTGTGCCAGCCCGATATGAGGCTATTGACAGTGCCAAACTGGCGATAGGTATTTTCTAACTCAACAAGATCACAGTCAGGATCATCCATGCGTTCTGTAGTAGATGTATCACGTTTGTTAAGGATTATCGGCATTAGCGTAATATTGAATTTTTTATGAACATCCCGGTTTCGATCGTAAGGCCGGGCCCAAAAGCCATAGCCAATACTGATTCCTTCTCAGCATGGGAGGTGCGTTGAAGAAGGTCGGAAAGAACAAAGAGAATTGTTGCACTGCTCATGTTGCCATAATTCCATAATATTTTACGCGAAGAGGCCAATTGCTCATCACCCAGTAAAAAGCTTTGCTGAACTTTGTCAAGGATGGCACGACCACCAGGATGAATAGCCCAGTGTGTTATTTCTTCTTTTGGCAGGTTAAAATCACTGATCAGCGGGGAAATAGCCTTTTCGAGGTTAGATTCGATGATGCCGGGCACATAGGTTGAAAGCACCATCTTGAATCCGCTATCACCGATGGTCCATGCCATATCCTCTTCACTTTGTTCGGCGATAGCGGTAGAAAAATCGACCAGTTCAAAACTTGAAGAGCCAGTCGGCTTTTGACCGGTTATCAGTAATCCCGCGGCGCCATCCGCAAATACGGAAGCCGAAATCAAGCTATCGGTGAGTTGGGAATTTTGGAGGTGAATGCTGCACAACTCAAGGCAGACAACCAGCACGGTTGCATCGGGCTGTGCTTCACAAAACGCTTTTGCCATTTTCATTGCCGGAAAAGCGGCAAAGCATCCCATAAATCCTAGATGGAAGCGCTGGGTGCCTGGCGGTAATCCAAGCTGTTTAATGATTTCAAAGCCGGGCCCAGGAGCAAAAAAACCCGTGCAAGAAACCGTAATTACATGGGTAATTTCATCAAGGGCTATTCTCGGATTTTCCTCAATCGTTTTTTGAGCCGTGTCCACAAAGAGTTTTTTGGCCCTTTCCGCGTATAGTTTATTCCGTTCACCCGTGGAAGGTGTTGTCATCGAGCCATCCTCCTGAAAGAAAAAGCGGGGATCGCCATTACTATTGAAATCATGAATCACCGTATGGCGTTTTCCAATGCCTGAATTGGAATAAATTCGGTGTATGATACGCTGCACCTTTCCTTCATCGGTGATATACTCCTTCATACGGTCCCGCAGAAACTGTTGTTCGTAGGCCTGTTCCGGTACCGCTGTAGCAATATTGTGAATATAAGCTGGCATGAATAGCTAATTTAAAAAAAAATTAAAGCGCTTATATTTAATACCTAAATTTTGTGGTAAAAATTCCACATGAATTAAATCGGTGGATTGATGATAGAAAATTTGTCCCAGTTCTAGGTATTTATACTACTGTTTTTTGTAAGCAAGTAAAAGCGAATGTTGTGTAATATAGCGGCAACGGTAAGGCCGGCGATAAGTCCCATCCATAATCCCTGTGGACCAATACCACGTTTGATTCCCAGATAATAGCCAAGAGGCAAGCCGATTAGCCAGTAAGCGATGAGATTAACGATCATTGGGATTTTTGTGTCTTTAAGTCCTCGAAGAGCACCATAACCGCTAACTTGGAGACCGTCTGAGATTTGAAAGATGGCAGCCATATACAACAGGCTGATAGCAACAGACTGCACCTGGGGATCCTGTGTATACATGCTGGTGATAACGTCCGGGAATAGATACATGAGAATGGCCGTTGTGCTCATAAATAGTGTTGCCAGGCCGATGCCCACATAGCCCCGCCGGCGCGCTTCGTGCATTGAGCCTTTGCCGATGGCGTTTCCGACGCGTGTGGTGACCGCAGTTGATAATCCAAAAGGTACCATAAAAGTCATTGCCGAAAAGTTGATGGCCACCTGATGGCCGGCCACCGCCACTGCACTTAGTGATCCCATCAGTAAGCTCACCAGCGCAAACATAGTGACTTCCATCGTGGAACTGAGTCCGATGGGTACGCCTACATGCAGGATCTCTTTTAGGTATTCCCATTCCGGCATTCGAAATTTTGTAAATATTTCAAAACGGTCGTATGGTTTATGGTTAATCGTAAAGATGAGCATCCCGAGGAACATTACGCAGCCTACGATGGCAGAAGCATAGCCACAGCCGATGGCCCCAAGTTGCGGCATACCTAGTTTTCCGTACATGAAAATATAGTTGGCAGGTATATTGACAAATACTCCCAGCAAAGCAAAGTACATTGCTGGACGTGTAACCGACATCCCTTCATTAAAGAAGCGTAACGCCATATACCCGCAAACGCCAAATATGCCCCACGATATGGCATCCAGGTATCCCTGGGCAATAGGGATAATCGACGGGGTGACATCCAGAAAGTGCATTACAAATTCAAGATTTCGGATTAGGAAAAAGATGGGTAGGGCCAGTATAAAACTGAGCCACAAACCTTGTCGGACATTAACGCCAATTTTTTCAAAGTTCCGAGCACCCACCAGCTGTGCTACAATTGGAGTTATGGCCATCAGGATTCCCGCTGCAAGCATTGCGAACGGGATAAATACCGCTCCCCCAACTGCAACTGCGGCCAATGCATCTGCTGAAAGGTTCCCCGCCATCACGGTATCCACGAAATTCATTGACATCTGCAACAGTTGTGCAATAATCACAGGCAGACCAATCTTCAGGGTAATTCCGGCCTCTTTGCGCAGGTTATATTTTTCCGATTTGATGTATGAAAGCACAGCTGATTACAATATGAAGCTTATATTTGGTCCCTTTACTTATGCAAAAACTCGGGTTCCTATTAATAGGCTTATGGGTTTTGGTATCTCCGGAGAGGAGTGCAACCTAGATCTTTTGGAAGCGCTAATGGTACGAAAACTGTGTGGGAAAAGATAGGGATCGGGAGATTTTTATATGCAATTTATCTCAATTTGGGTTGTTCGGCGGGTGTCTCCCAGTAATCTACCAATAATCCAAATTTCAGCGCCCAGAAATGCTATATCTTATCTGCGCCAGGAAGTTTTATGACAAAGGTTGTGCCTTCCCCTTCTACCGAGGCAAAACTTATGCTGCCCTCGTGAGCTTCAATTATTTTCTTACAAATAGCTAACCCCAAGCCGGTACCGCTGGATTTCGTGGAGAAATTGGGTACAAAGATATTGGGACGGTCTTCTTCTGAAATGCCAGAACCGTTATCTTCGACTTCAACAAAAATATTGTGTTGCTGTCGGTATAAGCGCAGTATGATTTCGCCTCCGCCGTCTGGCATGGCTTCATAAGCATTTTTAACAAGGTTTATAAAAACTCGCTTCAACTCGTCGGAGATGCCCTGGATATGGACGGAGCCGTTTTGAGACTGAAATTGAACCTTTACTTTTTCGTCATGTTGATAAAGTTCTGCAACCGAAGTCAAAATAGAGGTCAAATCTATTTGGTCGAACTTCTCATCCAGTGGTTGCGAGAATTTTGAAAAATCGGATGCAATATTATTTAAAGATTGAATTTGTTCGATCAGGTTATTGGTAATCTTCTGCACTCTTTTTTTTAGTTCTTCAGGATCCTGATTTTCGCTTTTTAATTGCCGCTCTAGGTGTTGGACATTAAGCTTCATCGGGGTTAGTGGATTCTTAATTTCATGCGCTACCTGTTGTGCCATTTCTTTCCATGCCGCTTCACGTTCGGCACTTGCCAGCTCTCTCTGTAATTTTTTAAGTCGAAACACCATATTATTATAGGCGCGTGCCAGGTTACCGATCTCGTCTTCACTAGTTACCGGGATGGTCGTATCCAGATTGCCCGAAGATATTTTGTTAAGCCCTCGCTGGATGTACACAAGAGGGCGCGTTAGCTGCCTTGAAATAAAAGTAGAACCCAGTATGAATAAGCTAAACACCAGCAGGTAAATAAGAATGAGATAGCTCGTCGTTTCCAGCAGTTGCTGATCGTATTTTGGAGATTCCAAAAAGGTAGGAATTGCAATGGTTGCTACCGGTTTATTTTCATCATTTAATATAGATCGGTATCCAATCAGTAGGGATTGTCCCGCCAAATTTACCGTGGTATATGCATCCTGCTGTCGTTTTTTAAAAAGCTGGGCAAAAATTTTATAGGGTAATGCCGAGGGTAAAAGATGCTGTTGATAAATCTGCGGGGTCGTAGTTTCAGTGACTGTGAGCCCTGCATAGAAGGTAGCATCTACATTAAGCGGTGTGGTTAGGGAATCCAGCGAGAAAGAGGTGCCGGCATTAAGGTTTTTGCGAATAGCCTTGTTGGATTCAACCGCATCCGTTAGGCTTTGTAGCTTATCAACAAGTTCCTGGCGTACGATATCCTGGTTCTGCTGCTTGATAGCATAATGGGATGTGGCAATAAGGAAAGCAAGAAATATAAGGGTAGCCAGTAAAAAGCTGTCCAAAATTCGATCCTGGAAACGTTTTTTCTCACCCAGGAACTGGATTCTGCCGGCTGTTAGCAATTTGCCTAGTAAAGCAATTAAACACCCAGCTAATAATAAGCTAAAGCTGAAGCGGAAAAAGGAAAATAATATAGCCCTATAATCCGGTAGTGTAGTACTTATTTTGATTGTCTGGGCTGGGGATTTATTCCATAATAACGTGCGATAGGAATATTCAGGAAAATCCTCATTTAAATAGACCAGTGAATCTTTCTCCAGGGCTTGCAGCTTATCCCGGTCTAGCGTGCGATATTTTGGAAAATAACCGGCAAAGCCCTGTTGTACTGAGCTGACCAGCTTTTCATTTTGGAACTTCTGCATCAGGTACGGAGTGCTCCAGTCGTCATATGTAAGAGAGGCCATTACTGCACGGATCGGCTTGTTGAACTCGGGACGTTCCTGGTAGATAGAACATAGTATCCAGGCGATCGATTCGTCCGAGGTCCCAAAAACGGGGATCCACCCTCGATAAAAGGTGCGGTAATTCTGCTGATTTACCAGCTGCGGCTTCTGAACAATGGGGCGAATAGTTGATTTTGTAATCTGCTGGATTTCCGTGACGGCTTGCAAGGTCGGAATGTTAAAAATAGTCAACCAGTTTGGGGAGTTGAGATCCGTCGAATAATCTGCTATAAGCTTCCCTGAAGTATTTATAAGCTGCAAATCGAAAGAGTATGTATTCAACTCCGGAGATAAGAATCCCTGGATGGTTTGTGTAAAGCGAGCCTGCAAGGTAGACCGGTCATCAGTCAGATCGTCTTTGGAGATATCACGGAACTTATTTTCAAGATTTGTCAATAATTTTTCGGTGAGTTGGGCAGCAAAAGGATCGTCCTCTTTGGAATAAGTCTGTGCACTTTTCCAAAGTTCGTCATCGATATGGTCGATAGTGGACCGATAAAGAATAGGGAGACTCACCAGTGATATAGCTAAACTCCCCAGCACGATGGTACGTAAAGGAGATATACCGGTAATCCATACAAGGTTCTGGCTTTTGCCTGCAGCCACCCCGGTAACAATTGTGAAACTGAGAATGCTAGAAAAGAAAATCCAATTCAGGGTAAGTTGATCCGGAAAAAACTGGCGGGTAACAAAAAGGCTGATGACAAATGTTGTGGCAAGAACTGAGGCAGAAACTTTAAAATGTTCTTGCGAAATGCGGAACAACAGCCTGTTTATTGTTATCAAAAAAACGCCCAGGGCCAATATCGCTATCCCAAGCTCTAAATAAAGAATAATGGTTTCCCAATCGGGGAAGATGTGAAGGTCCATTAAGGCAATTCCACTGGCAGTGGCCGATTTATATACGATATTGAAAACGACAGGTATGATTAATGCATTTATAATTCCTGCTATTGCTGCAAGTCCAATTGAACTGAGATACCACTCGGCTTTGATTCTGATCCGATAGAGGTTAATCTTACGGGCAAGTGTTATTGAGGCAAGAAGCGCAAAAATGGCATTAATTCCTGATGAGCTAAGGTTGACTACGGAATTTACCCAGCCGGGAGCGGAGGATCCCGAGAGGGCCAGAATCCAGTCTGTAGGCATATTGGTATAGACAAAGATACCCCAACCAATACCCAAGAAAAGCAGTTGGAGTGCCAGCCCTCTCCATAAGGGCAATCGGTCGGCTGCCCAGTATAAAAGAAATACCAAGATCACGAAGCATAGCAAGGCATAAATGGAACGCCAAAACCGTGTATTTTGCTCCCATTGAACTTTGGTTTGTTGAAATTCGTCGGAGGTGGCATAAATAACGCCGACAGAGTCACCTTGCAAATTTAACAGCGGTTGGGATTTTACAATCTCGGGCGGCGGGGTGCTGAAAATACTGAAATTAAGCGGATAAGCAGTTGAGAGCTCTTGGGAGTTCAAAAGATTAAATTCACTCCGATCTCCAATGGGAAGGGGATTGCTTTGTTCTATGCGATAACTGGTATATAGGTCGTACTTAATTGTTCCCGAACTGTCCTGGATGCTAAAGGGGACATGGCATTCCCAGTAGATGACATTGTCATATTTTTTTATGGAAATATCGGCATCCTGGTGGTTTTTTTTAGAATTCCCGGTTTCGAGGGCAAAATCATCCCAAATGATCGGTTGATTGCCTCGATACAATGTACTGCTCCAGAATTCCGGAAATTTTTTGAGGGTATTATAAAGATAGTCAGATGGTTTCTTTTGAATAAGGGGAGGTCGAAGAGTTGCGGCGAGACTTTGGGAATGTGCCAATAATTCCTGTTGTTTTTCCAGGAAGAAATCAGCAGCCTTGTCAAGGCTCTCTTCCATTACCTGTTCATTATTTACTTCCGACGGTTTAACCCCATAGCGCCATCCCTCAAGAGCAAGAAGGGCTGCCAGCAGGCCCAGAAGGGTCCACCCAAGCAGATGATGAAGGCGATTGGTTTCCAGGAAGTTTTCCATGATGAGTCGATGTATTCTCCGAATACAAGAATATTAACCTAAATTAAGGCTGAATCAAGTTAGGGACCTCAGATTTCGATTTATTTTCCAACACGCCTATTATGGCATTTGCGGCTAGCATCCCTATGGCTTCTCTTGTTTGGTAACTGGCACTTGCAATATGTGGAGTCAAAATGCAGTGAGGAGCAGATTTGAGTTCAGGATGTACCTTTGGTTCATTCTCAAATACATCCAGTCCGGCTCCTCCGAGCTGTCCTTGGTGCAGGGCCTTTGCAAGGGCAGCTTCATCAACGACAGGGCCACGTGCTGTATTCAGTAGAATGGCATCTTCCGACATCAAGGACAAGATGTCGGCATCGATAAGATGATGTGTCTCGTCTGTGAGCGGACAGTGCAGAGTAACGATATTCGCCCTCCCGGCCAAATCTTCAACCGTTTGGCAATATTCTGCCTGCAATTGCTTCTCAATATCACTCGAAACTTTGTTTCGGTTATGATAAATGATCTTCATCCCTAAAGCCTGCGCTCTGCGGGCTACGGCTTGGCCGATCCGTCCCATGCCAATGATCCCCAGCGTACTATCCAGAAGTTCCTTGCCGAGGAATCCCAGTGGTTCCCAGTCGGTAAATTTACCGTCAAGCAAGTAGGTTTGCGCATCAAAAAATCGGCGCGAGACGGCAATCATCAGTCCGATAGTAAATTCTGCGCATGACTCTGTCAATACACCGGGGGTATTAGCAACCAGCACCCCCTGCTTTTTTGCAGCTTCCAGGTCGATATTATTAAAGCCTACTGCATGATTAGCAATAATCTTCAAGTTTTTGCCTGCGGCAATTACGCTGCTTGTGATTGGATTTGATAGCATAGTCAATATAGCTTCATATTGACCAATGTCTTCAATCAGTGGTTTTTCTTCATTATAGGTGCCGCGTTCGCCGACATCAACAGTGTAATGTTGTTTCAGCTTGTCGATGACGGAGGGAATTATCGGTTCCGTGACTAGTACTCTTTTTGACATCCTAATAACTGTAGGCAGTGCTGTTAATAAAAACTTCTGAATGTGAAGAGAGCTCCTCCCTGGTTAGCTTATCATAAATGAAGGAGAAAGGGGTAAGAACCTGTGCACACATTTCCTTCGGATTACGCCAGGCTTTTATTTGGATATGTAGCGAATCATTGCTGATTGAGTGTGATACATCCTCTAATTTGGTGCAGGCATCGGGGAAGGTCCCGCTTATCAGGAGAGCCGGTTGGTTGTTTGCTTTAATCTGTTTAACAGAATCGATATAAACGTTGGAAGGCTGGTGAGCTGTGTTGCCGGGCTTCTCCAATTGAACAAGGTTTGCAAATGTTTGCTGCTGATCACCATTGTGTTTTGAAGATGAAGCACAGCCGGCTATTGCAATAAGTAAGGGGAGTAGTGAATACAGAATTCTCACTGTTCTAATTATTGGTGTCTTCGATTTTTTGCAAAGGAGCGTCATTCCACATCCGTTCCAGGGCATAATAGTCTCTGAGTTCTTTTTTGAAAATATGAACGACCACATTTACATAATCCAGAATAACCCAGCGTCTTGTTTCACGCCCCTCTTCTTTCCAGGCTTTTTCGTCCAGTTTTTCCTTTGTTTCCTTATTTACGTTATCGGCTATAGCCTTTATTTGTACATCAGTACTGGCATGACATACTACAAATTTATCGGCCAGAGTCGTTAATTCATGTACATCTAAAAAGGTAATGTCTTCCGCTTTTTTATCCAGCAGGGCATCTGCTATTACCTTAATTAATTTATCGGAATCAGCTGTTTTGGTATCATTAACGCTGGTAAATTGTTGATCTGCCTGTGGAGAAGTATTGCTCATATAACATCAGTTAAGTTTTAGGGATTTATAGTCGGAGCCAATTACAACGGTGGCATCCAGATAAAAGTCATCCGAGGCTTCAATAAATACGTGCTTGGGACTTATTCCAAGTGCATCGGCCACTCGCTGCGCATTTTTTTTGTCTGTGGTACGCGCAATAACCACGGTATTTTGCATGTCGAAATTCTTGAAATTACCGGTTTCCACCACATCAAATCCATTTCTACGTAGGGCTGAAGTAAAATTGTTGGCAAGTCCCGGAACTCCACAGCCGTTCAACACTTCTAGCTGTATGACTTTTCCGATGAGATTCGGATTTGCCTCAGCTCGCTGATTATGAATGCGCGGATAGATGATCCTTGTAAACAGCCCAAACAATAGAAGTACCAGCAAAAGGCTTAGGAAGCCAATAACAGCATTTAATGCAAAAGAATTGGATTCGCTGTTTTTTGAAGTCATTAATTATTCTGGGTCATCAAAAATTTGAATCATGGAATGGGGAACCGAAGGGGGTGCGATAATACCCGGTTGACCATGGGTTTAAACCATAGCTATAGGACGGTAATTGTTGAAAATGTATGCTAATGTTGCTCTTATCACTGATTTTGTAATTCAGTTCGGCATTCTGGATGATAAACTGTGTATCCATGCCATGACTATTACCACCGCTTGACAAGAAGCTGTTACCAAAAGGAGAATGCAAAACGGATAAATCCACTCGTCCGGTAAGGTTTTCCGAGAAGAAAAAATGCATCGTATTTGTGTATACGTTCAAATTCTGGAATTGCCCACCGAAACTGGAGAACATCATCGAATAAGAATGATCCATAGTCATGTTAAATAGGTTCCCGAGGTTGGCTCCTTCACTCCTATCTCTCTGATTCTTTTTAACCACAGGCCCCATTAAGTCATAAGACGAACTTTGATCTTCGCGGAGCTGTGCAGAGGTTATTGAGCTAAAACCGAGTATCAAAATCAGGCATAAGCTTGCAGCCGAAAGGATTGGAACGTTTTTCATGGTCAATACCAAAATTGATTATACTTACATCAGCAAATATAACGTTTTAACTGTAAATAAAGTATAAGAAAGTATAACTCTACAATAAAGATTTATATTAATCAACGGCGGTAAATTTGAGACAAATTTAAATCCCTTGTGAAACCAGGAGAAATTTAAAAACTGGTTGACAGCTCCGATGCTTAAAGGATAAGAGTGCGGAGGTGGAGGGATTCGAACCCCCGGAACCGAAAACGGTTCAACGGTTTTCGAGACCGCCCCATTCGACCACTCTGGCACACCTCCGGTTAATAAATAATGAAACTTGTCCTGCGGACTAAAATAGAGTATATTTGGAACGCTTTGAATCCAACCAAAATACAGGTTAATTAAATCAAATAAAAGGCTGTTATTCGATAATGAAACTTACCGATTTTAAATTTGAAATTGATGATTTTAATATTCCTGAAGAACCTGTTGAACCGCGAGACGCTGCAAAGTTAATGGTTCTCAACCGAGAGGAAAAATCAATTTCACATGAAAAATTTTCAGACATCCATAAATACATGAACGAAGGGGATGTCCTCATTTATAATAATACCAAGGTATTTCCGGCCCGTTTGAAAGGAAAAAAGGAAAAGACGGATGCTGACATCGAAGTATTTTTACTTCGCGAATTGGTGCCTGAGAATATGCTTTGGGATGTGCTTGTTGAACCCGCCCGAAAAATCCGGATCGGTAATAAATTATATTTTGGGCCCAACCTAATGGCGGAGGTGATCGACAACACTACATCTCGTGGGCGTACGATACGATTTCTATTCGAAGGATCTAACGAGGAGTTGTATCAAATTTTGGATAATATCGGAGAGATGCCATTACCTCCCTATATAGAACGGGCTCCTCGTGAGGAAGATAAAGAGCAGTATCAAAGTATTTTTGCGAAAGAACGCGGATCTGTGGCGGCTCCCTTTGCTGCAATGCATTTTACCGAGGAGCTTGTTGAAAAGCTTAAAGATAAAGGAGTCGAACTACTGCCTATAACGATGCATATTGGGTGGGGTACGTTTCGCCCTTGCGAGGTCGAAGACCTGACAAAACACCGTACTGATTCCGAAAATTATTTTATTTCTGAAGAGACTTCAGCTACAATTAACGAAGCCCTTGCCAGTAAAGACAAAAAGGTAGTCGCATGCGGGACAACCTCTGTTCGAACTATTGAAACAAGTATAACAGCTAGTGGTATTTCGAAGCCCGGAACCGGGTGGACGGACAAGTTTATTTTTCCGCCTTACGATTTTAAAATTACCGAGGGACTTATTACCAACTTCCACCGTCCGGAATCGACCATGCTGATGCTGGGGGCTGCTTTTGCAGGTTACGATTTTCTGATGGAGGCCTATGAAGAGGCTAAAGAGAACGACTATCGTTTCTTTGCCTTCGGAGATGCAATGCTGATCCTGTAATTGTGACAAGTAAAGCACTTATTATCCCGGCTGCGGGTTCTGGAAGCCGTTTACAAACAGTGTCTCCCAAACCTTTTATCAGGTTGGGTGATCGCACAATTTTAGAACATACACTGAATCGTTTTTTGCCACTGAAGGGACTTCGGGAGATTATAGTTGCTACTTCAGAGGAATTCATAGATCAGGTTAATTTAATGCTTGATGAAATATCTTCTGAAAACGCGACCACAGCTTGCGTGGTAGGTGGTAAAGAAAGACAGCATTCAATCTATAATGCTTTACAAGTGGTTTCCGGGGTCGATTTGGTAATGGTTCATGATGCAGTCCGGCCCTTTGTAAAGCTGGCACATATTAAGGCTTGTTGTCGCGCAGCTATTCAGGTTGGGGGTGCGGTACTTGGTGTGCCGGTTAAAGATACGATCAAAAGGGTTGATGATAAGAATGTAATACGTGAAACTCCTTCCAGAAAATATTTATGGCAAACACAGACCCCTCAAATATTCCGGGGCGAAATTCTGAAGGAAGCGTATAGCAAAGCATTCCGGGATGATTTTTTGGGAACGGATGATGCATCACTTGTGGAACGTATGGGGGGGACGGTAAAGATGGTGGAAGGAGAGCGGTCAAATTTTAAAATTACCTATCCCTTGGATTTGGAGCTTGCACAACTTTTAATCACGAAAGAATGAAGGGTATGCGCATTGGATACGGATACGATGTTCATCGACTGAGAAAAGGGCGCAGGTTGATTCTTGGAGGAGTAGAAATCCCTTTTGAGAAGGGATTGGCCGGTCATTCCGATGCTGATGTGCTTTTGCATGCTATTTCTGACGCATTGCTGGGAGCTTGCGCCCTCGGTGATATTGGCCAACACTTCCCGGATACAGAGAAAGAATTTAAGGATATCAATAGCCGCATATTGCTTCGAAAAATTGCGGATATGGTTGCCGATCATGGTTACCAGATTGAGAACCTGGATGCTACTATTGTGGCCCAGAAACCTAAATTAGCTTCTTATATTCCCAGTATGAGAGAACTGATAGCGAATGATCTGCAAATCAAAGTTGGGCAGGTTTCAATTAAAGCAACTACCTCTGAACGGATGGGGTTTGAGGGGGAAGAAAAAGGGATGTCGGCGCGGGCAGTGGCGCTGCTATCGGAGATGGCATCATGATTGAACAATTTGTAAATAATGTTGTTCATATTGTAAATACCCTGCCGCCTCTGAGTATCTATCTCGTTTTCTTTCTGGTAGCTTACTTTGAAAACGTCATCCCCCCAATTCCGGGTGACGTTCTTGTTGCTTTCGGAGGCTACCTTGCAGCAGAATCTATCATTGGATTTACACCAGTCCTTTTATTGACTACGTTCGCTTCGGTTATCGGTTTTATGACAATGTATTGGATTGGAAGCAGGTGGGGAACACAGGTTGAGAATAATCCAAAACGGTTGTGGTTATTGCGTTTTATTCCCTTGAAGTATCTGCAAAAGGTTAGGCGGTGGATGCAACAATGGGGACTTCGTGTGGTGTTGGTAAACCGCTTTCTGGCAGGTACGCGGTCGGTGATTTCCTTGACGGCCGGATTGAGCCATACGCCTGTAAGTTCCACAATTATTTGTTCGGCAATCAGCTCCATTCTTTGGAATGGTATTTTGCTGGGGTTCGGATGGGTAGTGCACGAAAATTGGAGACTGATTGGAGATTATTTATCCATCTATGGGAAAATAATTCTCGGAGCTATAGTGGTATTCATCCTGATAAAAGCAGGAATCCATTATTTTAGGAAGAAGAGCTCGATTTGAACAGTTTTTTGGATTGGAAAAAGAAAATAGTTTTTTGTGGGCTTTCTGAGTTGACAAAGATAAAAAGTGTACTTAGTTTTCGGGTCTTTCGGCTAGACGCTGGAATGGTTCAAAAAAATCACTGAAAAAAATCGTCGATCGAAATTTTATCAGGAATTTAAAAGGTGATATTTTGGCCCGGCGGCCGATCTGATTTATCACTGGAAAAGCACGCTTCGGTAGGTGCTTTATTATTTTATTGGGTATTTGCCAGCGTAGCTCAGGGGTAGAGCAGCTGTCTTGTAAACAGCCGGTCGTCGGTTCGAATCCGGCCGCTGGCTCAGGCAAATTTTTTTTGACATATTGACGGGGGGATACCAAAGTGGCCAACTGGGGCAGACTGTAAATCTGTTGTCGTGAGACTTCGAAGGTTCGAATCCTTCTCCCCCCACACTAAGCGGGCGTAGCTCAATTGGTAGAGCGTCACCCTTCCAAGGTGAATGTTGCCGGTTCGAGTCCGGTCGCCCGCTCCGTCCCTTTTGGGAAT
>JASFMR010000011.1:0-52852 GCA_050117475.1 Balneolaceae bacterium | reverse complement strand
AAGCGAATAATCTCAACGCGATTGGGTAAATCCAGGTGTGCTGTTGGCTCATCCAGTAATATAGCCGAGGTATCCTGAGCCAGGGCCCGGGCAATCATAACCTTTTGCCGTTCCCCATCACTTAGGTGAAGCACATCCCGGTCAACAAATTGCTCAATTCCCGTTGCTTTAATAGCCCATTCGATGATGCTAATGTCCTCCTGCGTTAGTGAGCCGTACCAGCCGGTATAGGGAGACCGCCCAAATGAAACGAGCTCATAAACGCTCAGGTTTCCGATAGTGATCCTATCTGTCAAAACAGTACTGATCTTGCGAGCAAGGCTTTCAATCGTAAATTGGGAAAGATTCCGCTCTGAAAATTTTATCGTACCGTCTAAAGGCGGATGTAAACCGGCAAGGGTTTTAATCAGGGTAGATTTCCCGGATCCATTTGGGCCAAGCAGGCATACAACTTGGCCGCCCTTTAAAGCCACATTTACATTACGGGCGACGATCTTGGCTGGTTTGGCTGCTCTATGAGCCTTGAATCCAATCTCCAGGTCTTTCGTCGATATAATGGTTTCGGACGATGTCATGAAAATGAGGCCTGCAGGTTTTTCCTTTTGATTATCACCCATATGACCACGGGTGAACCTACCATCGAGGTTATAGCACTAATCGGAAGTGTGGTGCTACTGCCGGGCACTTGAGCCACAATATCACAAGCAAGCATTAGCATAGCTCCCATGAGCAATGTACCGGGAATGAGTACCCGGTGATCATTGGTGCCAAGCAGGGAACGTGTAAGGTGCGGTACGGCAATACCCACGAACCCGATTGGTCCACAAAAAGCTGTAACACTCCCGGCCAACAAACTAGTACTTACTATAATCCAGGTACGAGCATGAGAAACTTTGATACCCATACTGCGTGCATAATTTTCGCCCAACAGTAATCCATTCAGAGATTTTGACATCCCGATAGCAATCATGCCGCCGAAAATGACTACAAATGCCAAAATCCATAAACGATTGAGCGGTACGCCCCCCAGACTGCCAAATGTCCAAATCAAGTAATCACGTATCTGGTCGGGCTGACTAAAATACTGCCAGATACTCACGATGGCGATTGTGATGTTTCCCACCATCAAACCGATAATAAGAAGCGTCACATTATCCCGAACCTTAATTGAAATTAACAAAATAAGCATCAACACGGCAGCGGAACCCAGGCTGGCAGCTCCAACGATCAGCCAGTTCCCCAAAGCAGACAACTGCTGAACGGTAAAGACACTGGTAATGGTTCCCGCAGCCAGCATGACTACTGCTACCCCCAGGCTGGCCCCTGATGTGATACCCAAAACCGAAGGGCCTGCCAAGGGGTTTCTAAAGAATGTCTGCATCTGCAATCCCCCAACGGAAAGTGCACTGCCTGCAAGCACGGCAGTCAAGGCCCGTGGAATGCGTATATTGATAATAATCTTTTGCCATGCATGGTGGCTGGTATCCCCCCCTAACAAGACATGCACTATTTCACCCAACGGAATATCCACAGAACCCAAAAGCAAATTTAGCATAAAAAATACTACCACGCCTGCAACCAAGAGGGAAAGGTAAGCCGGGTGTATTCCCGTTTTACTCCCGGCGGTAATAAGTGTCCCTTGTCGATCTTTCATTTTATTTTTTGGTAATAATAAAATTTATAACTGGGCAACATATCCGGATGAAAAATCTTTACCAGGTCGGCTAATATTCTTTCGGGGTGAACTACGCCCGATTCCCAAAAGTCGTTCCCGCCCGTTGCACTCATACGACGATTATTATTGTAAATTTCGCCCGTTTGAAAAGGTTTAAAATCTCTAAAACGGCTATCCTTTGCCAAAAGGTCTTTCTTTGTTTCTGCCGCCCCCGGGTTAATCCATACATCGGCCTTTAAACCTATTTGATATACGACTTCAAAATCTTTGCGCAAACCGCCGGTTTTGTGAGACCCGGACCAGGGATAATCAGCACCGGCATCTTTTAAAATTGTTGCATTGAAGCTATTGCCCCCAGGGACAAACCAAGCACCTTTATAGGGCATATTTGTAATAACAAGCGGTTTTTGCCGGAGCGTATCGACCGAGGCTTTCAAATCGTTATATCTTTCTTCCACCACAGCAAACTTTTTATTGGCAAGCTTTTCTTTGTTAAGCAAAGCAGCCAAAACTTTCACCCATTCGGCTTTTCCCAGTGGGGTTGTTTCAAGCCACTCCGAGTTAACCAGGATACTAATGCCCGAATCCATCAATACCTGGTAATTGTCAAACGGCGAGGCCTGTCCGCCGGAAATCATTACAACATCGGGCTGCAGGTTCAGGGCTTCCTCTTTATTGAATCCTCCCATGGGAAAGCTCGATATTTCCCCTTTATTTAATTTTTCCCTGACTTTTGAATCATAAACGTAATCGGCCCCCACCATCCCCCTGATGATATTCGTAGCCTTTAGCATTTCGGCAAGGGCAACATGCGTGGTGGAAGTCGCTATTAAACTTTGGACAGGGATCGGAATCTCGCGTGCATTAGGAACTTGCACCTTACCCACTAACTCTCTCGGTACCAAAGCATAACGAAGTGTATCAGTCTGATTTTGAAAAGGATTTAAAACTTCAAGAAGCTTATAATTGCTATGGTATGTAATCCGAAACCCCCTGGCATATTGCGCATGTACTTCAGAGAAGTCAATTGACTCAGAGCTAGATTTTTTAGGCCGTTTTTTTTCGGATGTAGACTGACAAGCGGCAATTCCAAAAGATAGAATTCCCACAATAAAATAAATGTATAAACAGGGATAGCTGTAAGATCTAATCATGGTTCAGCTTTTCTCCCGAAAGCTTTTCACTCATTAACACAGGCAGGTCTTCTGGCTCACCCTGTTTCGACTACCTTCCCATCCCTTCCCGATTGCTATCGGTTAGGAACAGTGGTGTGGAGGATCGAAACTTTATCAGAGTTTACAGCAGCGGGGACTGCTCCGGACTTTTCTCAATCAGAAGAATCACCGGATTCCCATTTTAACCGCTCCCTTTAGAAGGAGACAGACCTGCATTAAATCAGTAGTTTCAATTTAGTCAACCCATCAATAATAACGGTATTGCACATTATAAGCCAATTACTTCGACGTATTTTTATACAGCCGGTTAAAAAGTAAATGAACCAATTCCCTGGAAATCAAATTCAGCGTAACCTTTCGAGACCTTCATCGTAATGTTTACCAAAGATTCCTTTAAAGGATAATACTAAATCGGGATTTCAAACTATGAAAAAAGTAGCCAGATTGATTGTAGCCGCAAGTCTATTTTCAACTACCGTTTTTACATCATCATGTAGCTCTGAGATGCAATCCAAAAACCTGAGTGACAAAGATTCAACTTCCGCTATTCCGGTTGAAGCGGCAACCGTAAATACCGGAGATATTTCGGCATACTATTCCAGCACCGCTACACTAGAGGCCGAACAGGAAGCTATGGTTGTAGCCAAAGTCCAGGGCATAGTAAAAGAATTGGAAGTCGAAGAAGGCGACCGGGTTAAAGCCGGCGATGTTTTAGCTACCCTCGAAGATGAACAACTCTCCCTGGAAGCAGAAAAGGCGAAAGCTACAATGGATCGCTTAAATAACGAACTCAAGCGAAAAGAAGAACTTTATAAAAAGAACCTGGTAAGTGCGCAAGAATTTGAAAATGCCAAATATGAATACCAGGCCCAAAAATCTGCTTATGAGCTAGCCCAGTTACAAGTTAAATATTCACAGATCAAGGCCCCGATAGAAGGCGTAATTTCTGACCGGTTAATCAAGGTGGGTAACATGATTAAAGCCAACCAGGAGGTCTTCAAGATCACGGATTTCGATCCGCTTCTTGCGGTACTTAATATTCCGGAACATGAAATGGACAAACTCAAAAAAGGACAAAAGACACTTATCCAGGTCGATGCTGTACAGGGAAGAACATTTGAAGGACGTGTGTTGCGAATGAGTCCCACCGTAAATCCCGAAACCGGCACTTTCGAAGTCACTGTCTCGATCAAAGATGAATCTCGCCAATTAAAACCGGGTATGTTCGGCCGGGTCCGCATTATCTATGATACCCATCAAAATGCGTTGATGATCCCAAAAAATGCCGTAATGACTGAAGACGGTGCCAGCAGTGTTTACGTAATCAATAATAAACTTGTCTATCGCAAGCCGGTGGATACTGGATATGTAAACGGGGATGATATTGAAATTCTCAAAGGATTGAATTCCACCGATACGGTAGTCACAATCGGGCAAAGCAGCCTTCAGGACAGTGCTTTGGTAGAAGTAGTATCCTTCTAACAATTTGCGTCTCATTAACATACTGGAGATATCATTATGAATCTGATTGATTTTTCTATACGGCGCAAAGTAACGGTGACTATGTTCACCATAGGGATAATCCTTTTTGGATTCGTATCTCTCAGCCGGCTAAAGATCAACTTGCTTCCTGAGCTGAGTTACCCCACCCTGACCGTCAGAACTGAGTTTGAAGGAGCTGCTCCCGCAGAAGTTGAAAACCTGGTTTCCAAACCCGTTGAAGAGGCTTTGGGCGTCGTAAAAAACGTACAGCAGGTTCGATCAATTTCACGAGCCGGCCAGTCGGACGTCACCCTTGAATTTGCCTGGGGTACCGATATGGACTTTGCCAGTGTTGATGTACGGGAAAAGCTTGATGCGCTCCAGCTTCCTCTTGAGGTAGAACGGCCCGTAATCCTCCGTTTCGACCCGACTCTTGACCCCATCATGCGGTATGCTTTTTTCATCAAGGATGACCAAGCCGAAAATCCCCAGAAAGTAGATTACGCTACTTACTCAAATCAGCAAGACCAGGAAAACCAGATTGATAGGCTTAAAAAACTTCGACGTCTTGCAGATGAACAGATAAAAAAAGAATTGCAATCTGCCGATGGAGTGGCCTCCGTAAAGATAAGCGGGGGATTGGAAGAGGAGATCGAAGTAGCCATCAATCAGGATAGACTGGCACACCTGAAAATCCCCATTGAACAAATTACACAAGTACTTAATGCTGAGAATGTGAACCTCTCCGGGGGTAGGCTTGAAGAAGGAACTCAGCAATACCTGGTTCGTACACTCAACCAGTTTCAAACAGTTGACAACATTCGCAACGTAGTAGTCACAACAAGAAACGGCACTCCTGTTTACTTGAAGGACCTTGCTCAAATTACCCAGGGCTATAAAGAACGAGAAGCCATTACGCGGCTTAATGGACAGGAGGCGGTTGAGGTCGCCATCTACAAAGAGGGTGATGCCAATACGGTCAATGTGGCAAAAAACGTAAAAGCCGAGATGAAAAATGTAATCAAACGATTGCCGGATGGAATGGCCATAACCAACGTTTATGACCAGTCCACATTCATCTCCTCGGCCGTCAATGAGGTCGTTAATGCGGGAATCATTGGTGGAATTTTAGCCATTATCATTTTATACCTTTTCCTGAGAAACTTCTGGTCTACCATTATTATTTCATTATCCATCCCGGTATCTGTAATTGCCACCTTCAATCTCATGTATGGCAATGATATTACCCTTAACATCATGTCGCTGGGTGGTATAGCACTGGGGATCGGTTTGCTTGTCGACAACTCTATTGTGGTGCTTGAAAACATATCACGGCATCGAAATATGGGCAAAAGGCCCCTCCAGGCGGCAAAAGACGGTGCCGGCGAAGTAGGTACCGCCGTCATAGCCTCGACGCTTACAACAATAGCCGTATTCTTCCCACTTGTTTTTGTTCACGGCATTGCGGGACAACTTTTCAGAGATCAGGCCCTTACGGTAACATTCTCACTCCTGGCTTCCTTAATTGTGGCAATTACATTGATTCCCATGCTTTCTTCGTTGGCAGGCCGGGAAAAACCGGAAATTGAGAAAGCCGATCTCCCCGAACCAAAGACTAAGGTTGGCCGTTGGATGCGAGCAACACGGATTTTTGTCTTCGAAACCATACCTACCAAGATTATAAGATTTTTTACGGCAATCTTTAGAGGTATTAGCAGGGGAATTCTCTTTGTACTCAACCCATTCCTAAATACTTTCGAAAAGGGATACAACCGAATTGAGGACCGCTACCCTTCCCTGTTAAAGTGGGCTCTGCGGCATCGTTTCTTTGTTATTGCCTTTGCTTTTTTATCTCTATTCGGTTCACTTCTGCTTGTACCCCAGCTGGGCATGGAGTTAATTCCATCACTGTCCCAGGGTGAATTCAATGTCGAATTCCAATTGCCGCCGGGTACGCCTATCGAGCAGACCGATCGGGCTCTGCAGACCGTGCAGCGTGCCGCAGAACAGGTTGGTTCTATCCAAACCACTTTCGCCGTTGCCGGGACCGGAAACAAGATGGATACGAACCCCAATGAGGGCGGCGAAAACTGGGGAGAATTAAACGTCGAGTTAAACAGCGGCGCCGGACGATCGCTCGAAGAAAGCACGATGAATAATCTTCGCACCGATTTACAACGCATCCCGGGATTAGAATACAAATTTTCACGACCCGCCCTGTTCACCTTTAAGACACCTGTCGAAATTGAAATATCGGGGTATAACCTGAATGACCTTAAGAAAGTCAGCGATCGCATTCTGCAAAAAATGAGTACGAACAGCCGTTTTACGGATGTGAAGTCAACGATGGAGCAAGGGAGTCCGGAGATCCAGATCACTTTCGACCGACCCAGGGCGGCGGCGCTTGGATTACAGGTTCACGAAATAGCCGACTTGATTGTCAGCAAAGTACGCGGTGATGTCGCTACCCGTTATTCATGGCGAGATCGGAAAATCGATGTGCTCGTCCGCGCAAAAAAGCAGGATCGATCATCTGTATCGGATATCAGAAACCTTATTGTTAATCCCGACAGTGATTCTCCGATCCCGCTCTCCAGCATTGCAGATATACATGTTACCACCGGGCCAAGTGAAATACGCAGGGTTGATCAACAGCGCGTAGCTGTCGTTTCAGCGAATCTGAACTACGGAGACCTTGCAACAGCTGCCGAAGAAATCCGAGGAATCATCAATCAGACAACAATTCCTACGGGGCTGAGTGCTCAAATTACCGGGCAAAATGAAGAGATGGCCGATTCTTTCCAATCGCTCATTTTTGCGCTTTCATTGGCGGTCTTCCTCGTTTACCTGGTCATGGCTTCCCAATTTGAATCATTATTGCACCCCTTTATTATTCTCTTTACCATACCGCTGGCTCTCGTCGGTGCTATACTCGGGCTTTGGATCACCGGATCATCCATAAGCGTTGTTGTATTCATAGGTTTAATACTATTGGCCGGTATTGTGGTCAATAACGCCATCGTTTTGATTGACCTCATTAATCAAATGCGGGCTCGCGGTATCGGAAAAATCCAAGCAATACTGGAAGGTGGAAAATCACGTCTTCGACCGATTCTGATGACGACTCTTACTACTACGCTGGGCCTGCTGCCTCTGGCTATAGGCATCGGGGATGGTGCCGAACTCAGGGCCCCCATGGCTATAACCGTCATCTCCGGACTGGTTTTCTCAACCATGCTTACCCTTGTTGTCATCCCAGTGATGTACGCTATTATGGATCGCAAGGTTTACAATCAACCTGTTGAGCAAAAATCTGCTGAAGGGGGATCAACATCATGAAGCTGACCGATATTTCCCTTCGTCGTCCGGTAACCACCATTATGGTATTTATTAGTTTCCTGGTTATCGGGATTATCGCTAGCCGATTGGTTCCACTGGAGTATTTTCCGGATATCTCCTATCCCGGAGCTTATATTTCGGTACCCTATAATAATTCGACTCCGGAAGAGGTCGAGCGGACAATTACGCGCCCTATTGAAGAGGCCATGGCTACCATCGGGGGAATCAAGCGTATGAGCTCTAACTCAAGCGAGAACCAGGCGGGCATCTTCGTAGAATTTGAGATGGGTACGGATATTCGCTTAAAGTCGCTGGAAATCAAGGAGAAAATAGACGGCATTCGCAACCAATTGCCGGACGATATGGAGCGATTTTATATCAACAAATTTTCCGCCCAGGATATCCCTATGATGAATCTGCGTATTTCAAGTAATCGGGATCTATCCAATGCCTACGACCTGCTTGACCGGAATCTCAAGCGGCGTATCGAACGTATCAACGGCGTTGCCAAAGTCGATCTGTACGGGGTTGAGAAGAAGCAGATTCGTATTGAGCTCATCCCTGAACGCGTGGAATCTCATAATGTTGACCTGAATCGCCTTGCGCAAACGCTGCGTAACAGTAATTTTTCACTTTCTGCCGGCAAAATTGAAGATTCCGGCAAACGATTTCTGGTACGCCCTACCGGTGAGATCGCCGACCCCGCTGAATTTGCCAACCTGGTCATCGGTCCCAATCATTTACGCCTGGGAGATGTTGCAACAGTAGGTTATGGCACCCCCGATAGAGAATACGGACGTCATCTCGATCAAAAATACGCCATCGGGCTGGATGTATTTAAAGAATCCGGCGCCAACACTGTCGATGTCGCCGACAAAGTACTAGCCGAGATTGATAAGGTAAACAAATTGCCAGAGATGCGGGGCATCAATATTTATGAGATGAATAACCAGGCAGCTGGAATTATAAGCTCCCTATCGGAACTGCTTAAAGCAGGATTGCTGGGCGCTTTCTTCTCTATCCTGATTCTATACCTCTTTTTAAGACGCATCAGCACTACCTTGATTGTAGCCCTTGCGGTACCCTTTTCGCTAATTGTTACCCTAGGGTTGCTTTATTTTATGGACCTCTCACTCAACATTCTCTCTATGATGGGGCTCATGCTTGCGGTGGGAATGCTTGTTGATAATGCAGTTGTGGTCACCGAGAACATCCACCGCAATCAAAATTTGATGGAGAATAAAACAGAGGCAATCAAAAAGGGAGTAAAACAGGTGGCTATGGCCGTCACCGCCGGAACATTGACGACTGTCATTGTTTTCCTGCCAAATATTATCAGTAAGCAATCAATGATAGCCGTTCAGCTTTATCACGTCGCCATCACGATTATTTTGGCCCTGACGGCTTCATTACTCATTTCCCTAACCGTTATCCCCTTGCTGACCTCAAGGATTGAACCCCCGAAACAAACCGAGAAAAAGCACCTCATCGATCGGTTGGAAACCGTTTATTCCAAGGCATTAAGCTGGCTCCTGAGACGTCGGTACTTTTCTGTCTTTGTGATAGTTGGGACCCTTATTAGTGTTGCCATCCCCATGAAATTTACCAATATAGACATGTTCCCCTCGTCGGAGTCGCGGGAACTCTACCTCCATTACAATCTCAATGACACTTATACCCTGAAAACGGTTGAACAATCAGTGAGTAAGGTAGAGCAGTATCTCTACGACAATAAAAAGAAATTTGAGATCGATGCCGTTTATTCCTACTTCGAACCCGGAAACGCAACTTCAACAATTCTGCTTACCGACGATGACGCGGCCGAAAAAGACGTAAAAACCATCAAAAAGGAAATCGCTGAAAATTTGCCCAAATTACCCATTGGCAAACCTTCTTTTGAATATAGAGACCGGACCGGGGGAGATAAATTACGGGTATTCGTTATTGGAGAATCATCTGAAGTATTGACTTCGTTGGCTAATGAGGTCGTCCGGCGACTTCGGAATGTTCCCGGCTTGGCCGATGTACGATCTGAAGCCGAGACCGGTACAGAAGAAGTACAAGTTATTGTAGACCGAGAACGAGCGCGAAGCATGAATGTTTCAAGTGAACAGGTAGCTGACCTTATTTCCAATTCAATGCGGGGAGTCAACCTTCGCAGAGTTCGCGGCGAACATGGAGAGACAGATGTTGTGCTCGCTCTCAGAGAATCAGACCGCAAGAATTTAGACGATCTGATGAAATTGCCAGTTAGTATCGGCAACGACAAATCCGTCAAACTTGCCACCCTGGCCGACTACCGTATCAGTACAGGGCCCAGAACTATTCAGCGGGAGAACAGGCAGACCTCGTTGGGTATTACGATCAATCTCGATGACTTAACGATGGATGAGGCTCAACAGCGAATATTTCCCATTATGGACCAAATTAATTACCCGGCAGGATACGGTTGGAGTCAGGGACGAAGTTTCCAGGAAGATCAGGATGCCATGGACGAAATGCTTGTCAACATGTTCCTTGCAATGTTTCTGATATACCTGGTAATGGCCTCCCTGTTTGAATCTGTTCTCTTTCCTTCCAGTATCATTACCTCCATTTTCTTTGGGGTCGTTGGGGTATTTTGGTTCTTCTTCATTACGGGCACTACTTTTTCTTTCATGGCTATGATTGGGATCCTGATCCTGATGGGAATCGTAGTTAATAATGGCATTGTGCTGATCGACCATATCCATCAACTTCGTCTCTCGGGAATGCATCGTTTAGAAGCCATTGTGAAAGGCGGAAAAGACCGTATGCGCCCGATTCTGATGACCGCCGGAACGACTGTACTGGGACTCTTGCCCTTGTGTTTCGGGACCACTCAAATTGGCGGAGACGGCCCTCCCTATTTCCCGATGGCACGGGCTATCGTAGGTGGACTCACATTTTCAACTTTAGTCACCCTCATCATGCTTCCGGCCATATATCTTATCCTAGATGATATAAAGCGTTGGGGAAATCGCGTATGGCAAGCCGGCAGAAAACAGTAGAACCAATAGATATGCGTTTGTAGCTTTGCATTCCCCATCCCGGCCGCCAGAGAGGCCTTTTAAAAAATGTCAACCAATCCGGCCAACTGCTTAAATCATCCTGCCCTTACTTTTTGGTTTCAAAAGCTGTTTAGAAATGGTACTTTTGACTTTTGAAATCATTCATTACTGAAGCATGGAAAATATTGACACTACCTATCGGGAGAACTTTAAGATCAGGGCGTCTGAAATTGATTTCAACCAACAGGCTACTCTGCCCGCTATTTGTAACCTGCTTCAAGAAATTGCCGGTAATCATGCAAGAAAACTTCATTTCGACATTACCGACCTCCAAAAAGAAAAGCTAACGTGGGTGCTCCATCGTTTATGTGTTGACATGACCCGCTTTCCCGACTGGAGAGAGACCATAATCATAAAAACATGGCCTTCCAGTGGCGACGGCCTTCGGGCTTATCGTGATTTCGTTATCACAGATACCAATGGTTCAATCATAGGTAAATCTTTAAGCTACTGGCTAATAATGGACGTAAAAAGCCGACGACCGGTTCGAATCCCAAAAGAAATTCTTGAAATGGCCCCTGCGAGTTCTCGACATGTTTTGCCGGTTCAGGATGCAAACCTTTCAGCAATTGAAAATGCTGATCCAAGCCAAGAATTTCACGTAAGAAAAACAGACCTGGACCTCAATAAACACGTAAATAATGTGAGATATATAGAATGGGCCCTTTCCGATTTAAATGACAATTCGAAGGCCGCTTTTATTGACATCAAGTTCATGGCGGAGTCTGTACTTGGCGATACACTAACCACTTTGTGTGAAAAAAATGATGCCGGCCATTGCCACCAAATCAGAAGGAAATCAGATCAAAAGACCATGGCATTAGCTCGTACCCAAGTCATTTTCCCCAATAAGAGACCGCCAAAAAGAGCTGTTTAAAAACAACTTTTGTTTTTAAACCTCAAATAGGAATATTATTCCCAATCAGGAGCGAAACTGGGATTAACCAATCGGGTTGACTTCTGAAGCTGATCAATACGATCAAAATCTTCATCCTCCAAATAGAAATCGAAAACATCAAAATTCTCTTCCAAATGTTCTTCACTGGAAGCCTTTGGAATAGCCACTACATTCTCCTGTTCAATAAGCCAACGCAATGAAATCTGGGCAGGCGATTTTCCATATTTCTCTGCAATTTCCCGGATGTCTTCATTTTCGATGACTTTCCCTTGTGCAAGCGGGCTATACGCCGTTATCATGATGTCGTTTTCGATTGCATAATCCAAGAGATCCAGCTGGTCGATAAAAGGATGAAATTCTACCTGATCACAAAAAATGGGTGCCCGTATTTCTTCGTTGGCTTGCTTCAATAAATGTAATGGGAAATTGCTTACACCAATATTCATAGCCTTTCCCTGGTCGCGGAGCACCAACATGGATTCAATTGTGGCACGAAGATCGTGCCGGCTATTGGGCCAATGTATCATTAACAAATCAACATATGGTGTGTCCATATAACGGAGGCTCTCCTCAGTAGTTTGCAGCACATCATCGGCTTCTAAATTGGTATGCCAGATTTTTGTGCTCAGAAAAATATCTTCCCTCGGAACATTGGAAACACTGATCGCCTCCCCAATTTCCCTTTCATTCTTGTACATTTGGGCGGTATCAATATGTCGATATCCAATTTCAAGTGCTGCCCTCACCGTTCTAAAACACTCTCTGTCGTGAAGCTTATAGGTTCCAAGACCTATTTCAGGTACATCCAGGCCCTGTATATTTTTATATTGCATTTTTACTAAAAGAAATACTCCGTTCTATTTTATGGTTAAGTTGTTAGTTATAACAGTTTTAAAGATATGAAGATTCATAAAAAACAGAGAAAGTTGATCAGTTCAAAAAAATCATTGCTTTTTCTGAGTTTTAATGGCATAAATTCCTGTTTTACTTGATAAGCGTCATCTTACGAGTAAAAACCTCTCCCCCTACCTGGAAGCGAGCAATATATATGCCACTTGGCATACTTGATGCATTCCAAGTCTGTTCATAGGTACCTGCATCAACAACCTCATCCACCAATGTAGCCACTTTTTGGCCAATCATATTCCAAATGGTAAGCGTTACTTTAGACTTCTTCGCAATCTCGAAAGAGATTTTGGTAGAAGGATTAAATGGGTTGGGATAATTCGGATTCAACTTTACAGACTCGGGAAGGTCTGTTTCGCTGTTGCTGTCAGGCTTCGGCTGAATGGAAAGCACAAAGCGGGAATCAGTATTTTCCGTCTTTGCAGGCGGCAGGCTGAGCAAACCATCCGAATTCACGGAAGGATCTGGTTCCTTCAATTGCTCTTGGGGTTCAGCAATGTTAAAACGATATTCATTGCTGGTCCTCAAATCAACTTGGCGATTCATATCTTTATCGACAAGTATTACCTTCCAATCCTTTGGGATATTGTCGAGGTTATTCCACTTAAAAGTGAGCGAGGTTCGCCCGTTTGCATCAAATGACAACGGAATTTCGAAGGTTGACTCTAAATCCTTTGACAATACTTTTCTTTGCAGTTTATCCCCCTGAAACACACTATATATGTTCACAGAATTGGGATTAAGCGAAAACAACTTGAATGCATCATATTTACTCAACTCTGTTGATACATTGTCTCTAAACTCAACCGAATAAGTGTCATAGTACTTCTCGCTATGCAACTCAATATTGAAAGTGACTGCAGATTCATTGAATTGCTTATAAAATCCCTTCCTTTGTTTTGCCTCAAGGACATTTTTATTAAACTGAACATTGCTACTTGTCGGAGTATCAAAATGAACAAAAAAGGCCTGAAACGGTGCAATTAAATCTCCCCTTGTAAGGCTTCGAAAAGCACCGTTGCCCATACCTGCGGATTGATCCCATACCATCACATTTTCCTGAATATTGGGATTTACGGCTTCTAGGGCTTTCAACACTTCTTCAACCGAAATATCGGCATCAAAAGGATTGCCCAAAAGATTCCATCCCTCATTTCCGTCAATGCTCCCGGTACCATCGGCATCCGTAGCCGAGACCGAGACATTAACAGTTCCGCTGTTTTCTGATTTATCTGTTTCCAGTACTTTCGGGAAGCCTCCCTGTACACCCGGTATGTTATTTTCATCGTCCTCAAAAAAATACACAATATATCCTTTGCCGGGTTTCATCGTTCCTTCAGCCCCCGACGTCTGTGCTGGTTTTTCAAATGCACCGTTTGATTCTGTCCATGAATATATTGTGCTACGGCCAGAGGAACGATCTGAACCCTCGATTCCCTGCATTCTGAACTTGCCAAAAAAGTCTTCAAGAGTAGCCCCCTGAACCGGCGAAGCAATCATACGCCAACCTTCTGTACCGCGAATACCCATCGCATGTTTGGAACCGAAAGGGGAATCGTCAACCTTAGTACCTGGTGAATAAATCGATCCTCCCGCACCCGAAGCATGAGAGTGAATCACAAAATCGCCCGTTATATCAGGATCTCTCGTCAGGGATTCACCGTTTCCAGCTTCACTGCCATAAGAAACATTCTGGATTATATTTCCATTATCATCCACCAGCGTCAATTTCCCGCCGCTGTTTTTCAGATTTAAATTTGAAGAAGTCTGAATGAGCGATCCCCCGAAATTACCGGTAGGGGTTCCCCCCCCAAATATGACAATCGCATGACTTGGTGCCAAGACAGTACCTAAAGGGAAGGTATAACCGTTACTTATTCCACCATCATAAGAAAGATGCCATCCCGAAATATCAATGGCAGTTGACTCATTATTGACAATCTCTACGAACTCATCATCGTTACCACTTCGATTTCCATCTCCATTTGCATCACCTGAAATAGCATCGGGGGGGTCCGCTAGAAATTCATTAATGACTACGTCGGGAGCATCATTATCTTTGATAGTCAACGTTGCGACGTCCGGTTCAATAATCCTACCGGCCGTTTCATTTTGCAGCCTGAAAAGAGCTTGCTCCGATCCTTCAAAATTTCCATCGTCTTTCAAGGTTATGTCCACACTTTTTTCCGTTCCACTGTGGGCAGACGAAGAAAAACTAACGGTTTGGGTTGCATATCCCCCCTCAAAATCCGCTGCATCGGCGGTACTTGAACTTCCCAGAAAGGATACCTTAATATTCACAGCAACATCGTTTGCTTCAACGAGCTTTAGGATAAGATGAACAGTTGCCCCTTCGCTTCCTGAAAATTCAGCAGATGAAAAAGCAACAGTAGGCAGGTCTGCATCAGTGTTGTGGGCCCCACCAGTAGAACCCTCGACCCCGGATAGTAATGAATCATTGGCAGGCACAAACGGTTGGGTAACTCCCTTAGCAGTAACAGCCAAAAGGAAAGTAGCGAATAGTATTATAAATTTTTTTAGTAAATGTTTCTGTAACTTTTGGCTCATACACACGACTTTATAAGCTACTACCCATAACCATAATTCTAATTAAGGATTTTTTGCGCATTTTTCAAAGAAAACGAGCGTATATCCTATATTATTAACATATTAATAATGGCCTGTTAAAGCTTTTGAAGCCGCAACCTACTTTTCTCTCTAAGTGTTTGCAGTTCATTATTTTTCAATGCCAGGACTTCTTGATACCTGGCCTTTGCTTCGGAGGGTTGATCACACTTTTCAAGTAAACGAGCCAAGTTATATTTGAAAATTATATTTTGAGGATAACGCCGACTCAATTCTCGAAGTTTTGATACGGCCATTTCGTTTCGGTTTTCCCTTTCATAAAGATAAGCCAAAATCATTTTCGCATCATTGCTGATATAGCTTTGGGAACCAGCTGCCTGCTCCAAGGCTTTAAATCCTTCCTCTTTGTTCCCCGATAGCCCAGCCATATTAGTCATCCATTTTAATTCTCGGGGTACGCTTCCCATCATATAGTAGAACACACCTTTCCCGATAAGCGCCCGGGGATCATCTGCATCAAGGGCAAGCAGCTGTCTTGTATATTTGAACCCTGTCATTCCACTTTGTATGGCAGTCCTATACTGCTTCTCGCTTGCAGCTACAAGGCTTCGATAACCATAAAGCCCACTTAGCATCAGAACCATGGTAGTATCATAAGGATTATCCTCCAGCTCATTTCTGCTTACCGTAATCGCCACTTTCGATCGCGACAGGAATAAATCCGCAGCCCGTTTACTTTCCTCCCCGAAAAAGTATTGCCAGAAAGGAATCATAGAACTGAAAAAGTAGGCACGGGAATCAGTTGGAAATCTCTGCTGTAAATCCTTGAAAATAGATTCTGCCTGTCCCCATTGGGTTTTATAAAAAGCATCAATCCCTTGTTTCAGACGTAACTCATACCCAGTGGAATCAGGTTTTGTACCGCCGATTGCCTGAGCCTTTCCAAATGCCCCAAAGATAAATAAGGATAATAAGACCACGGTTTTCATATTGCCCCGGAGACTTTTTTACCAGTCATTATAGCCTGTAAACTCAATGATGTTTCCACATTCCCGGATTATTCATCATCCTCCAGATGCATCTCGCCAAGTAATCCTTCAGTATATGCCACTGCTACCGAAACAGCAGCATCACCGGTAATATTTACGGCGGTGCGGCACATGTCCAAAATTCTGTCCACACCCAGGATAAGACCGATCCCTTCCACGGGGACATTAATCGCCTGCAATACAATCACCAACATAATAATACCTGCACCCGGTACGCCCGCTGCCCCAATGGACGCAAGCGTGGCTGTCAGGACAATTGTAAGCTGCTGCATAATTGACAAATCCAACCCCAGAGCCTGGGCAATAAAAACTGCTGCCACCGCCTGATAAAGGCTGGTACCATCCATGTTAACTGTAGCACCTATCGGCAGAACAAAACTGGCGACTTCTTCGTCGACCCCCACATTCTTTTCCACACGTTCCATCGTAACAGGCAAGGTCGCCGAGCTTGAACTGGTACTGAAGCCCAGCAGCATAGCGGGGCGTATTGCTTTAAAAAAATCACGGAGCTTCATTTTACTGAACAACTTGAAAAGTCCAGAATACACAATGGTTACATGCAAAATGAGACCGACCAGCACAGCCACACAGTACCAACCCAGAGCTCCCAGGAGATCCAGGGCCTTTGTCAAGTCATCCCCCGCAAGGTCAACAATAACTCCTGCTATAAGTGCAAAAACACCATAAGGAGCCACCATCATAATAAAATCGACAATCTTGATTATCATATCATTAAGGGAATCAAAAAATTCGATGAGCACCTTTCCTTTCTCTCCGGGGATTTGAATGATGCCTATGCCAAAAAGAATAGCCAGAAATACAACTTGTAACATATTTGAGTTATCAGAGGTGGCATTGAAAATATTCTGGGGGACAATATCTACAAAAAAGTCCAGCGGTTTTCGCTTTTTGAATTCTTCTACGGATTGCTTCGAACCTTCAATATTCTGGCTATAACTGGCTTGCAACTGTTGTTGAGTTTCTTGAGGAAGTGTTTTACCGGGCTGAATGATATTCACTACCGTCAATCCAATAGTAATGGCAAATACGGTGGTAGTAATATAGAAGGCAATAGTCTTTCCGCCCATACGAGAGAGCTTTGCTACGTCATTCAAACTGGTAACACCTACAATCAGTGAAGCCAATACCAGGGGAACAGCTATCAACTTCAAAAGATTGATAAAAATAGTACCTGCAGGCTGGATATAGTTCGTAGTGAAGGTAGAAAAACCGGCAATACTGGCAACCAACCCCCATATTAACCCTAGTATTAAACCAATTATAATTTGCCAGTGTAGCTGTTTATACCATTTTTTCATGAGAGCATCAGTTTTAAAATTATAGCCAACAAGGCCCCCATTCCGGTGGCCAGGCCATTGACAAGATTGTTGTCGATTCGAAATTTTGAGTGCAGAACCGGAACGGTTATTGACCGATTATTCCGCTGGAAAATCGCTCCAAGATAAGAATCAGCAACAGATCCTGAAAATCCCGCCAGGAAGATGCACAAAAAAATGTAAAATTTAAGTGAAAACACATATACCGAAATGGCTCCAATCATCATGCTTCCCAACAATGCCGCTATAGTGCCCTTTAGACTTATGCCCCCGTCTGTGCCCGCTTGTACATTTTCGAAGGTCGTTATGAGATAAGTCGAGTTTGGTTTCGTACTTCCTAATTCCGTGCCCCAGGTATCTGCAGTAGACGTGGCTATAGAAGCTAAAGCCGAAACCAAAAAAATATTTGCTTCAAAAATGGTAGCCAATATCAAGCCAATAAAAAGCCAAAAACCGTTAGCCCAGACTTGGAGTCCGTTACGTCTTGCGCCATTCGGCAAATCAGGTGCATGCATCTTCCAACGTCCTGAAATTGCCGCGCTGGTAATAAAAAAAACCAATACGACAACTGCTGCCTGCCACCCTCCCAGCCCAAAGATAAAAGTCCCAATAACCATTGCCCCAAACATCCCGTCAAGCGTAAGCCGCCTAAAGAGAAAAGCCGAAAAAGAAAAGATAATGGCAAGAATCAGTCCCAGAAATATATTCCATTGCTGCTGGAGACTGGCTTCAAATATAAAAACAACAATCCCAATAAAAGAAAATAGGTAATTGAGCTTGCGATCCACGTTCAATCACTAAGATTGGCCGGAGGCCGTTGACGAACCTCTGTCATGCTTGAGGATAGCTATGATAACGGTCAAATAGCCGGCCATAATCACAACCGGTGATACATAAAGCGAAATAATGCCTTCAACCTTATTTTCGATATACATCGCTGAAAAACCAACGATTACAAGAATAAGCCCGAGTGATAATACTTTATAGTTCCAGGGATCAAAGATCATCAGTTTTTTGTGACTTCTGCCGCTGCGCTTTTTTGATGCCATTACAATTAGAGTAAATTGTGGTTAGTTCTAAATATTTATTGAACGAAAAAAGATCGTTATTCTTTTATCTTTGTTCAATTAACTAAATGAACAATATTTTATTAATCAATATCTAAATTGAAGAAGATTATTCTCGCTTCGGCCAGTCCACGCCGAAAAAAATTGCTCCGACAACTCAATTTGCCCTTCGAGGTGCACCCCAGCCCAGTTAATGAAACTTATGACCCGGATCTTTCCCCCACTGAAATTGTTCAGCAACTTGCACTTAGAAAAGCACGGGATATCGCTTCCCGTCATTCCGATGCTTTGGTTATTGGTGCCGATACCATTGTTGTTTTCAGAAACAAGATACTAGAAAAGCCTAGTGACAAAAAGGATGCACAGCGAATGCTTAGAGAGCTAAGCAACCAGCGGCATCAAGTTTATACGGGAGTGGCGTTGTGCAAAGTGAATTCTCAAAATAACATTACCGAGACCAAGACGTTTGTAGAAATAACTAAAGTAATATTCGGAACTATCGACCCTCAGGATATCAGTACATACGTAGAAAGTGGAAGCCCAATGGATAAAGCAGGATCCTATGGAATACAGGATGATTTTGGTGCTATTTTCGTAAAAAAAATTGAAGGTGATTATAATAATGTGGTAGGATTTCCGCTCCACGCCTTTTATAATACAATGAGGACTTTTGCTCCTGAATATCTTTCCCAGACTAAGTTTGAATAGCATACACCGATGAACTCAGTCCATAAAAAATACCTTTTGCTTTTCTTTCTTATGGGATTGCTGCCGAGGCTTTCCCATGCTCAACTTGATGCTGACTACTTCACAGCAGACAGGCTTCTCAGACATCAACAATATGAAAAAGCCTACGATAAATTTTATGAGTTGCACCTCAAACACCCTGCTTCATTTATTTTTTTGGATAAAGCCATAGAATGCCTGATTAACCTCAAAAGATATGACAAGGCCATTGCTATCACCCAAGGAGCTATCAGCAAAGGTAACTTCCAGGCCCAGGCAATGATCCGTCTTGGTGAGATATATCATTACAAGGGAGATTCAAACCTGGCCCAGTCTACATGGGATGAAGTATTAAAAACATATGCCGGAAGCTCAGAAATTTATCTTCGCCTTGCCCGTACAATGGCCGATTGCAGACTCTTTGATAAGGCTGTGGGTGTTTATGAGAAGGCAATGCAAAGATCGCCGGACTCAAATATCATTCTTTCCGAGCTTGCAGAAACTTATATGCAGGCCGGGAAATATGAAAAAGCTATTCAATCTTACTTGCAGTTGGTTAAGAAAAGTCCGGATAGGATAGGTTTGGTCCAACGACGATTGATACGGTTCCATGATGATAATATTTATGATATAGCAATCCTTGAAATTTCTGATTTTCTCGACGACTTCCCTCCCCAACATCCCAGTTATCGGAGTTTACAGCAGCTCGAAGTTTGGCTGCTCATGGAACGCCACCTATACAAACGAGCCTTGGTCACAGCTAAAAGCTATGAAGCACAATCATCCGAAATCACCTACATATTATACAATCTTGGATCAAAATTAACTGCAGACCAACAGTTTGAACTTGCTGAAGAAGCCTATAATTATTACATCAATAATGATATATATCCTGTAAAATACCGTTGCATGCAGGAGTTAGCCGGAGTGTACAAACAATGGGCTAAATATCTAGAGAATTATAATCTGGGGCTCTCATCCCGGCGCAAAACACTGTATCAGAAAGCATTCTCAACGCTTGAAAAGCTTCGTCAAAATACACCCGGTTATCCCCGGATGTATGAAGTACTGGTTTCTCTGGCGGAGTTGTCACTGGATATGCTGCACAATCCGGAGCAAGCCTCAAAGTACCTCTCTGAGCTTCGTGACCTTTCCGACAAATCTACGATAGCGAATGCATCCTACATTCAGGGAAGAATATATTTATACAATAATGATTATACCCGGGCCCGAATAGCATTGACAAAAAGCAATAAACAGGAACGTATCGGCGACCTGGCCGAAAAAACGAGATATTACCTGGCGCTGACTGATTTTTATGCCGGGGATTATGACTTTGCCAAAATCCAGTTGAATGCCCTTGAACGCCAGAATACCTCTTATTTTGCAAATGATGCGGTTCAACTTCGTCTCTGGATACAAAACGGAATGGCTGCTGATAGTACCGGGGCATTGTTAACCCCTTTTGCCAAGGCCGTTGAATACTTTTCACAGGGAAAAGATCAGCTGGGGATTAATAAATTAAAAACGTTCTTTGAAACCAGTGGCTATAACCCCCTGCAGGATGAGGCCCTGCTTGAACTGAGTAAGTACCAGGATACCGATAATGCAATTTATGTCTATGAATCGCTGAGCACATATTTGGCATCACAAGGATCGGCATCGCCTTTATTTGAGCGTTTGCTCTGGGAAAAAGCCCGGTTAGCGGACCAGTTTGTTACAAACAAGCAAATCGATATTCGATTACCCGAAGCTAGCCGGGTTGACAGCATGGATACGGGAAAAGCCGGCATCCCCCGGGTACCGATTCCACGAAAAATAGAGCAACTTGTACCCCTATATGAAGAAATTCTTCTTCATTTCCCAAACGGTTTTTATGCATCATACGCCCGTGACCGAATACAGGAATTACAAAAAATTCAAACATGACACCATGTTACGATATCTTTTCATTTTCTTTTTTATAACCTGCTTAAATCTCAACGGGATAGCCCAGCAAAAGCTCTTTATCCCTATGGACGCCTCTCAGACCAATCATCTTAAAGCATACGGTATTATTTTCAACAACCTGGAAAAAGGCACGTCATCCGAATGGCTGCTCAATTACAAAGGCGGCAGTTTTCTCACTGACTACTCCGATGAACTAATGCGAAAATGCCGGCTTCGTAATGTAAAGGCGTCAGCGATCTCGCCTCAAAAAGCAACGCAGATCATTGCCGAGGTACAGGACCCCAAGTCTAATACATCAGTAATTAAATTGGATAAAGCTCCAAAAATTGCTGTTTATACGCCGAAGCAGGCTTTGCCATGGGACGATGCCGTGACCCTGGCTTTGAATTATGCGGAAGTGGATTATGATAAGGTTTGGGATCCAGAAGTACTCAACGGTAAACTCTCGGAGTATGACTGGTTGCATCTCCACCACGAAGATTTCACGGGCCAGTATGGCAAGTTCTGGGCTTCTTCCCGAAACCAACCCTGGTATATTCAACAGGTGCATGAGATGGAAGCGATGGCCAAAGAGCTGGGATACAACAAGGTAAGTAACGAAAAAAAAGCGGTTGCTGAGAAAATAAAAGAATATGTAGGCAATGGAGGATTCCTGTTTGCCATGTGTTCAGGGACAGATACTTTTGACATTGCACTGTCCGCTCAGGGGGTTGATATAGCCCCCACGCCTTTTGACGGTGACCCGATGGATCCCGACGCCCAGCAAAAGCTTGATTACAGCAATACTTTGGCCTTCAAAGATTTTACCATCAGTAAAGACCCGGCGGAATATGAGCATTCAGATATTGATGTGCCGGTTCAACTTAACCAGGTGGACCAGATGCTGGACTTTTTCACGCTTTTTGAATTTTCTGCAAAATGGGATCCCGTTCCCACCATGCTGACTCAGAACCATGTGAGCAGTATTCACGGCTTTTACGGCCAAACAACGGCTTTTCAGAAGGATAAGATCAAGGAATCCGTTGTAATCCTCGGGGAAAGTCCGGGGAGAAACATGGTGAAGTATATTCACGGTAATTATGGCAAGGGCACTTTTACCTTTTATGCAGGACATGATCCGGAAGATTATACGCACCGTGTGAATGATCCGCCAACCGACCTTAGCCTTCACCCCAATAGTCCGGGCTATCGCCTGATTTTGAATAATATCCTCTTCCCTGCTGCTAAGAAAAAAAAGAGAAAAACATGATCTCAGTTATCCATTAATTACCATATTTCTTCAATCTCTCATTTCTTTTCACTATTCAGTGTTTCGTTCAAAACCCTTAAAAACTTTCTTTTTATTTGATCAACTGTAACGATAACTATCAATACGTACCTTTCAATGGCCGATAAAAGAACTGCCACCACAAACTTTGCTGACCTGGTTCAAATTGTGAAGATCCTGCGAAAAGAATGCCCGTGGGACCGCAAACAGACTCACGAAAGCATAAAGGATAATCTCATTGAAGAGGCTTACGAAGCAGTGGAAGCCATTGACAACAAAGACTTCGGTGAACTGAAAAAGGAGCTCGGAGACGTTCTCCTGCACGTGGTCTTCCACAGCAGGATGGCTGACGAAACAGACAGCTTTTCAATTGATGATGTAATTTATTCCATCCAGGAGAAATTGATTCGACGTCACCCGCATGTATTTGGAGATGTTATTGCCGAAGACGAACAGCAAGTGGCTGAAAATTGGGAAAGTATTAAGATGAAAGAAGGGAAAGAATCGGTCCTGGAGGGAATCCCCAAACATATGCCCGCACTCATTCGGGCTCAGCGTATGCAGGAAAAAGCGGCAAACGTAGGATTCGACTGGCCCGACTTGGAACAAGTTTGGGATAAGCTGGACGAGGAGCTGGGAGAGTTCAAAACTGCAATAGAGCTGCAAGATCCACAGAAAAGCCGAGAAGAATTTGGAGACCTGCTGTTTTCGCTGGTAAACGTAGGACGTTTTCTAAATTTGAATGCAGAAGATAGTCTTCGCGCTACAAACCGAAAATTCATACGACGGTTTCAGTACATCGAGGAAGCGCTAAAAGAAGAGGAAAAAAACTTGTCGGAGGTTTCGCTTGAAGAGATGGACAAACACTGGGATCAGGCCAAAAATAAAATTGAGTAACCGTCTGATTATTAAGTAAAGAAAATATCCAACAATCCGAACTTGCTGACGTTATGTGAATGTTAAAATTAACGAAAAAGGTAAACGTTGTTAACCTTTCTTTCGTTATAGAAACAGAGTGATCAGGAAATGGTTGCCAGCGATCAACTTATCCCTGATTTTTTGCTCTTGAAATATTATATTTGACCGCACAAATAAAGTATATATCCAATCTAAAATTCGGAGTATAGAATGGCTGAGAGCTTAAAAACAGAAATTGATTTAAGTCAATACCCGCACATTAACAAAGGCTTAGAAGGGATAGTCGCTTTTACCACGACAAAAAGTTTTATCGATGGACAAAAGGGAGAACTCATCTACGCCGGTTACGACATTGACACCCTTGCAGAAAATGCCAGCTTTGAAGAAGTTTGCTTCTTACTGTGGAATGACAGGCTGCCAAATCAAGAGGAACTCGATGAATTAAATAAGAAAATTCAGAATAATAGAGAGCTGCCTGAAGCGGTGCTTAACTATATAAAAAACACTTCTCAAAATGCTGAACCGATGGCAGTACTGCGAACCGCGGTTTCTATGCTCGCTGACTTTCACGAGGTTGAAGCGGACAACGAAGAGGAATTTCGAGTCAATAAAGCAATTTCCATTACTGCAAAAATTCCAACCATCATTGCAGCATTTGATCGCAGCAGAAAAGGAAAAGAAATTGTAGCTCCTCTAAATAAGAAGAGTACGGCCTTTAATTTTCTCTACATGATTAACAATGAAGAACCAGGCGAGCAGGCCGAAAAAACAATGGATCTCTGCCTGATCCTCCATGCTGAACACGGCATGAATGCATCCACTTTTACCTGTCGTACAATCTGTTCCACTCAATCAGATATGTATTCTTCGGTAACCGGTGCTATTGGTGCTCTCAAAGGTCCCCTGCACGGAGGCGCAAATCAGCAAGTGATGAATATGCTGTTGGATATTGATGACAAGGACGCAGATCCCGTAGAATATGTAAAAGGCCGACTGGACCGAAAGGAAAAAATCATGGGCTTCGGCCACCGGGTATATAAGACGATGGATCCGCGGGCCCGTATCCTTCGGGGAATGTCTAAAAAGCTCTCCAGGGAGACCGGTCATGAAACACTCTATGAATGGTCCGAAGCTATATTGAATACCATGAAAGACGAGAAAAACATTGATCCGAATGTTGATTTCTTCTCGGCTACTGTTTATTACTCCATGGGTATCCAACCTGACCTCTATACTTGTATTTTTGCAATGAGCCGGGTTTCCGGCTGGACCGGGCACTATATCGAACAGGCTGAAAATAATCGCCTGATTCGTCCGCGTGCGCTCTATGTAGGAGAGAAAAATCTTGATTGGGTTCCCGCCGAGAGCCGATAAAAACTTTCTCAATTTAATTATTACTCAGCCCCGTATTTGTACGGGGCTTTTTTTATTTTGGGATTCCATCAAAAGCTTCTAAGTAATCACTACTGGTTTGACGATCCGAAACTTGCAGGAAGAACAGCTTTTTAATCTTATCGGAGCAGCAGCAAAAACAAGCTTTGGCAAGAAATATCGTTTTGAGGACCTGCAGCGATATGAGGAGTTTGCAGCACAAGTTCCAATCTCGTTCTATGACGATATCTCCGATCACATCGAGGAAATAAAAGAAGGCAAGTCCAACCTTTACTGGCCCGGTTCCGTTAATCGGTTTGCTGTGTCATCCGGAACCTCGGGATTAGGAAAGCACCTTCCCCTGACTAAAGAACGTCTCAAAGCCGATCGCCGGTTCATGCGAAAAGTGACCTGGAGCTACCTCCGACAACACCCAAACATATTCAAATTGTGGGGGAGGCATATCAGCCTGCCGGGTAGCCTCGAACAACATTCCGAATACGAAATCGGGGAAATCAGTGCCTTTACCGCAAACCAGATGCCCTGGTGGTTGGCCCCATTCCAGCTTATCCCAACAGAAGAGCTCATCCCGCTACCCTTCAGTAAAAAAATTGACCGAATCATTGAACAGGCCATCCACAGAGATATTCGTGTGATTTCCGCAGTGCCCAGCTGGCTGTTGACTATTTTCCAGCGGGTGTTGCAACAAACCGATGCCGAGTCTATCGCCGAGGTCTGGCCAAAGCTTCGCCTGCTAGTCTGCGGGGGAGTAAAACTGGTAAACTACCGTCCCCTTCTGCAAAAATTGCTGGGCCAGAATGTCGATTTCGTTGAAACCTACGGTGCTTCTGAAGGATACTTTGCCTTTACCGATGACCTCCGGAAAGACGATTTGAGGCTGGTCATCGACAATGGAATGTTTTACGAATTTATCCCCAATCCGCTTCCCGAACCGGATTCTCTATCTATACAACCGACTGTACCCCTGTGGGAAGTAGAAACCGGTATCCCCTATGCCGTTATTGTTACCACCAATGCAGGGCTTTGGCGGTATGCACTCAATGATATCATAACGTTTACCGAAACGAATCCCCCGCGAATAAATGTAGAGGGCCGTGTCAGCGAAATGCTTGACGATTTTGGAGAAGCACTTTACAGCTATGAGGCAGAGCAATCGCTGCGCAAGGCCGCCGAAGATCTTGACATTGAAATTGGCACTTTCACTATTGCCGCCCGGCTTGATGAAAACCGGTCGGTCCCCTGCCATACCTGGTTTGTACAAACCTACGATCCCCTGCACCCAGACACCCTCAACAGGCTGTCACAAAAGCTGGACGACCTGCTAAGAAAACGAAACAGGCATTACAACATTCGCCGGGAAAGTGATGCCCTCGGAATGCCTCAAACCATAACCATCGACCAGCGACAGATCAACCGGTGGCTTCAATCTAAGGGCAAAGAAAAAGCACAGGGCAAGCTCCCTCAAATTCTACGGGATGAAGAGGATATCTTCTTTTTCAAGTAATAACAGTTCATGTTTTTGAATGAATCTTCTCCCTTTGTTTGTCGTATTCATGTTTTTGCTCAAAAAACTGAATCAGAAAATATTCATCTTCCCAAAAAAACCAGCAATTTTCGGGTTCCGGTATTTTCGTTGTTGAAAAAACCCCCTTTGTTTCCTTGTTGATTATCTGCAATTTAAGGATAATCTTTTACCGCTTTCCGAATCGGCATTGACTTTTAAAGACTTCAAGACGAGCATTAATGGGTGATAATGAACTTCACATAGATGAAAGCACACACCAACCTGTCCCAAGTGTGCAAGAACGTCTTACCCATGCCCTTGTCGCTGTGCTTCTTGGCTTCCTGTTGGTAAATATTATCAGTTTTTGGATGTTTCCCGGTATTGGTATCAGCGGCTTGTACCTGTTTTCATCAGCACATTCCCTGGTAAATTTCATAAGTAGCTTGACAAATATTGTCATCCTAACTTTCCTGGCTATTTGCGGCGTATTCGGCTGGTTTCATGGGAAATACTATACAGATCGCCTTAAAGGGCTAATCGAATGGTGGAAATTTTGGTAAGACATTTTTTCGTGTTTGCCAGTTAAAACCTCATTCTAAGCTAATTCAAGATAATAAAGACCTAAAACTGAAATATCGCTGCCTTCCTTTCGTTGATTTTGATGCAAAAGGGAAACTTACATGAAGTAAGGGGCATGGAAAGCAAATGAAACCATACCCTCTTCAATCGCTCCCTGCTAAATCCTGTTGGTGCCCTGCATTCCTAAAAGATTCCTGTATCCAGCACTTGTCTTTTCTCAAGCCGTTCCGCTGATTCCGGATCATGAGAAGGTAAATATACCATTGGGTCGGCCTCTGCAAAGCGAAGGATATTCTGTAAGGTATCAACAGCCTGATCTCTGTCCGGACTCACCCCATCGGGCTGACCTTCTAACAGTAATTCCTGGGTATAGCTGGTGTCGCCTGCCAGGAATATATTTTCGGCACCGTCATCAGCAATTACTGAAACATGTCCCGCTGTGTGGCCGGGGGTAGGCACGATGCGAATACTTCCGTCGCGGGTAACAGGGGTGAACTGTTTGAATGACCCGTATTCCTGATTCTGAAACTCAATTTCAGTGGGATTGAACCATGATTGCCAGTGTTGGGGCAAATAACCTTTCAGCTTGCCGAACATACCTTTGGCATCTCGATAATCCTGTGCCGGGACCAATATTTCGCTTTCGGGAAAATGATAAAGTCCGCCGGCATGATCGGTATGAAAGTGTGTTAGAATCACTTTGTCGATATCGGCGGGTGCCAAGTCGTGCATTGCTAACTGTTGATCGATCTCCTGTTCCCTGCTGACGTCCATCTTAACGGCGTACCTGTAATAGGGATGCCAGGAAGGAAAATAATCGACCTCTGAAGTCCGGGAAGTTTCACCGGTGTCAATAAGGATATTGCCCTCGGGATGTTTTATAAGCCAAGCATAGATGGGCAACCACTCCGTCCATTCGCTGTCCATCAAGACGCGGGGCATACCGCCCAACTTTCTGCGTTTTTGAGCTTGTTTAACTTTAACGGTTCCGGTTTGTAGGGGATAAATTTCCATTGTTTTTACCTGTTTTATTAAAGGTTCACCAACAGGATAACTGAATCAGCAGGCAAAGACTTGTATAAACCTGCTGTTCTTGAAGATCTTGGAAGGCGTAATCCCAAACATTGCATTAAAGGTCCGGTTCATATGGGGAGAATCGGTAAACCCCGCACCATGGGCAGATTCCGTAATATTACTTCCGTCCGAAAGCATGACCAAAGCGTGTTTTAGTCGCTGCCACAAAATATATTTTCGAACAGGAATACCCACCTGGTCGGAAAAAAGATGCATAAATCGGCTTTTCGACAAATACACTTTACCGGCCAAATCTTCTGCAGTAATAGTTTGTTCAACCAAATGTTCTTTGATCCAAAAGATAGTTTCCAGAATTCGCTCATCGCCTTCGCTTTTTTCTTGCACACCTCCGACGATCATATCGCGGATTTTCTTTGCCTGCCCACAGTCCAAAGGAGTATTACAAAAAGAAATCAGCTTTGTCTCCAGGTCTTCCAAAGGGGAATAAATTGTATCTGAATCTCCAATGGAAAGGACTGTTGACCGTTCCGGATCCAACCAAATCATTAAAACATCGTCATCCCCAGACAGCCATAATTTATGGGAAACATCCGGTGGAATTAAAAAGGAAGATAAATTTCGTGGTTCTTTCCAGCCATGCCCTTTCAATTTGAAAGCCGGTGACTCGCTAATGCCAAGCTGAACATAATGATGGCTATGCATCGAGGACCTGCCGTACCTACCCTGGAAGACTAGAAAGTCATCAAAGATGCAGTAGGTATTTTGAGCATTATCATCCAAGAATCACTATTTAACCACCAGGTTTACGATACGTCCGGGAACGAAAATTTCCTTAACAAGCTTGCCCTCATCCAAATACCGCTGCACATTTTTTTCGGCCTTGGCTTGCGTGAGCACAAACTCTTTATCTTTGGCCTTTTCCCGCGGGACTTCGATGTCAGCACGCACTTTACCATTTACCTGCACCGGGTAAAGCTGGGTATCCGATATCAAGTATTCTTTATTAAATTCCGGCCATTCGACAAAAGCGATCGTATCATCATGCCCCAGCTTATCCCACAGCTCTTCAGCGATATGCGGGGCAAAAGGGGAAAGCAGCTTAACGAAGCTTTCCATAACAGACTTGGGCTGAGCATCCCATTTATTGGCCTCATTGACGAAAATCATCATTGCCGAAATTGCGGTATTGAAAGAGAGATCGTCTATATCTTCTGTGACTTTCTTGATGCACTCATGCAGTGTTTTAAGCTGCTCCTTGGATGCATCTGATTCCACAATCGAATCATTTAGATTACCGCTTTCCTCATCAATGATCAAACGCCAAACGCGTCCCAGGAATCGATAGACGCCATCTACATCTTTAGTGCTCCATGGTTTCACCTGCTCAAGCGGCCCCATGAACATCTCGTAGAGACGCATTGAATCGGCGCCATATTGCTCCACTATATCATCGGGATTGACCACATTTCCGCGGGACTTCGACATTTTGTGCGCCTTGGCATCCACTTTAATCCCTGTGCCCTTCAATACAAAATGGTCGCCTTTCTTCTCTACCTCCCCATCGTCAAGTTTTACACGTTCTACCTCTTTGTGCTGTTCAACCTTGTCTGAAGAGATCCACTCACCGCTGGCTTTAAAACCGGTGAATTCCATCTCCCCCAATATCATTCCCTGGTGTACAAGCCGTTGGAAAGGTTCTTTGGTCGATACGATCCCACAATCGTACAATACCTTGTGCCAAAATCGGGCATACAATAAATGAAGCACACTGTGCTCGGCACCGCCCACATACATATCTACAGGCATCCAGTATTTATCTTCATCGGGATCTACCGGCCCGTCTTCGAAATGGGGACTACAATATCGCAGGTAGTACCAGCAAGAGCCCGCCCACTGTGGCATCGTATTGGTTTCGCGAACAGCAGGCTTCCCGGTTTCAGGATCGGTAGTGTTAACCCAGTCTTCTGCCCGTGCCAGAGGAGGGTTTCCATCCGGTGTAGGTTCAAAATCTTCCACTTCGGGCAGGGTTACCGGAAGGTTATCTTCATCCAGTGGCTTGGGTTCCCCGTCCACATGAATTATCGGGAAAGGCTCGCCCCAATATCGTTGACGGGAAAAAAGCCAGTCACGTAATTTATAGTTAACGGATTTTTTCCCCACTCCTTTCTCTTCAAGCCATTCAGTAATTTTTTCTTTGGCTTCCGCTATCTCCAGTCCATTGAGGAAATCACTGTTAATCGCCTTTCCTTCGCCCGTATAGGCCATGCCGTCGAAATCTTCCGGCGGCTGAACCGTCCGTACAATCGGGAGATCGAACTTTTCGGCAAATTCCCAGTCGCGTTCATCCTGCCCTGGTACGGCCATGATAGCCCCTGTCCCGTAAGTCGCCAACACATAATCAGCCACCCAAATGGGAATCTTCTCCCCGCTAACCGGGTTGATTGCATACCCACCGGTAAATACACCGGTCTTTTCTTTGCTAAGTTCGGTACGTTCCAAGTCTGACTTGCGCGCAGCCTTATCTTTATATTCTTTAACATCCGATCGATACTCATCCGCAGTAATCTTATCCACCAAATCATGCTCGGGAGCCAACACCATATAGGTAGCCCCAAAGATCGTATCCGGCCGGGTTGTAAAGACGCGAATCTGCTCGTCATAATCAACGATTTCAAAATCGATATCCGCCCCGATAGATTTCCCGATCCAATTTCGCTGCATCTCTTTGGTAGATTGAGGCCAATCGAGATCATCCAGCCCTTCGAGCAGACGCTCAGCATATTCCGTAATCTTGAGTACCCACTGGCGCATCGGCTTCTTGACAACGGGGAAGCCGCCGACTTCACTCTTGCCGTCAATCACTTCCTCATTAGCCAATACTGTGCCCAGCTCGGGACACCAGTTTACGGGCACATCATCTTCGTAGGCCAGCCCTTTTTCATAAAGTTTCAGAAAAATCCACTGCGTCCATTTGTAATAATCGGGGTCGGTTGTATTGACTTCACGATCCCAGTCATAGCTGAATCCCAGGGACTTCAATTGCTTGCGAAAACGGTTGATATTCTTTTCCGTGGTCTCGCGCGGGTGGGTACCGGTCTTCACTGCATACTGCTCGGCAGGCAAACCGAATGCATCCCATCCAATGGGATGAAGCACATTGAATCCGTTCATGCGTTTGTAGCGAGCAAGAATGTCGGTAGCTGTATAGCCTTCGGGATGTCCCACATGTAGCCCTGACCCGCTAGGATAGGGAAACATATCCAGCACATAGTATTTGGGTTTGTCATGATCTTCCGGGGTCTTGAAGGTCTTGTTCGACTCCCAGTATTTTTGCCATTTGGATTCTATCTGTTCCGGCTTATACGAGCTCATTCAATTACTGCTTAAATCTTTGTGATGATTAATTCCAATTACATACTTGGCTGTTGGCTCTATTTCTATGCCATATTTCCATTACCATGTCATCCTGAATTCTTTTCAGGATCCATTAGCAACAGAGGCTGAAATAAGTTCAGCATGACATAAATAGGTAACCCAACTTGCTAAATATGACCAATCTTTGTGCTGTCGGTCGCCAAAGATAAGCAAAAATTGGGCTCGTTTGAAGCAGGGATTGTAAAGAGGAGTAAAGTTAAAGATGTGAGGTGGTTGGGCCGCATATACCAAAAACCATTTCCTCCGCTTTTAGTAAAAACATTTACCCTCTATATAAAATTTGCCCGACATTGAGCCATAAAATGCTGTTTCATATTCAATATTCCGTATATTATTGTTCTCATTTATTTTCACTTAATCATTCAGTCATGAGAATTCAATTACTCTTTTTAATCATCCTGGCGGCCGGCACGATGCTATCGGCCTGCGATAAAACCAATAGTCAACCCAGCAAAATGAGCGATAACCCCTTGTTTTCCCCAAGTACTCTCCCCTTTGAAGCCCCCGATTTTGATGCCATTAAAGTCGAGCATTTTCGCCCGGCTTTTGAAGCGGGGATGGAACAGGAACTCGAGGAGATTGAAAAAATTGCTTCTAATCCCGAACCGCCGACATTTAAGAATACGATCGTAGCAATGGAGAAAAGTGGTCAACTTTTAGAGCGGACCTCTTCTATCTTTTACAACCTGACTTCGGCCAACACTAGCGACGAGATCCAGGAGATTCAAAAAGAAATGGCGCCCAAGCTGGCGGCCCATTCCGATAACATTCTATTAAATCCCGAGCTGTATGCCCGTGTTAAAACGCTCTACGACCAGCGGAATGAGCTTGGACTCGACGAAGCCTCCCTGAAGCTGCTGGACGATACCCACCGTGATTTTGTACGTGCGGGCGCCGAACTGAGCCAGGAGCAGAAGAAGCGTATGCGTGAAATCAACGAACGCATCTCCACGCTAACCACCCAGTTCCAGGAAAACCTGTTGAAATTGAACCAGGAACGAGCGGTGCTTGTAGATGACAAGGAAAAACTGGACGGCCTTAGCGATGATCGTATTGCCGCCGCACAAGAAGCGGCTGCAGAGCGGGGACATGAACATCAATACCTGCTGTCTATCACCAACACCACACGGGTACCGATCCTCAAGGAATTGAATAACCGCAGCTTGCGACAACGCGTCTGGGAAGCTTCGGCCTACCGGGGCATTGGCCAGAACGGAGGTATCGACAATCGCCCACTCATCCTGGAGCTGGCTAAACTCCGTGCCGAACAAGCCGAATTGCTTGGCTATCCGAATTATGCCGCCTACAAGCTGGATCCCCAGACAGCCAAGACGCCTGAAAACGCTCTTGACATGCTAAAAGATCTTATCCCGCCCGTGATCAAAAACACCATAAAAGAAAAAGCCGCCATCAAAAAGATGATGGAAAAAGACGGCATTAAAGACGAGGTAAAGCCATGGGACTGGAACTACTATGCCGAGAAAGTCCGTCAGGCCAAGTACAACATCGACCAGTCGAAAGTGCGTCCCTATTTTGAATTAAACCGCGTGCTGAAAGACGGCGTCTTTTTTACCATGCATAAACTCTTCGGCATCACTTTTGAGGAGCGTCATGACCTGCCAGTCTACCACCCGGATGTCCGTGTCTTTAACGTATATGACAAGGACGGATCACAGCTCGGCCTCTTTTATGCCGATTACTTTGAACGCGATGCCAAGCGCGGCGGGGCCTGGATGAACTCCTTTGTGTCGCAATCGCACTTGCTTAACAAGAAGCCGGTAATTGTCAACGTATTGAATATCCCAAAACCGGCTAAAGGTGAACCGGCCCTTATCAGCTTTGACAACGTTACAACCATGTTCCACGAAATGGGACATGCCGTGCACGGACTTTTTTCCGATGTCGAGTACCCCTCCCAGGGCGGCACCTCAGTCCCCCGCGATTTTGTTGAATTTCCCTCCACTTTTGAGGAAGACTGGGCCGTCCAGCCGGAAGTGCTTGAAAATTATGCCGTCCATTACAAAACCGGAGAACAGATTCCCCAGTCCCTGCTCGACAAGGTTATCGAGGCCAGTAACTTCAACCAGGGCTTTGATACACAAGAATACCTGGCGGCTACCATGCTGGACATGGAGTGGCATATGCTGGGAACAAATGAGATTCCTAATGATGTGCAACAATTTGAGCATAAAGCCCTTGCCAAATACAACCTGGATACCGAAGCGGTGCCTCCGCGCTACAAATCACCCTATTTTGCACATATCTTTTCAGGAGGGTATGCCGCTAACTACTACTCCTATATCTGGAGCGGCGTGCTTGCGGCTGATGCCTTCGCCTACATGCAAGAACAGGGCGGGCTCAAAAGGGAAAACGGGAATCGTTTTCGTAAATATATTCTCTCGCAGGGAGGCAGTAACGAGGCCATGAAACTTTATAAAGAGTATCGCGGACAGGAACCGGAAGTGAAACATCTGCTTGAACGACGGGGACTCAATGCCGGTAATTAATCGATTTTATAGGTCCATGTATGTACCACGACGGAGGGTGTAAATACCGGAATCATAATCGCTCGATTCTTTATGTTCACGCCATGACACCTAATTATGGATAAACCGCTTAGCGACAGTGCCCGGAGAGTACAAGAAGAACTTGATAAGCACGGGCTTTCTTTTGAGGTAAAAGAATTACCCGAATCAACCCGTACCGCCAATGAAGCAGCAAAAAGCATCGGTTGCTTGGTTTCTCAAATTGCCAAATCAATTATTTTCAAAGGCGGAGAGACCGGACTTCCGATATTAGCGGTACTCAGCGGATCCAATCGGGCCGATATATTAAAACTTGCTGATTTAACCGGAGAGACCATTGAAAACGCTGACGCGGATTTTGTAAGGCAACATACAGGTTTCACAATTGGCGGAGTACCCCCTGTAGGGCATGATGAACAAATAAGAACATTCCTTGACAAGGACCTGCTACAATTTGAGGAAATTTGGGCTGCCGCCGGAACCCCTCATGCCGTATTTAAACTCCATCCCCATGATCTACCTATTCTAACGGGCACAGACTTTACCGACATTAAAACAGGGTCCTAAGAGGCCCCCAGCTTGACATATTCAACGTAAATGAGAAATTAGAAAGTAATTTTATTATGAGACTTTATTTTCTCAATTTCATCTGGCTACACTAGGATACTAAAAAACTTAGGCCATCTATCGTTATTTTAATTTAAAAAACACTTATGTCGGAATCCGCAAATGAAATGCGTTATCTCGAATTATTGGCAAAGCAGTATCCTTCCATCCGGGCTGCCTCTACAGAGATCATTAATCTTAGTGCTATCATGGAATTGCCAAAGGGTACCGAACATTTTATTTCAGATATCCACGGGGAGTATGAAGCGTTCTTGCATGTACTTCGTAATGGTTCGGGTTCAATTAAACGACGCATTGAGGAAATTTTTAAGGATACACTAAGTGAACAGGAAAGGCGAAACCTGGCTACACTTATTTATTACCCCGAACAAAAGATGTCGGTCATCATCAAAGAAATTCCTGACCCGGATTCGTGGTATCAAAAAACACTATTTCGACTCATAAAACTGTGCCGTGTTTTTTCTTCTAAATATACCCGCAATAAGGTTCGCAAAGCCCTGCCGAAGGATTTCAGCTATATCATTGAAGAACTGCTTCACGAGCAGGAAAGTATTAAGAACCGGCAGCAATATTATAACAGTATTATTAACTCCATTATCGATACAAATAGGGCTGAAGTCTTTATAACGGCATTGGCACATTTGATTCAACGACTGACTATTTCCCGACTTCATGTTATTGGTGATGTGTACGACCGCGGCCCGGGGGCACACATTATTATGGATGAGCTAATGAAACACCACGCCGTCGATTTCCAGTGGGGAAACCACGACATTGTATGGATGGGTGCAGCTGCGGGCAGCGATGCATGTATTGCCAATGTTATTCGCGTTTCCCTGCGCTATGCCAATATGGAGACCATTGAAAACGGCTATGCCATCAGTATGCTGCCCTTGATTTCACTGGCAGTGGATGTATATGGAGACGACCCCTGTGAGCAGTTTAGGCCTAAGGAAGTAGATGAAGAATTTACTGAGCATGAACAACTAATTATGGCCCGGATGCAGAAAGCCATTTCCATTATTCAGCTGAAGCTGGAAGGGCAAATAATTCAGCGAAGGCCCCAGTATCATATGGAAAACCGGCTATTGTTGGACAAAATTGATTATGATAGTGGAACGATAAACATGGAGGGGAAAACATTTCCTCTTATCGATACCCATTTCCCAACGATTGACCCCAGCCACCCTTATGCTCTGTCTGAACGAGAGAAAAATGTAATGGAGAAACTTCGCTTATCATTCAAGAACAGTGAGCGGCTACAGAAACATGTGCGTTTCCTTTTTTCTAAAGGCAGTATGTATCTCACGTATAATAACAATCTGCTGTACCATGGATGTATACCTATGACCAAGGATGGACGGCTGCGGCACTTTTTTCTGGAAGGCAAGGACCACAGTCCCCGGGAGTTCATGAACCGGCTGGAAAGGCTGGCACGCCAGGGGTACTTTGCCAGCGACAATCCGGAAGCGAAACAATACGGCATGGATACCATGTGGTATTTGTGGAGCGGCTCACAGTCCCCCCTCTTCGGCAAGCACAAAATGGCCACCTTTGAAAGATATTTTATTGAGGATAGCTCCACTCATACAGAGGAAATGAATCCCTACTATGATTACCGCACTGATGGAAAAGTCATAGAACAGATCCTTAAAGAATTTGGTATCAACCCCGAAACCGGCCATATTATAAACGGTCACGTTCCTGTTAAAGTGACGAAAGGTGAAAGTCCCGTGAAGGCGGGTGGGAAACTACTGGTAATTGACGGAGGCTTTGCAAAAGCATACCAGGACAAAACCGGGATAGCCGGTTATACCCTGATATTTAATTCTTACGGATTAGTACTGGCTGCCCACCAGCCGTTTGAATCGACCCAAAAAGCTATAGAAGAAGAAATGGATATTCATTCAAAAACAAGGGTGTTGGAGGAGAACACCAAACGTTTGCGTGTTCGCAATACGGATAACGGCAAGCAAATCCAGCAAAAAATTGATGACCTCAACCATCTTCTTGAGGCTTACCGGTCAGGTTTAATAAAAGAATTATAAGCCGGTGATGATAAACCTGATATATTTCCTCTTGATTACTTATGTAACCTAACAGATATAACAGGGGGCTTCCTTTTCAGCATTTACAGCAAAATAAATGAAATATTTATCCTACTAATCAGCTGGCAATGATCTTCCTCGTTTTTACAAATCCTTTATGAAGTCAAAACAAATAATTATCATCGGCGCCGGGCTAACGGGCCTGACACTGGCATGCCTTCTCGAAAAAGAAGGGATATCAGCAACAATTCTTGAAGCAAGAGAGCGACTCGGTGGCCGAATATACACATCTCGTGCCAAAGATCAGGCGCCTATCGAAATGGGAGCCACTTGGCTGGGTACAAAACATAAATATTTACTCAACCTGCTAAAAGACTTGAATATCGATATTTATGAACAATATATGGGGAAGCAAGCCTATTATGAGCCGATCTCTACATCGCCCCCTCAACTGGTTACGCTGCCGCCCAACGATGAGCCCACTTACCGGATCAAAGGAGGTACCGATAATTTGATTCATACCCTGGCAAAGCAATGGAATAATAGTAACATCATCTTGAACCAGGTTGTGGAATCCATCCGAAGGGAAAAAGATATAATTCATATTAATACGACCGAAGATCTTTTTAAAGCTAAAATCGTAGTCAGTACCCTCCCTCCCAAACTGCTTGCGGAAAACATTGCTTTCACCCCTTCCCTCCCGTCTTCCCTGGATCAGACCTGCCGTAGTACACATACCTGGATGGGAGAAGCTATCAAAGTTGGACTTACCTATCGTAACCCATTCTGGAGGAAGCCGGGCACCAGCGGAACGATTATGAGTAACGTCGGTCCCATTTTTGAAATGTACGATCATTCTAATTATGAAGACACTCTGTTTGCTTTGAAAGGATTTATGAACAATGCCTATCATGCAATTTCCAAAACTGAAAGAAAAAAGCTTATTATAGCGCAACTTATTAAGTTCTACGGTAAGCAGGCCGAAAAATTTCAGTCATATCAAGAAACCGTTTGGAAGCATGAACCATATACATATTCAAAATACTCAGATTCCATTATCCCCCATCAGAACAACGGGAATCCCCAATTTGGCAAACCAAACTGGAATGGAAGCCTGTTCATTGCCGGCTCCGAAACGGCAGCAACATACCCCGGTTATATGGACGGTGCTGTAGAAAGTGCTATTCAGACAGTCAAAAAGATAAAAGAGACCTTTGGATCCTAACGCCTTACTACTTGATTACTACTTTCGGTGGAGAATTGCCCACTACAAATGTATCAGCATCAACAACATAGACTTCATAGACCACCGTATCACTGGGGGCAGTAGCTTTAACAGTGAGTCTTAGCTTTTCTTTATCAGAAACACGTTGGCTCGTGCTATCCGCAAACAGCCCCTTTTCATAATCGAAGTATTTATTTACAGGTTTGGGAAAGGTAAATACCAAATCCGATCCTATAGCCTGCCATACAATTCTATCTTTCTTTTTTACATTAATAGTCCCCTTATTTCTCCCTTTGTTATCACGAACTCTCCATATACCTGTGTCTTTATCCTGAACGATTTTAACATTCATAATAGAGGCAACAGAGATATCTTTAGAGAGTGTGGCAGTAAAGACGAGGCCGGCCGACGCCACAAAAAATATCAGCCAAATTATAATATGAATTGATTTTTTCTCCATAAATGCTCCCTTAATTATTTAAGTAGAAATTACAGTTGTCTGTTTGGTGTGAACTTTTCTTTTATTTCCAGGTATCTTGGATCCTCGGCCAAATTTTTAAGTTCCGGCTGTGCTTCGACATAGGATACCAGAGCGGCGTTAACCCAGTGTATTGCCTCCTCACGCATCCCCAATTTTTCGTAAATTGAAATCGCCCGCTGCCTGACCATGATATTGTCCTCATTAAAAGAAAGAGCGTTTGTAATGTATTTGATGGCATTTGATGAATCCCCCACGTCTGAGTAATAGGCTCCCACATCTGCCATCACCTCCGCATCATTAGGATTAACCTCCAGCATGTCACGCCCTTTTTCGATCGCTGTCAGGTACGATTTCCGAGCCTTATCTTCTTCACCGTTTTGATCATAAACAGCCGCCAGGTTTGCCCACAGGTCATACCTGTCAGGTAATGCCTGGAGCGAGATCTCATACATTTTAGCGGCCTGTTCATAGGATCCCTTTAAATAGTAAACCCCTGCCAAATTGCTGGCTACATCCGGATCATTTTCCAACGCGAGCGACATTTGATACGCCTCGCTGGCCTGTTCTAATTTCCCTTGATAATAATAACTGCTCCCAAGATTTGAATAAGCACCGGCATTTTTGGGGGTAAGTGCTATCTCCTTTTTGAATTGTTCAATAGCAGCTTTAAAGTCCCCTTTCCGCAAATAAAATGCCCCAAGATCATTATATCCCACACTTATTTCCGGCTTTAAGGCAATGGCATATTGATAGGTGGCAACGGCCTTCTCCATCTTCCCCTGTTTTTCGTATACGTTTGCCAATCCGCGGTAAGCGGGCGTATAGTTGGGATCAATTTCAAGAGCCCTGTTGAAATGGTTGACAGCCAATTTATAATCACCGGTGCCCGATCCCACGACACCCAACAATGTTTGTACAGGTGCAAGTCTATTATTCAATTTCTCAGCTTTTTTTAGCACTGATTCTGCATTCCGTGCAAAAGCTGTATCTCCTTTGGCCTCATACTTACGCCATAGAGATTCTCCGAGTCCGGCATAAGCCAATGCAAACTCAGGATCAACTTCAATAGCTTTCCCGAAGAAAGTAATGGCATTCTCCAAGCTGTCAAGTGTGGCATAGTCTTGTAGAGTTGCCCGCCCCTTCAGATAGAATTCATAAGCTCGTGGATTGGACGGTCCCCCTTTTCGGAGCGCCTTATCAATAGTGCTATTGTTCTCAATTTCCAGCATTTGCATCATGGCTCGTACCCCATTCTCCTCAAGCAAAGCCACGTTTTGAGAAGGTACCACTACCTGCCGGGTTTCCAGCTGACGAACCTTATCAGCATCCACCAGATTCAAAATCAAACGAGTCGAGTCCTCAAACGTTTGGATACTCGATACTATCGCCAAGTTAACCCCAAACAGCTTGTTAGCCTGGGTTGCACTTCTAACTTTTTCTTCACGCATTTCACTGGCTGGCGCCACCCAGTAGGAATCTTCGTAATTTTCAAGCTCGGAAAGTTTAAAAGAGAATGTTTCAGCCAGCCCCTCGCAAATAGCCTGCATTGAAGGATTATTGCCAATATTTTCAATGGGCAGAACAGCCAAGTATCGTTTCGGGGGATTACTTCTACCTAACCAATGGAAATTATATTGGAAAAAAAAGAGTATGATAATTAACAATATGACGGCGGGAACCCCACGTACCAAGAAATAGGAGGCTTTATTGCCGGAAGCTGTTTTCAAGGGGATAGATTTTCTACGATCTACAGTACCATCACCCGCCAAATCAGCCATTATCTCATCCACTTTTTGGTATCGACTTTCCTTTTGTTTCGCCAGGCAATTTTGAATTACCCTCTCAATGTTCTCCGGAATCCCGGGGTTCACACTAGAGGCGGGCCGGGGCTCCTCTTCGGTAATGGCATACATCACAGCAGGTTCATAAACGCCCTGGAAAGGCAACTCACCGGTAAACAACTCATAGAGCACGACCCCAAACGACCAGATATCAGACTGAATACCTGCCTCTTCACCCGCCAGTTGCTCAGGCGACATATATGCGGTCGTGCCCAGAGTCGTTCCGGCTTTAGTAATATGAGCCTCATCCTGAATCCTGGCCAATCCAAAATCCATGATCTTTATTTTCCCATTGCGGTCAAGCATTATATTCCGGGTTTTAATATCCCGGTGGATGACGCCTTTGTCGTGTGCCGCTTTCATGCCTTCAGCAATTTGCGATGCAATGGTACACTTCGCCTCAAGTGTCAACCCCTGCTCTTCAATAGCCTCTTTTAACTCCTGCCCCTCTACATATTCCATCACTATAAAGAGCTCATTATTCATCTCCTCAATGGCATAAACCTGTGCAATATTCGGATGATTCAGTGCTGCAGCAGATTGAGCTTCATTCTGAAACCGTTTCCGCTCCAGAGAATTATCTGCGATATGAGAGGGCAAAAATTTCAGAGCAACACTTCGCTTGAGTTTCGTATCACGAGCGTGATATACAATCCCCATTCCTCCTTCGCCCAACTTTTCGATAATTTGATAATGCAGAAATGATTTCAGCATCTCTCAACCATTATTCTACCTGCTGTTGACTTAAAGGTATTTTTATATTTATAAAGTTATAATAATTAATAATTTATACATAAATATTATTAATATGGTATTTTATAAACTTCACATTTAAGTCATTAAGAGGAATCGTAATAGAAGAGATTGAATATTTAACAAAAGAAAATCAGCAATTGCAGCTGGCAGTTAATGAATTGAGGGTACTCAACGATATTGCTACGACTATTACTTCCACTCAGCCCGTAGAAGAAGTCATCGATAAAATAGTCTTCAAATGCATCAAACATCTTAACGTTGAGGAAGGAACAATCAGTCTCCTGGAGCGAGAAAAGGCGGGAAAAGCATTTCATACGATGATACGGAGGCTTGATTCGTCTGCAGAGCAGGTTCCCATTAAATTGGACGACCGTCTAAAGGGATGGATGCTCAAAAACCGTAAAGTATTGCTGAGCAACGACATACGATCCGACAATCGTTTTAATTTCCTTTCTGAGGATTCTTATTCTTTCCAATCCATTGTATGTGTACCTCTCATAGCGAAAGGAAGCCTGATCGGCTACCTGGCTGTATTCAATAAAAAAAATGGGCACCCTTTTTCTGATCAAGACCGCCGACTGTTATCCATTATCGGTTCACAATCAGCCCAGGTAATTGAAAATGCCAGGCTTTATGAAGAGGAAAAAGCATTATTCAGTTTACAGGAAGAGCTGCGATTGGCCCGAGATATTCAGCTTAGCCTTTTGCCCCACCTGGAGCCGGATGTTTCGGACTTTCAGATTTCGGCAGTGAATTTGCCCGCAAAATCTGTAGGGGGAGACTATTATGATTTTCTTTCCCTGCCCAATGATAAATTAGGCTTGTGCGTAGGAGATATAACCGGGAAAGGGATGCCGGCCGCCATGTTAATGGCAAACCTCCAAGCTACGCTCAGGAGCCAGGCAAGCATCTTTGAGGACTGTTGCCGATGCTTGAGGGGAACTAACAAACTGCTATTTAAAAGCACGGAATCTACAAAGTTCGCTACCTTATTCTACGGTATCCTTGATCTTCATCAGACAAAATTGACCTACGCCAATGCCGGACATGATGCCCCAATCCTTTTTAGGGAGGGAAAAGACCCCGAATTTTTAAATGCCACAGGCTTGCTTCTTGGTGTGATAGAACAGGCAGATTATCAAGAGGCTACTATTTCATTCCAATCAAACGATGTTTTAATACTTTACACCGATGGAATCACTGAAGCGATGAATAAGGCAGGCGAACAGTTTGGATTAGAACGATTGGTCAGTCTTTGTAATCAGCAACAAAGGAAAAACGCCTGGGAGCTTAAGGATGCAATCCTGACTGAGGTCCAAAAGCACGCAAACGGCGCCGCTCAAAGCGATGATATCACGCTCATGGTAATAAAGAAAAGGTAACCCATAGGATGCCCGACAAGGTTGTAAATGCAATTCAAAAAAACTAAGAGAACTGCGATAGCCATTCCAGCGAATCTACCCCGTCTGGTTTCCATGAGATGGGAGGCTGCTGGGCGTCGGAGAGATATTCCGTTCGCTGTTCGTATTCGGGAATATTAATATCCGGATGCGGAATATAAATGCTTTGAAGCTGCCCGTTAAAAAAGTTGGCTAACTCAGCTACGGTTGACTCATTCCCCTGCACCCAATAACAAACAAAATCCTGGTCCATCTCTAATCCCCCTTCCTGAATCAAAAAATCATCCAACCATGCCTGGGAACGTTTTAGCGCTTTGTTATATGCAACCTGATGCTTCAGCTTGGGAGCAGGTTTGCTGTGCTGGGGATTTTCGAGCCAAAATGACTCTATGTAATCTGTCAATTCACACTTGATTTCATCCAGTGAAAATGGAGCCACCACCACCGCAACCGACCGGCACCCCATTCCACCATACCTGAAAATACTTTCCACCAGGTCCTGCATCGTACGCTCATCTTTTCGATCGATATAGGCCATTGAAAAATGTGCCGTGCGAATTAAATAACCAGCATCTTTTTTAGCGAGATCAAACTTTTGGATTGCTTGCTTTACTCCGGGCACCGACGATGACGATCCTGCAAAGAGAACCGCATCATGCCTCATGCCCTCAAAATCATCCAAGCGGTGCGTCCACTGTACATCCCGATCGGTCCAAAGTGCTGTTTTTTTGACCTCATTTAAGAAAGTGGGCAGCAGGTACGGATCCTTGCGCGAAATCTTTCCTGTATAACGAGCACCGCTCAATAATGTGCTGAAAGCATCCTGAAACCCAACCAGGGGGATATTCCCTGCATGAAGGCACAAAACCTTTGGTCTCTCTGCTGATAGACTATCGTTCATCCCGGCGTTGGCCGCCCACTCTTCCAGTGCTGTGCTGTTGATACTTTTCTTCAGAGTATTAAGTGCAAACTTTACATCCTGGAAACTAAAATATCCCTCCTTTACTGTTCGGTCTATGGCATCCATGAGGTAGAGATTATCGTTACTAAGCCAGTTTTCACAAGCTTTCAAGAGGATTTCTATTCGTTTACCTGTATCAGTCATAAATAACAGTAAATTTGACTTGATTTCTCAGCTCAAGGTACATTCAATGGTTATCAATCTTCCTCAATCAAAAAATTACAGCCGCGCAAATCTTTGGGATTCCAACGCCCCATGACCCGGAATCGTCCTTTCTTATCCATCATCCCTTTATCGCCCGACAGAAGGAATGAACAAGAATGAACATTCGCCAAATCAATAACCCCTATAAGGCCTTCAGCATATGCAGGAAGCTCTTCCGACGGATTCTCAGGATTACGAATCGTTACCTTCATCCATGGTACTGTTCGGAACCAGCTGCTGCCGGTTGCATATGCCTGGCTCAACAATTCCGCCATCCCATACTCCGAGTGAATTCTTGAAGTATCCAAGCCAAAACCTTTCGCTAATCTTAGATGCAGGTCTTTCCGGCTTATCTCGCGACGGTGGGTTTTCATTCCTCCTGTCTCTATGACGATACTGTTGGAAGGCAAAGGCATCTTTTTTTTCTCCAGCATATCCAACAGTCCGAATGCAGCTCCAAAAATTACCAGTTGTTTCCCCCTGTCAATCACCTCATCGACCTCGGGCCGTATCAACGGTTCATCGAGCGGCAGGAAACGGCTTAGGGCACTGTCATCCTGTTCAATGAGCTTCTGTATCATATAAATCAATGAAGAATGCGGATTTTCAACGTAGCCCGGCATATATCCCCAGATTACAGATTTATCTAATTCATAAAAGTGACGGAATCCTTTTAGCAAGGATTGATCATAGAGTTGAGCATTCGTCACCCGGTGAATGCTTCGCTTCATTTCAGAAGTCCCACTGCTTTTGAAGATGAGTTCAGGTTTTTCATCGGGATGGGATGTAACTAACGCATCTTTAAATGCTTTAATCGGCAGTAGGGGGATCACCCCAATGTCATCCCGAACTCGTTTTGAAATTTCGGGATCCAGAGCCTCACAATAGCGGCGAAAGACCGGATTAAACTCGAATTGATATTCAAAAACCCTCCGGGCTTTCTCGTCGAATGAAATGCCTGTATCGAATATAAGCTTTGACCAATCGTTCATAGTAAGCAAAAATGAACTCGGATTTAAAGAATCGGACCGTTAATAACAGATAACCCCCAGTCAGTATCATTCTATAAAACCAGCGGCTTCTGCATTCAATTATTTTCCTTATTCCAACCCTACCCTTTTGAATATTCGATCTACATTACGCGTATGATGATTAAGATCAAAGGCTTCTTCAATCTCTTCATCGGTAAGATTAGCCTGAACCGTCTCATCAGCTTCGACCAAATCACGGAACATCCGCTTCTCGTTCCAGGATTTCATCGCCAGCGGCTGTACGGTGTCGTAGGCCTTCTCTCGTGACATCCCCTTATCTATGAGCATGTGAAGTACACGTTGAGAAAAAGTAAGCCCGTACGTCTTATAAATATTTTCTTTCATGTTCTCATCATAGATCGTCAATTGCTCAATCACCCCGGAGAACCGATTCAACATATAATCCAAAAGAATAGTCGCATCCGGCAAGATGATCCGTTCAACAGATGAGTGAGAAATGTCACGCTCATGCCATAACGGGATATTTTCATAGGCCGACACCATATAGCCTCGCAATACTCTTGAACATCCGGAGATATTTTCTGAGCTCACAGGGTTACGTTTATGCGGCATTGATGATGATCCCTTTTGTCCCTTCCGGAAAAACTCTTCAGCTTCACGGACTTCACTGCGCTGCAAGTGACGTATCTCTACGGCTATTTTTTCCATGGTTGAACCAATAAGCGCCAACATTGACATATAATCGGCATGACGATCACGCTGCAGCGTCTGAGTCGATATGGGTGCAGGACTCAATCCCAACTCGTCACAGACCGACTCTTCCACCTCGGGCGGGATATTGGCAAAGGTTCCGACCGAACCGCTCATCTTGCCGAACTCTACCCCTTTCGCAGCCCTTTCAAACCGCTCTTGGTTGCGCTTCATTTCGGCATACCAAAGCGCACACTTCAGGCCAAAGGTTGTGGGCTCTGCATGAACCCCATGTGTACGGCCCATCATCACCGTAAATTTGTGTTTCTTTGCCTTCTCAGCCAATACATCAATAATACGCTGGATGTCCTTTCGAAGGATTTCATTGGCTTGTTTCAAACGGTAGCCATTGGCCGTATCAACTACGTCGGTGGATGTCAGCCCGTAATGTACCCACTTTTTTTCGTCGCCCAGTGATTCCGAAACGGACCTTGTGAAGGCAACCACATCGTGGCGCGTCTTTTTTTCAATCTCTTTAATCCTTTCGACATCAAAAGAAGCGTTTTTATAAAGCTTTTCGACATCTTCTTTGGGAATCATTCCAAGTTTACTCCAGGCATTACAGGCAGCCAATTCAACTTTTAGCCAAGCTTGAAATTGATTTTCCAGCGACCAGATATCGGCCATCTCCTTACGGGAATATCGCTCAATCATGTAATTTTAATCCAATAAATTCAGGTTTGAATGCTGCCCCAAAGATATTGGATTTATTCATAAAAATAAGGAACAATAACAAAAGCCTGACCCGATATTTTATCAGCCCATGTTGGCTCCACTTAATAAATTTACTGGGTGGGGATTTTAATCCATGTCCCTTTTTGAATCGTCTCCCCCAGCTTTAACTGGTTGACAATCGCCACTTCTTCTTTGGTGATATCCATTGGGAGCTTATCAGGCAAAAAGGAGGAAAACTGTGCCGACCTGTCTGCTTTCATGGTTTGTAGCCGTACCGGTTTGATATTGAGAATGGACTGATCGTCGAGTGCCTTAAAAGAATTGCTAGTTTCAATAAATTGGGGTTTGTAAGCAGACAACTTATCAGACAAACAGTAGGATACAAACCGATAGATATTGCCATTATATGAAACGGAATATACATAAAAACCATAGGAAGTGCCGTCATCTGCTGTTGCATTTGCCACCGCCTCATAACCATTCAAACTGTTATATTGGGTTTTGCCCTGCGACTTTACAGTGAATCCATCCTGGCTTACGAAACCAACTACTGAAGACTGCGGAGACTCAGATTGGCTATCGATTTGCATAATAGAAACAGCATCCTGGTTTTCATTAACGACGGCTACCAGACTAGGCTGATTAACGACTTGCCAAGCCGTTGGAAACTGAAATTGAAATTTCAGTTCGGGATGGTAGAATTTACCGTCTCTTGCAAAACCCTCCCGGGGGTTATCCCCATAAACAATTCCATCGATCATTTTCATATACCGATCCGCATCCTCGATGTTCTGTTCATATCCCTTTTCGCGCCATTTTTGAGCCAACTCCGGTATAGTATTGGCCCGCTCCGCAGGATCCGGGTGTGTGGACTGCCAATCGGGGATACTTTGACCCGACTTTTCGGTAAGTCTTTTGAGAGCTTCAAAAAAGCCTGCGGCATCCTCTGATTTATAATGCTGCATTGCGGCATATTCAATGCCTAGTCGATCTGCCTCACGTTCATCGTCCCTGCTATAACTCAAAAACAGGTACTTAGCAGCCTGACCTCCCAGGTTCAGGATACTCTGCCCGGGTACACCCAAGAGTTCTTGTCCGGCCACCGCCCCCCCTATAAGTGCGATCTGACCTACTTGTTGCTCGAAGGCTCGTTGGGAGGCATGTCGCGCTGCTACGTGCCCCGTCTCGTGCCCCAACACAACCGCCAATTGCGCTTCGTTCTCAAGGTAGCCCAACAAACCACGTGTCACATACACATATCCGCCCGGCAGTGCAAAAGCGTTAACAACGGCGCTGTTCAATACCCGGTAGTGAAATTCCGTATCCTTATATTGTTGCGGAGTATCCTCCCGCCGAAGATGGCTTACCGAAAGAATGTCATGGCCAATGTTTTTTATATACTCGGAAACTTGCTCATTATCATAGACACCATATTGCTGCTGGACTTGTTGATCTGCTTCTTTTCCTATCTCTTTTTCCTTTTCCCAGCTATAGCCATATGCCCGTTTGGAACCGGTGACAGGACTTCGCTGAACTACACAATAGGTAGTAAAAAAACCCAGTAGTGCGATGAATATTACATTTCGAATACGTGATGTTATCATAGAGAATAGTATATTTTTATTTTTGATCGAATGTATATAAAGGTAATCATTCCCCTAATGTTCCATAATCCAAATTTATTTTTCTTCATACATTCTATTTTGCCAATGCTGGTAGATCATCAGCATAGCCAGGGTGTCAAGCTCACAATATTTTAGCAGCGCTTTTTTATAAGCGTTTAATCTTTCCCCTTTCATCCGTTGAGCAATGACCTTTCCATATACCACCATAGCCTCAGTTCCCCTGTGGATGGGCGAATCCCCGGATTCAACTAAAATCTTGTACGGATTCCGTGCCCCCCCCTTTCCATTTGGCTGCCACCACCGGATGTTATCAAAATTGGAACTGTTATACGGCTCGGAGTATTTCTCTTTTAACAAATCACTCATACTCATTATCGATTTCAACACATCTTTGATGCTCAGGGAATCTTCCATCTCACAGTTGTAGTAGAAATTCCGGACCTGCCGACTTAAATCGGCCATATAAGGAGGATGCTGATGTGATGAATCATTTCGGTTGATCACCGTTTCAATCCACTCAATAAGACTATCTGCATCCGAAACTACGCGCTCCTCATTTATGAGTTCACGGCGGATTATTTTCAGGGCATTACGTTCAAAATCGGAGTATTGAACAATAGTTCCATCATCTATATCTGGCACACTCATAAGTTGGCGAACCAATTCATAACTGACATATCCACTGTCGAAATTATCAATCCACTGGTGATGCGACCAAGTCCCATCTTCATACAACGTATGACATGAAAACTGAAAAACCACCAAATCATAAGGTTTACGATTACGGCGAACCGGAACGGCGTAGTTGCCGGCCTCAAAATCCAAAAAATGCAACGGATATTCCCAACGTTTCAACTCGCTAAAAAGCTGCGGACGAAAGATCTCTCTTGGAACGTTTTCTCCCCTTGCCTGGTAAACCTGCAGGGCCTGCCTCATTTGTTGGGTAAGTTTGCCATCACCCGATAAAATTATCTCAGGTGCAAAAATTTCTTCGGCAAGAACTTCCCGCTGATTGTAAATTTTGTGCTGCATCCATTTTGCACTCCCCGGCCCAATAAGGTCAAAGACATGAGAGTTCAATATATCCTCTCGCTTCATCACGCCTTCCCAGCATTCAATAAAACCGCTTTCTGTTCCGGATCTAACACGTTCCTTTTCAACCCTGAATTCACAATTTTTACATTTGATCCCCACTTTGGGATTTGCTTTCGTTCGATTGAAATAAAGACTCCGAAAATAATAAACTGACTCTTGAAAGGTATCCCTGGGAAGGTGCAGCCTGGCAAATGAAGGATCCTCCCATACTTTGGCAATAAGCTCACCGACCTCCAACTTGGCTAATAGCTCTTGGTTAGTTCGTGATACTGAAACAATATTTGGTTCATTTTCAAGCGGTTGCAGCCGAAAAGGTAGATCATCCGTATGCGATTTTCCCGTTTTCTCCGGCATCACCAAAAAAGGATGTAAAGTAACATCGGGACAATTCTTTTTAACCAGGTATAACTCGTATGCAAAATCCAGGAGGTATCTTCTCCACTTACTATAGATCTGCCTACCCGCATTTGATAAACGATGTTTTCGTGAATCGAAGGCCTTGGTTCGAACATGATAGACGGTTAAGTCATTTCCGGATTTCACAACAACCGGAAGCCGCGCCATCATCTGCTGATATTCAAAAATAGCGTCAAAGATTACGACTTCACTCTTTTCCAATAGCTCATTTGTCTTTCTTGATGCTTCAAGTACCGACCTTTCATCGACGGGTACGCCATTGGGATATGCAGAGCGCAAAAGTGCTTTCAGCAATCGCCTATTATAAATTGCGTGCTGAATAAATGGATCGGATTGCCGATTTTCGGAATACTTATTTGATTTATAAAAAAGTTTAGTCGGACACTCTATACCCGCTCCAAAAAGGTGTCTGTTGAAATATTGAGCCCAATCGGAATATGGCATATTAGCTAGACGATATTAACTTCCGGGACAATGGAAATACCAAATTGTTTTTTCACAGATTTAGAGATTTTTTTTGCTAGCTTTAAGATCTCCTTTCCGGTTGCCCCCCCGTGATTAACGATCACCAGGGCTTGTTGCTCGTAAGTACCCGCTTTGCCCACCATTTTACCTTTCCAGCCAGCCTTTTCGATCAACCAACCGGCAGGGATCTTAATTTCATTATCCTTTGCCGGGTAACCGGGCACGTTCGGGTGATCATTCTTGATACGCCGGTAAACATCTTTATTCACAACAGGGTTCTTAAAAAAGCTTCCGGCATTCCCCAAAACCTCGGGATCCGGAAGCTTTCGGTTGCGAATATCGATAACAATATCACTGATATCCCCAATAGTCGGTTCCTCAATTCCACGGGCTTTCAACTCAGCTTGTATCGCACCATACGAAGTATTCAGTTTGGGATGCCTGGAAAGTTTTAATACCACATCTGTGATAACATATTTCCCTTTCAACTTATGTTTAAAAATACTGTCTCTGTAACCAAAACGGCACTCTTTCTTCTCAAACCGTTTAACCTCAGCTGTCTCCAAATTAACAGCTTCCAGCCATTCAAATACTTCTTCCAGCTCAACACCATAAGCCCCTATGTTCTGAATTGGAGCCGCACCAACCGTACCCGGAATAAGCGACAGATTTTCAATTCCGCCCCATCCTCTCTCTACACAATACCGAACCGTCTGATGCCAGTTCTCACCGGCTCCTATTTTCAACCACACATACTCATCAGTTTCTCTGAGGATTTCTTTGCCTCTAATTTCTACATGAAGGATCAAACCATTATAATCTCCCGTAAATAGAATGTTGCTGCCCCCTCCAATAACAAAAAGAGTGTCTATATCAGTCTCGGGATGCGCCAACAGTTCCTTCAGCTCCCGTTTCGTTTTTACAGCTGCAAACGAACGCGCACATACCGAGATATTCAACGTATTGTATGATTTGAGATCCACATTAGATGATACTAACGTGTGGTAGGACGTGCTCATTAACTATGAAATTTGAAATTATTTCTTGGTTTTATGATGCTCTTTGGATGATGGGGTATAATCCCCCTGCACTTTAACGCGCAACTTGCGTACTCTGTTATTTTGTACCGAGTGAATAGTCAGTTCCAGGTTCTTATAATATACGCGTTCGCCTACGTTAGGTATCCGTTCCGTCAAATGATATACAAGCCCACCCAAGGTTTCAAAATCATCGTCATCAGATGTTAACTCACATTCAAGAATTTCCTCCATATCATCAAGGTCTATCTTTGCATCAAAGATATACACCCCATTCTTAAATTTTGTATAGAGCTTTTCCTCTGTTTCATCATACTCATCTGAGATATCCCCCACAATTTCCTCTAGAATATCGTCCAGTGTCACAAGGCCTTCTGTCCCCCCGTATTCATCAACAACGATAGCAATATGGGTTTTTTCCTGCTGGAAGTCGCGAAGCAAGTCATCAAGCTTTTTTGTGGATGGAATAAATAATGCCTTACGGGCGATAGTACGCCAGTTAATCGTTGTCCGCTCAATATCCGAATTGATATACGGCAGAACGTCTTTGGAGTGGATGATACCCAATATATTGTCTAGATCATTTTCATAAATTGGCATACGGGACAGGCCTTTTTCCCGGACCACAGAAAGCACTTCATCCAGGGTACTACCTATAGAAATAGCCACGATGTTGACCCGCGACGTCATAATTTCGCGCACTGTAGTACTGCCGAATTCAATCACATTTTCAATAATTTCCCGCTCATCACTTTTAATTGAACCTTCCTTTTCACTGACTTCTGCCATTGTCATGATATCTTCAGAAGTCATCTTGCTATTTGGCTTCGGCAACCGCTCTTCCAGGCTAAGCGTACTGTCAGCGATGAGACTGGACAAGGGTTTTAAAATTACATTCAGAATGTAAATAAATCGGCCTAACCTCCGGGCAACATTCAGCGGATTGTTGATTGCAATAATTTTTGGGGTAATCTCACTCAGAATCAGAATCATAAAGGTTAACACAATAACCTCAATGAAATAAACCAGTATCTCCGAAAAACCAAAATAGGCAACTAATTCTCCGGTCAATACTGCAGCCAGCACCGAGGCCACAATGTTGGCAAATGTATTGCCAATCAAAATGGTAGCCAGCAATCGCCGCGGGCGTTCCAGCAACTTCATAATAAGCTGATCCGTAGAACCGTCAACTTCCCTATCGGTAAGTAAATCCTGTTGATTCACCAATGAAAAGAAAGCCACCTCTGATCCGGAGAAAAGAGCAGAAAAGCCTAATCCCAGGATAATAAAGATAAGCTGAACCACCAGACCGGTCAGATCTAAAGCAGGATCAACAAATAGGAACCCTTTAAGCTGAGATAAAAAGTCACTAATAAGTAATAAATTACTCGGATCGTCCAATTACCTGTTTCTAAACTGTGTTTTTTCTAAAGCTATATACTTAGAAGGTGTGGTGCAAGAATAGAAAAAGCGGCAAGACTAATAGCCTTACCGCCTTAATTTATGTTGTATATCGATTAAAATGGCAGATCGTCGTCGATATCGTCAAAATCCTCATTGAGATCTACACTACTGGAAACCGGTTGAGAGCTATCCGGCTGTGAAGGCATATTACCGCCACCATTTCCTCCCTTACTGTCCAGCATGGTAAGCGTCAAAGCTTTAATTTCAGTCGTATAGCGCGTTTGACCTTCTTTATCTTCCCACTTTCGAGTCTGAATCGGTCCTTCTACATACACTTGGGAGCCCTTTTTCAGGTATTCCTGGCAGATCTCAGCCAGTCGTCCCCAAGCCACCACACGATGCCATTCCGTATTCTCTTTCCATTCGCCCATATTATCTTTGTATCGCTCAGATGTGGCAATTGATAAATTAGCTACTGCTGTATTTGATTGCGTATAACGAACATCGGGGTCCTGTCCTAAACGGCCAATTATCATTGCTTTATTGAGTGAACTCATAACGTTTTCCTCATTTATTTTAATTATTTGTTCTAAAGGTAAGACATATTTAGGAGGAAATCCTTACAGAAAAATTTCTTGGACAGCAACTTACCTATTTTACAAATAGGTAAAAAAAATAAAGTTCTCTCATTTAGTCGTTTTTTCATTCGGAATGATAACTTTTCCGGATATCCTTCGTAAGGGGATTTAAAATTAACCAAATTAATTTCTAGGATGCGTTATCTGATAACTATATGCTTATATATCTTTTTCACAATAGTGCCAAAGCCTACTTTGGCTCAACACAATTTTTCAGATCAAGATTTACAGAATCTTGACCAATATATTGACAGTACACTAGCCGAATGGCAACCAC
>JASFMR010000010.1:0-55483 GCA_050117475.1 Balneolaceae bacterium | reverse complement strand
TTTGGAGTTGTAAATCTAGAAAACGGAATTTATCGTATTCCAGTCGACAGTGCTATTGAAGAAATGGCAGTCGATGATAAGTAGCTTAGCGCTTACATATGAAACAAATAGGACTAGCAATACTTATTTGTGGCTTGTTCCTATACCCTAAATCGGGAATTGCTCAGTTAAATAAGCAAAAACCGAGGAATTTAAATGAGGTAGGCATCACGGAACATTTGGGGGATATTATCCCACTGGACTTGAAGTTCGCAAATGCTGACGGGGATTCAATTATTCTGGGTGATCTCTTTAAGGATGGAAAGCCTGTATTACTTAATCCGGTATATTATGAATGTCCTCAGCTTTGCTCGATGGTCAAAGAAGGTATTTTTAAAGGGATTAAAGGGTTGAATTGGTCCCCCGGAAAAGATTACAATATTGTCACTTTTAGTATCGATCCGAATGAGGGGACGAAACTTGCAAAAAGAGACAAAGAAAAATATTTGAAAAAATTGGACCGTCGAGGCGTTGAAGGCGGGTGGCATTTCCTGACCGGAAAGGAAAAAAGCATTAATCCATTGGTCGATGCTATTGGTTATAACTTCCGGAAACTGGATAATGGCCAATATGCCCATGGAACTGCGATCATGTTCCTGAGTCCAAAAGGAAAAATTACCCGGTATCTTTACGGTATAGATTTTAAGTCTTTTGACATTAAAAATGCTCTTTATGATGCCGCAGATGGTAATATTGGCAGCACTACAGAGCAGGTCTTACTGTACTGTTATTGCTATAATCCAGACTCTAACAGTTATGTAGCTGTTGGCTGGCGTATTATGCAAGTTGGTGGAACAGCAACGATGGTACTTCTGGGCATGTTTCTGGGTTTTATGTGGATACGACATCGATATACAAATAATGACAAGCAAATAGACAACAAGAATGAACGAACTTAGCAAGTTAATACTTCCTCCGGAAAGCTCGACGGTGGCTCACCAAACCGACACCCTGTTCTGGTTTGTACATATTAGCGGTTTAGTACTCACCGTAGGCCTTATCGCCGTAATCATATATTTTGTCTACAAATATCGTCGCAAATCAGAAGACGAGGTTACTCCAGTAATTACTCATAACAATACTCTGGAGATAACTTGGTCTGTGATTCCGCTTATCTTTGTACTTGTCATCTTTGGGTGGGGTTACAAAGTATTTGTTGAACAGCAGACCGTTCCTGATGATGCTTATGAAATTCATGTAACCGCCCAACAGTGGTCTTGGCAATTTAATTACGCGAATGGAGCACGCTCGATGCAGGAGCTTCATGTACCGGCGGGGCGACCGATAAAACTCGTTATGTCTTCCAGGGATGTAATCCATTCATTTTATGTTCCTGATTTCCGTCTAAAACAAGATGTTTTGCCCAACCGATACACGGTGATGTGGTTCAATGCTCCAAAACCAGGTAAATCGAATCTGTTTTGTGCCGAATATTGCGGGGATGGCCACTCAAAAATGTTAGGTACCATTGTAGTCCAAAAACCCGAAGAGTTTGAAACTTGGTTAGCACAAAATGCCGGTGGCGGACAGGCCAGCGACCTACCCCCTGCCAAACTGGGTGAAAAGCTACATGAGCAATATGCCTGTTCCACATGCCACTCCACAGATGGATCCAGAATGACGGGGCCAAGCTGGAAAGGAATATTTGGTCACAAGGTTGAGTTAGCAAGTGGAGAAACGGTTACCGTTGATGAAAACTACATTCGCGAATCCATCTTACATCCAAATGCAAAGGTAGTAAAAGGGTTTCAACCCGTAATGAATACTTACCAGGGGCAACTCGACGAAGACCAGATCAACGCTATTATCGAATATATCAAAACACTGAAATAACCATGGAAACAGCAGAAGCCAGCTCTAATCTTAAGAAAATTCAGGTTCAGCGTTTTAAGCCTGAAGAAGACCCTAAAGAACATTACCTGAATGCAGAGAAAGGAATATGGTCATGGCTGACCACTCTCGACCACAAAAGAATTGGAATCCTATACCTTTGCTCTATTACCTTCTTCTTTTTCATGGGGGGTATTATGGCTTTGTTAATCCGTACAGAGCTTTGGACACCAACCAGGAATTTCATTCAAGCTCATACATATAATGAGCTTTTTACACTGCACGGTTCTATAATGATCTTCCTGTTCTTGGTGCCCTCGGTGCCGGCGGCCTTGGGAAACTTCATTCTTCCTATTCACCTGGGAGCGAAAGACGTTGCCTTTCCAAGGCTTAACCTATTAAGTTATTATCTATATCTGGCCGGGGCGTTTATCGCCTTATTTGCTATACTCAATGGAGGTATTGATACCGGTTGGACTTTCTACACCCCCTACTCAACTTCAACGGGGGGCGCAGTGACAATAATGACATTTGGCGTTTTCGTAATTGGATTTTCATCTATCCTGACCGGGGTTAACTTTATAACGACGATCCACAAAATGCGAGCACCTGGCCTAACCTGGGGTAAAATATCGCTCTTTACCTGGAGCCTGTATGCAACCAGTATTATCCAGATTCTTGCAACTCCGGTACTTGCCATCACACTGGCTCTCGTCGGAATGGAACGAATATTGGGAGTTGGAATCTTTGACCCCGCACTCGGCGGAGATCCACTTCTTTACGAACACTTTTTCTGGTTCTACAGCCACCCTGCCGTTTATATCATGATTGTACCGGGCTTTGGTGTGGTATCAGAAGTGATAACTACGTTTAGCAAGAAACATATCTTCGGGTACTGGGCTATTGCCCTATCTTCATTGGCTATTGCCTTTATTGGTTTCTTGGTTTGGGGGCACCACATGTTTGTGTCAGGTCAGGCCTCAATGGCTTCAATGGTCTTCTCATTTTTGACTTTCCTAGTCGGTATCCCCACGGGTATTAAAATGTTCAACTGGACGGCTACCTTGTATAAAGGTTCCATAAAGCTCCAGTCTCCCTTATTGTATATTTTCGGATTCTTTTTCCTCTTCCTTGTCGGCGGTATCACCGGTATTGTACTTGCTTCAATTGCACTTGATGTTCACTTGCATGATACCTATTACGTTGTTGCCCACTTTCACTTCGTCATGGTGGGAGGTATGGTAATGGCTTTTCTGGCAGGACTGCATTACTGGTGGCCCAAAATCACCGGCAAAATGTATAATGAAAAGATGGCCAAAATTGCATGTGGTACAATATTCGTTGGTTTCAACGTCACTTTCTTACCTCAATTCGTAATGGGAGCACAGGGGATGCCACGCAGATATTTTAATTACATTGAACAATTCCAGCCATTTCACCAAGTCTCAACAATCGGTTCTTACATTTTAGGCTTTGGCTTTTTGATGGTCTTTATTTACCTGGTAAAATCTATCTTTACCGGCGAAAAGGCCCCGGCCAATCCATGGGGAGGTCGCGGCATTGAATGGCAAGTGTCTTCACCTGCTCCTGCTCATAACTTTAATCATATTCCCGTATTTGTTCATGGACCTTACGACTATCATAAACCCATGGATGAATTCCAGTTGGGATTGGCTGGTTCCGGAAATGGACATGGAACCGTTGCAGATACCGAATTAAAAGTAGACGGCGAAGAGATTAAAGCTGAATAAATTAGTATTAACCTATAAAACAAGTAGAATCTGATTATGGCAAATCACTCAACGGCCACATCACAGACCGGATTCCTGCAGCACCACTTTGTAGATGCCGAGCAGCAGTTCGACTCTGCCAAAATGGGGATGTGGATATTTCTGGTAACTGAGATCTTATTTTTTGGCGGTCTGTTCGCAGCATACGCCGTGTTTCGTATCTTGCATCCTGAACTCTTTGTGGAAGCTTCTAAAGAACTTAATACTGTTTGGGGTACTGTTAATACACTAGTGCTTATCGGTAGTAGTTTGACAGTAGCAATGGCCATAAAATCGGCACAGCTAAACCAAAAAAAGAATATTGCCATAAATCTGGGCATTACAATTGTTTTAGCATGTATTTTTATGGTGATAAAGTATTTTGAGTGGGAACACAAGTTTAGCCTGGGTATCTATCCGGGGGCCTCTTATACATTTACCGGCATAGACAACCCTCACGCAAGTGTTTTCTTTAGCCTTTATTATCTTATGACCGGCTTGCACGGTATTCACGTTATTGTCGGTATAGGGATCATGAGTTGGTTGCTCAGGAGATCATTGAAGGGAGATTTTGATAGCGAATACTATACTCCTGTTGAAATTGCCGGGCTTTACTGGCACCTTGTGGACATCATCTGGATCTTCCTCTTTCCGCTATTCTACCTAATTGACTAATAACTTAAAATATTTCTACTCATGAGTGGACATCACATATCTTCTGATAAAACATTATTAAGCGTGGCAGGCGCCCTGTTTATTTTAACTTTGCTTACTGCGGGCGTTCATTTTATGCATCTTCCTGAGCCATGGTCAATTTTTGCGGCAATGGCTATTGCAATCCTAAAAGGTAGCTTAGTTGCCCTGTTCTTTATGGGTTTATATTGGGATAAGAAGTTTAATTCTATGCTGCTGGTTGCTTCATTAGCGTTCTTTGGCCTCTTGGTTGGATATACTCTGCTGGATACGCTTTTCCGTCCAGTGATTACACCGGGGTTCTAGAAAAGCAAGCTTAATTGGGTTATTTGCAAAAGCCGATCTTTTGATCGGCTTTTTTTGTGAAAATAACCTTATAAGCTGGGTAAATCCTCTCGGGAACGCATCACCAATAGAAATAATAGAAACTCGAAACCAATAAGAAATGCTATGCCCGTCAAATGAATTACTTGGTAAGTGGGTGGTACTCCCAGATAGTAAATCCCAACACCGGTTACGATCTGTAATAATATTAAGCCAAATATGGTGAGCCCTATTCTGCGGATAATTTTAGAATTGGCTTTCCACCCTGCAAAATAGAATACTGCCCCTCCTGACAACAATACCGTCCAAGCAAAACTACGGTGGATCTTATCGATTAGATCAATGTGAGATATCCATGTTTCTCTCGGGGGAGCGTTTACCATATTCTTAAGTGCGTCGATGGCTTCCCTGACCTGGGTTCCCAGAATAAGCTGTGCAAATGTACATACCATTAGAAGTAGTAGTGCTCCCAAAAACCAATCGCTTTTAATATTTAAGATATCGGTAGAGATTTGTTCCTCAGAAGCTTTATAGGCTGCATAGATTAGAGCCATCATAATAAACATAGCCAGGAACATATGTAGCGTAATGAGCCACGCATTAAGACCGGTCTTAACCACCTGTCCACCAAGCCAACCCTGAACCAATACCATCAAAAAAGCAGCAAATGAACTATACAAAACAACGGGCTTACTCTTTCTGTAACGAAAAGATAATACAAAAGTAGTCGTTATCAACAACCCAATGCTAACGCCAACCAACCTATTTACGTATTCTGTCCATGTTTTAAAGACGTTAAACTGCGTCAAATCATAGCCTGCCGGCAGCTGGGAGGCAGAGGTTGGTGGTATCCACATTCCAAAGCACCGAGGCCAATCAGGACAACCAAGGCCTGCCCCTGAAGCACGGACCAATCCGCCAACAAAAATGAGAAATACGGTTGCTCCCACTGTCGTGATCGCAACTTTTTGGTAGGTGTTGAATTTCATAGTTCAATCCTAAATAAATTTTTTTAGGGCATTTAAGAAGATCTGAACCGTTCCGCCTCCGATTCAGAATTTCAATGATTTCTTATGCCTTTGGGGTAACAATTTTCAATATAAATCTGTAAATTTAGCGTCTTATAAAATTATTATTGCGGCATGAAGTTAAGCACAGAATTTACCCTTTCAAAGTTTTTCGACACTGAAAAAATTGCGGCTTATTATGAGTTAACCAAACCGGGAATTACATTCACCGTACTGGCAAGTATGTTGATTGGTTTCATTTTGGGCTCAGGCAGTGAAATTAATTACATCATTATGTTTCACGCCATCCTGGGCACTTGGATGACGGCTTCCGGTACAGCGGCTCATAATCAATTCATGGAATGGCGTTTTGACGGTAAAATGAAACGAACCCGAAAGCGGCCTGTCCCTTCAAGTAAGATTACCCCCGTTCAAAGTGTAGTCTTTTCACTTGGATTGATTTTGGCCGGGCTTATCTACTTAATGTTTTTTGTAAACTATGTAGCGAGTATTGTATCATTGCTAACCTCATTAATTTATCTTGGTGTTTATACACCTATGAAAAGGGTGTCTGCCGTAAATGTTTTTATTGGCGCCATACCAGGGGCACTGCCGCCAATTGGCGGATGGGCTGCGGCAGCGGGCCATCTTGGCAGTACTGGTATGTGGCTACTGTTTGGCATCGTATTCCTTTGGCAGGTGCCCCACGTTTTGGCTATAGCTTGGCTCTGCAAGGATGATTACTCCAATGCCGGTTTTCAAATGCTCCCGCAAAATGACACAAATGGTTTCAAAGCCACAACCCTTATCTTGTCATGTCTGATAGCCCTTATCCCGGTAAGCTATGGCCTTTATCATGTAGGCCTCAATAACTGGATTTATCTTTGTGGGTCGTTAGCAAGTGGGTTATTATTTCTTTACTACGGAATTTCTTTTGCCCGATCACGTACTAAAGAGGCTGCCAAAAAACTTATGTTTGCTTCTTTTGCCTATCTGCCGGCCGTCTGGGCATTTGTTATTATCGACCTGCTTCTTACCTAAAGTAATACCCTAAAATTGCATTTATCGGCAAGGGAATCTGTGTTTTGATGAAAAACTATGTAATTTTTGAGATCAATAAATAGTTACATTATCAAGAGGCCATCAAAACTTAGTTATCATGTATTACCGCTATTTTATCTTGTTATTGCCATTGATCATCACATCCTTGTGTGGCTGTCACCTCAATTTGAACAATCATGATGGTCAAAATGGTAACATTGAGCCGGATACTACGATCTTTAAAAATGTAACTTCCTCCAACCTCCCATCGGGATTAGCGGATAATACCGTAAGAGCAAAAGCGGCCGACCTGGATAATGACGGAGATATTGATATTGTTTTAGCAATCGAATTCCAAGCAAACAAAATATTGATAAATGACGGAACCGGGATTTTCTTGGACCAATCCTCATCCCGGCTTCCCGCGCAACAGTTCGATACCAGAGATGTAGCCGTTGCTGATTTTGACCGGGACCAAAACCCCGACCTCCTTTTTATAAATAACCAAAATCAAAACAATGAGTTATATATTAACCAGGGTCGAGGTACATTTACTGACTTATCAATTCGCATTCCGGTCAACGGAAATTTCACTGCCGGTGAGGCAGCTGATATCGACGGTGACGGGAATGTTGATATCATGATTGGAAATAACGGCCAAAATATCATTTTAATAAACAATGGCAATGTCATTTTTACCAATGAAACAGCTGATCGGTTACCCCAACGATTTGATAACACCAATGACATAGCTTTTGGTGATATCACCGGTGACGGGCGGACAGACATCATTGTAGCAAATGCCGACAACAACAGTGTTTTTGTTAACACCGGCTCTGGATTTTTTGTTGATCAGACAGCTAGCCGCATTCCCTTCATCAACAAGATTGAAGAAACCCGGGATGTTAATCTTTCCGATATCGATGGCGACCATGACCTGGATCTTTACTTTGGCAACTCGGGATTTCAATCAGGCAGCAATCCAAAAGACCGTATTCTCCTCAATAATGGCAACGGAATATTTTCCGATAAGACCGGCGATAGACTTCCCGCAATTACATCAGATACTTTTGATGCCGATTTTGCCGACATAGACAAAGATGGCGACCCCGATCTGCTGGTCGGCAATTATCATGGGGGAATTCACGTATTGATAAATAACGGAAGTGGTTTTTTTACGGATCAATCACCCCTATGGATCTCCAACAATTTTTTGCCGGAAGTTTCCGATCTTGAAATTGCCGACTACAATGACGATGGTTTATTGGATGTTTATATAGCCGTGCATGGAGGATCAGATCAGCTCTTATTTCAAAAGAAATAAAAATTCTTTTATTATCTATACCAATCTCTTAACCGCACCTCGATCTGATCATTTTCGGCATTAACCAGCTCCTCGAATTTAGCCGTGTCCTGCCCCCGATAATGATATGGATAGACAATCCTCGGTTTGAAAGCTAGGACTGCATCGGCTGCCTGTTCAACGTTCATCGTATATGGCAAATTCATACAAACAAAAGCAATATCGATATTTTCAAGCGACCGCATTTCTGGGATATCTTCAGTATCTCCTGACAGATATACATTCTCGCCCCCCAGTGAAAGCACATATCCATTCCCCCAGCCCTTTGGATGATACGAATCCGGGCTCTCCGGCAAATTGTACATTGGGATCGCCCGAATTGGGAAACCCGGCTTGCTTGTCGTATCACCGTTGTCCAAAATCAGAAGCTGATCACGGAATGCTTGCGGAAGCTGCTTAGCTACCGACTTGGGAACAACAATGGAAGCTTTATCTGTTTGCAGTGCCTTTAGGGTACCAATATCCAAATGATCACCATGGGCATGGGTAATGAGAATAACATCGGGCGATCCAAGTCCCTCAAATACCTGGGCTCCTCCTGTTGGATCCACGTAAATATTTTTCCCTGTCCAACTCAACACCAAAGTACCGTGATGAATAGGCTGAACTGTCAGTATTCCCTCATCCGTTTGAATTTCATCAGAAGGAGGACGTTGAGCATTAGCAATTAACGCCATCAGGCTAAAAAACATACAAAAAATTAGAAATCGCTTCATAGTAGCCAATGAATCTATCTTAATATACTTTGATGACCTGCGATCAACCTGACAATTTTTATTCTTAAATAAAAAACACCAGCACTTTAATATATCGGTGGATACTTTTCAGGATTTACCTCATTCATCAGCGCATATACTGCTTCAAAAATATCCTCCTCATTGGGCTTGGAAAAATAGTCCCCATCCGATCCGTAAGCAGCCCGATGTTCTTTAGCTGTAAGGCATTTCGGCTCCGAATCCAAGTAAAAATACCCTTTTTGCTCTTGCAGCACCCTGTTCATCATATAAGCTGAGGCACCACCCGGCACGTCTTCATCTACAAAAAGGATACGATTCGTTTTTTTAAGAGATTCTACAATCATGTGGCTTCGATCAAAAGGCAGTAGCGTCCTAACATCTATCAGCTCAGCAGAAATACCTGCATCATCCAGTTGAGGAAGAACCGCTTCACAGATGTTACAAGTCGATCCGTATGAAACGATGGTAATATCCGACCCTTCAGAAACAATGGTCGGAATACCCAGAGGCACCATAAACTCTCCCAGGTTATTTGGCATATCTTCCTTAAGTCGATAGGCATTCAGAGGTTCTATTACCAAGGCAGGATCGTCGCCGCGCAGCAAGGTATTATACATCCCGGCCGCATCCGTCAAATTCCTGGGGACACATACATGAATTCCGCGTACCCCATTTATGATCATACCCATGGGCGAACCCGTATGCCAGATACCCTCGAGCCTATGTCCGCGGGTACGTACAATCAACGGAGCTTTCTGTCCACCCATACTACGATAACGAACGGTAGCAAGATCATCCGATAATCCCTGGAAACAGTATAACAGATAATCAAGATACTGTATTTCAGCAATCGGCCTCAAACCTCTCAAAGCCATTCCTATACCCTGTCCGAGGATTGTAGCTTCACGAATGCCGGTATCGCTCACTCTTAGTTCCCCGTATTTATCCTGCATATCTTCAAGTCCCTTATTTACATCGCCAAGCTTTCCTGAATCTTCACCAAAGACCAAAGTTTCGGGATATTTATCAAAAAGTTTATCAAAATTATCACGCAGCACGACCCTCCCATCTACGCTTTCAGGATTTTCGGAATACTCGGGTTGTACTTCCCTGATATTAAGCGGTGAAAGCTCGCTTTCACTATAGAGGTAGCTATCGTATCGCCGGGCATTCGCCTTATCACTTTCAAGCAACCAATTTTTTAGTTTTTCTTTAGAGGCAATATCTTCATCCCTTACTGCCCGAAGTGCTTTACGTGCTGCTAAAACAATATACCTTCGGAGTGGCACCAAGGGAGCGTTCATTTCTTTCGAGATATCACGGAGAGCATTACCGTTCGAACTCTCAGCTGCCATTTCATCCAGAAGTCCATTAACCGTATTCAACTCTTGTTTCAGTTCCGAAGTAAACGTCTTCCACGCCGCTTTTTGAGCATTCTTGACCTTTTCTTTTGCCTGTTTCTCAAGCGCATCTACTTCCTCCTCTGTTGCAATACCTTCATCCAATATCCAGCTACGTGTTTTACTAATGCAACAGTATTCTTCTTCCCATTTTAGACGCTCATCGGATTTATATCGCTCGTGCGAACCGGATGTTGAGTGCCCTTGGGGTTGGGTCACTTCCTTGACGTGAACCAAGACAGGAACATGCTCTTCCCGGGCTACCTTCTCTGCCTGCGCATAAGTTTCCATTAAAGCAGAATAATCCCAGGCCTTGACTGTCAGGATTTCCAATCCAGCCTTCTCTTCTGTCCGCTGGAAACCTGACAGCACTTCAGAAATACTGGCTTTTGTTGTCTGGTATTTACGAGGCACTGAAATTCCATAACCGTCATCCCAAATGGAAAGTACCATCGGTACCTGTAATACGCCTGCAGCGTTGATAGTTTCCCAAAAAACACCTTCTGAGGTGCTGGCATCACCAATGGTCCCCCATCCTATCTCATTCCCATCATTCGAAAATTTCTGGAACTCCTCTTTATCCAATAGTGATTCATGATTTCGATAAATCTTGGAAGCCTGGGCCAATCCTAATAGACGAGACATCTGTCCTGCTGTAGGAGAAATGTCAGGCGAGGTATTCTTCATCTTCGTCAAATCTTTCCAATTGCCATCCTCATCCAAGCTACGGGTACTAAAGTGAGCATTCATTTGACGTCCGCCCGAATGGGGCTCTTCCTCTAGATTGGCATGAGCATAGAGCTGGGCAAAAAACTGCTGCACGGTAACCTGGCCTATTGCCATCATGAATGTTTGATCACGGTAGTAGCCGGAACGAAAATCCCCATCTTTAAAATACCTGGCCATAGCAATCTGGGGCATCTCTTTTCCATCTCCAAAGATACCAAACTTTGCTTTACCGGTCAGGGTCTCTTTCCTACCCAGATAAGAAGTTTCCCGGCTCATAACCGCCAGTTTATAGTCGTCCAGTATTTCTTGCCTCTGCTTTTTGGTATAAGAATTATTTGATGACGCCTTTGATTTTGATGTGCCTTTTTTCTGAGTCTTCGTACGTGCCATAATATCTTTGTTCTTCTATTTAACTACTGGCCAGCAGCAGGATATGTTTCTATTAATCTTATATACAATCGGGACTTTTTCAATAAAACAGTCCCTCCCAGCTAACTGTATATATTTTATTCCATAAATCCACCTTTAGTCATTTTAATGGGATCAAGGGCCTGATCAAGTTCTTCATCGCTCAAATCCGTCATTTCGCGGGCAACCTCTTTAACGGGTCTTTCTTCGGCAAAAGCCTTTTTAGCAATTTTGGCAGCTTTGTCATAGCCTATCAGCGGATTTAACGCGGTTACCAAAACCGGGTTTCGACCAACCATTTCGGCAATTCGTTTTTTATTGACCGATAAGCGAGAAACCGACTTATCAGCAAGATTACGAGTTGCGTTGCCAAGGATATTTATTGACTCCAGGAGGTTATGAGCAACAACCGGCAACATTACATTTAATTCAAAATTGCCGGATTGCCCGGCAACTGTTATCGCCGCATCATTTCCGATTACTTGTGTACAAACCATAACCAGTGATTCTTCAATCACTGGATTAATCTTCCCTGGCATGATTGAAGATCCAGGCTGCAAAGCTTCCAGGGTAATCTCTCCAATCCCGCTATTTGGCCCGGAATTCATCCAGCGCAGGTCATTGCCGATTTTCATCAAACCTACTGCAATTGTTTTGAGCTGGCTGCTCAACTCCACTGGGGTATCAACCGTCGCTTGCGCCTCAAAATGATCCTTGGCTTCGGAAAAACCAATACCGGTGTCTTTCGACAAGGCTTCCGCGATTTTAGCACCAAATTTCGGATTGGTATTCAATCCCGTCCCCACAGCTGTCCCCCCCTGTGGCAATTGTGTTAACCTGTTAAGCGTAGATTCCAGGCGCTCTATACCCAGTTCAAGCTGACGAGCATAACCATCGAATTCCTGCTTTACTGTCACGGGCATAGCATCCATCAAGTGCGTTCTGCCTGTCTTCACGACGTCAGCAAACTCCTCTCCCCTTTGGGTAAAGGTTTCCTTCAAATGATTAAGTGCAGGAATAAGATTTTTTGTAACCGCCAAGGCTGCCGACAGACGGATGGTAGTGGGAATTACATCGTTCGAGCTCTGACCGTAGTTAACATGATCATTGGGATGAATCGTTGTTTCAACCTCCTTGCCTTTTAACTCATTAGCCCTTTTGGCAATAATCTCATTAGCATTCATGTTCGTAGAAGTACCGGAGCCTGTTTGAAAGATATCAATAGCAAAATCATCATCAAACTTAGCCGAGATTACTTCTTCAGCAGCTCTCTGGATAGCTTTTGAGATGCCCGGATCCAGTTCGCCAAGTTCTTCGTTAACCTTCGCGGCGTTCTTCTTAATCATGCCAATTGCTTCTATAAATCCACGGCTAAAACGAATGCCGCTCACGGGGAAGTTATCTATGGCGCGTTTTGTTTGCGCACCGTAATAGGCATTTTTTGGAACTTTAATTTCTCCCATTGAATCTTTTTCAATACGGTAATCACTCATAATAATTTGGCATAATTTTGTTCAAAAATTTTAACCTGTCCATCAAGACATCGCAGTCTGAACAGGCATTCAAAGGTAGGAAATTTTTGGGAGATTTCGGAGTTTGAAAACCAACTTAAAACTATTCCAAACCCCTAAATACGAGAAAGGTCCGTGAATATTAAAACCACGGAAACAGCGTAACCGATCTTCTCAAAGATCTTTTCCGTACATACGATATGTTTTCTCGATATGTGCGCCAATTCGTTCGGCAACACGAATCATACTCTTATTAGACTCCAGTACCCAACCAAGTTCCGAAGATTTATATCCTGCCTCGATACCATTGGTTATAGCTTCTTTATGAAGCAAGGCATCAATACCTCGCCCTTGGTATTCAGGCAGAACCCCCATTAATGCAGTACGAATCCGATTGATGTTACGCTGATGCCATAACAGCTTAAATATACCGGTTGGGAATAAAGTGCCATCCAGATATTTCAAAGCCTGGTTTAAATCCGGAAGCGCGATTGAAAAGGCTACAGGATCGCCATTTACTTCTGCAATATGGGCAATCTTAGGATCCAGGATCATTTTTAAGTCCGCAGCCAGATCCTCCAGTTCTTTCTTGGTAAGCGGGATAAAGCCCCAATTATTTGACCATGCTTTATTAAAAATGTGACGCACAATTTCCACTTCTTCGTCAATACGCTTGAGATCAACCTCACGAATCCTGAGTTTTGGCATGCGTCGCCGTACAATTTCTTCGGCACGATACATCCGGTCCAGGTCAACCGTTCCCTGGGTGACGCGGAATGCATACAGGTCCATCTGTTTTTTAAGACCTGCGCTTTTTAAAAGTTGATCATAATACGGTTTATGATAGGGCATCATAATGCTAGGATCATATTCAAAACCGTCTACCAATATCCCTACCTCATCCATCATGCTTGGATTCGAAGGCCCCAAAACATCAGTATGCCCTCGCTCTCTCAACCAGTCTTCGGCAACTTTAATCAATAAGTTGGCTACAGATTGATCATTAATACAATCAAAAAAACCGAAAAAACCGGTCTTGTTATTATGATGTTCATTGTAACGGCGATCTTGGATAGCGGCTATTCGACCACAAATTTCTCCATCTTGTTCCGCCAGGAAAAGGGCAATTTCACCATTTTCGTAGAAAGGGTTATTACCCTCGTCAACAAGCTTTTTTTGCTCCATCTTCAGCGGAGCAATCCAATGCTCCTCATCAGCATAATGATCGTAAGGAAAGTTAATAAACTTCTTACGTTCTTTTTTAGTCGTTACAAGGGTAATGCCGTTTGTTCGTTGAGTCGTTGTATCCACTTATTTATTCGGTTTCTAATAAAGAATGGCCATTTTGATCTATGATGCCCTGTTCAATACCAACTTTACGGAAAGCTTCTAAGATACGATCGAGATGTTCATCAGTATGCGTTGCCATATAGCTGGTTCTAACGAGTGACTGTCCGCGGGGTACACCTGGGGGAACAACCGCGTTAACATAAACACCGGCCTCAAACAGTCCCTTCCAAAATTGGAAACAGTCAATCATTTCGCCAATAACAACGGGAATAATCGGAGTTTGACTTGTCCATACATTAAAACCCATTTCGCGAAGATTGGTTCGCATATAATCTGAAATCTCTTCCAAACGACCGAGCCTCCATGGCTCTTCCTGAAGGATTTCAAGCGCTTTCAATACCGTAGCTACATTGGCCGGAGGCATAGAAGCGCTAAAAATATGAGCGGGCGAATTATGGCGTACATACTCAATTACTTCCCTGTCTCCCACCAAGAAACCGCCGAGAGAGGCAAAGGACTTTGAAAATGTGCCGCTGATGAGATCTACACTGTCCATCATTCCAAAAGTAGAGGCTGAACCTCTTCCTCCCTCACCCACAACGCCAATGGCGTGGGCATCGTCAAGGTAAAGGCGAGCTCCATATTTCTCCTTTAGCTCCACTAATTCCGGAACTTTAGCAATGGTTCCAGACATGGAAAAAACCCCGTCACTGACAATCAATTTTCCGGCCCCTTCATCAGCCCGCTCAAGAAGCTTTTCCAATTGGCCAATATCGTTATGCTGGTATCGCATTGTCTTGGCATTGGACACAAGCGTTCCGGTAACGATACAAGCATGGTTGTCTTTATCAGAAAATATGATATCCTGTCGTCCAGCAATCGTTTGGATAGAACCTTCATTTGTTTGATATCCGGTGCTAAACAATACACAGGCATCTTTACGCATAAATTCTGCGAGTTTCTCTTCCAGCTCGATATGCAGATCTAACGTTCCATTTAAATAACGGGATCCCGTGCAGCCGGTGCCATAGACTTTTATCACATCGCGAGCTGCCTCAATTACACGTGGATCATTGGTCAGGCCAAGGTAATTATTAGAGCCGGCCATAATAACTTCTCGGCCATCAATCTTTACTGTCGTACCATCAGTGGCCTGCAGAGGCTTGAAATAGGGATAAAGGCCTTGGGCTTTAATTTCTTCGGCTTTAGTAAAATCATAAGCCTTGGCAAAAATATCGTTTGTCTTTAGGTCAGATTTTGAATCGGCCATTCGTTCTTTTTTTCGGCTTTTGAAAAGTGCTTATCGTTGCAAATATACTTCCATATTAAGCATCAATCAAATAATGAATTAAGTTAATATCATTTCTGATGCTCGGCGGCTAATTACTGTTTCAAGGTAATCCAAATACTGCTGGGCGACATTTCTCCAGCTGAATTGTTCTTGAACGTAATTACGAGTTTGCCTGGATAAATGTTCCAATTTATGGTAAAGCATTTCATGAACTTTATCGGCAAACTGATTGGCATCCAGGGTTGGAACGCGAAAACCGTTTTCGCCCTGTGCGATAACATCCTTGATGCCTTCCAGGTCCGCAGCTACTGCAGGGGTTCGGGCCATATTGGCTTCCAGTAGTACAATGCCGAACCCTTCCATATCTCCGTCTACCGGGATATTCGGCATTACAAATACATCGGCTGCAGCATAAGCCTGTCTTAAGACTTCATCGGGCTGACGTCCCAGCAAGAAGATGCGGTCCTTATACAGAGAACACTCCACAGCTCGTTCCACACTTTCAAACTCGGGGCCATCTCCTACGGTCACATAAACAACTTGCTCATCCAATTTCGGCATAACCTCCCGAATAAACCATTCATGTCCTTTTCGTTTAACCTTTCTTCCCACGGTCAACAGCATAAAGTTTTGTTCAAGGGGAATAGAAAATTTTTTTTGTAGAATTTTTCGTGATTCTTGTTTTTTGGGAAAGTTGTTCAGCTTTTTAAAATCAAAACCATTTGGTAAAGCAACCCCTTTTTCAGGTTCCATACCTCGTTTAATACACTCTTCGCGTGTCGCCTGTGAAACTGAGATCACACCGTCAAGACTTGAAAAGACTTTAGGTACAAACCACTGATAGATTCCCAACGGCAAGGTTACATCTCGGCCATGGTTAATCGTTACCATTGGTATTGATACCTTATCCCTAATAAAGTAGGCCAGGCTTGCAGTCACCATTGAAGAAAACAAAATAATGTCAGCTCCACACTCTTTGGCTATATGGGGCAGCCTGAACAATTCTTTAATTAAAAAACGAGTTGCCTCAAACGCTATTCTGCCTTGTCCTGAAACATTGACTGTCTCATTAAAAACTTCAACGCTGGCTCTCTGCTTTAACTCCTGTATTAATTGCTGGCTAACCCTTTGCATTCCCCCTACATTGTCAAGGATCTGCCCTTCGGGCGGGTGGGTATGTGATACGTATAATATTTTCACGTAATTGTCTCTAAATTATCTAGAATTTAAGAGCCGGACGGGGTTCTTCCAAGGCTTCTTCATAATTTTTAAGAAGTTTACTATTCACGTTCTCCCATGAATAAGCTAGTGCTTTCTGACGTGCTGCCTTACTCATCTTTCCGGCTATCGTTTCATCTTCGGTAATTTTTGCCACACACTCCGCAAAAGCCATGGTATCTCTAGGCGGTGCGAGATAACCATTTACTCCGGACTCTACGAGTGACCGACTGCCGGTAGCATCCGCAACAACGCAAGGCAACCCACTTGCCATTGCCTCTAATGTTACGTTCCCAAACGTTTCGGTTTCGGAGGGAAAAAGAAAAACGTCGCTGCTGGCATAAGCCCGACTAAGTTCGTTACCTGTTACAAAGCCAGTAAAGTGCGCATTCGGCAACATATGCTCCAGTTCTTTCTTGGCAGGCCCGTCTCCAACGACCATCACTCTAATACTAGGGTACGATTTTTTTAGTTTTTTTGTTGAATCTACAAACGTTTGCAAATTCTTTTCCCAAACCAAGCGTGAAACAAAAGTAACGATCTTGTCTGAATCTTTGAATCCCAGGGACCGACGCCATTCCATATCCCTATATTCAGGATTAAACTGTTCCGTATTTACACCACGTGCCCAAATCCGAATTCCCTCGTTAATACCTTCGTCATTAAGTTCATCCGCCATTGAAGGGGAAGGAACATATATGTGCTTACATTGGCTGTAAAACCAGGCCAGGTATTTCCATCCAAGCATCTTCAACATATCCAGGTTATAATACTTTAGGTAGCTGGTAAAGTGTGTATGATAAGATGCGACAATTTGGATGTTGTTAGCCTGAGCCCACCGCATTGCACGAAATCCCAAAACATCAGGAGTGGCAAGGTGAACAAGGCTGGGATTAAATTCGCGAAGTCTTTTTTGTGCCGTTTCAGGGAAACCAACAGTTACCCGATATTCGGGACGTCCAGGCATAGGTATGGAAGGGACTGGGACAAATTCGCCTTCATGATCAATGGCAGGGTTATCAACAGTCGGGCCAAAAATAATAACGGGAATCTCATTATCTTCCAGAAAAGCCACCAGGCGATTTAAGGTCAAAGACACACCGTCCTGAATATGATTATAGTTCCCAGTAAAGATTGCGACTCTAAGTTCACTCATAAATTTTCCAATACATCCTTGAGATTTGTATCTTAAACGTTTGAAAATCAGTTATCATATAAATGCTTTTTAACTGAGCCCCCAAATATACAAAATTTGATGAAAGCCTTCGTAACCGGCGGAACAGGTTTTATTGGAAGTCATCTGGTAGATACGCTCATCAACACGGATGCCTATTCGGAAATTCGCTGCCTAATTCGTAACAATGAAAAGTGGCTAAAAGGGAAGCCTTTTACGCGCATCCGAGGAAATCTCGATGACCTTTCAGTGTTGAAACAAGCAGTTAAGGACGTTGATGTTATCTTCCATCTTGCCGGCCGGGTTAAGGCCCCCACATACGAGGAATTTGAACATGCGAATGTAGATTCCACCGAGAATTTACTGCGCATCGCTCAAAAAGAGGGAGTTGCAAAAATTGTAGTTCTGTCGTCTCTTGCGGCGGTAGGCCCCAGTCACAACGGTCCCGTTGATGAAGAGAATCCGATGAATCCAATTAGCATGTACGGAAAATCAAAAAAACGGATGGAACAAAAGATCAATGAATTAGCCAACGATTCTACCTCCATTACCGTGCTGCGTCCCCCTGCGGTCTACGGGCCCAGGGAAGATCAAATTTATTCCTTCTTTAAAATGATCAACAAACATATATGTCCCATTATCGGAGATGGAGAACGCCCAAAAATTTCAATGATTTATGTGGCTGATGTCGTGCAGGGCATCCTTAAGGCCGCCAATCAGAGTACACCGGGTGTCAATACTTACTTTATTACCGGAACAGAAGTTTACACATGGAACCAGATCAGGGGAACAGCAACTAAAGTATTGGGTAAAAAAGCTATCCCCATATACGTGAAACCAAAGTACGTTGAAAAAATCGCCGGTACATTTGAGAAAGCCGGATCATTTTTTGGGATTTATCCCGTTTTGAACAGAGAAAAAGCAAAAGAATTAATTTTAGAATGGACCTGTACCAGTAAAAAAGCACAGCAGGAACTTGGGTATATGCCCGAATATTCGTTAGATGAAGGAATTTCTCGAACAATCCACTGGTATAAAAGACATCATTGGCTATAGTTATGAAAAAAATTTCGACGGTATTAATAATCGCTATTCTTGGTACCATAACTGTCTCCTTAAGGGCCAGCGCACAGCCCAAGCTCGAAAAGGATTATTCTTTTGTAATGGAAATACCATCTGTCCTGGCAATGGACAGTTCTCCTGCACACATGTATATATTATCAGATACCGAGGGCATGGTGGTGTTCCGCACTCAGCCCGATACTCTGCAATGGCTTTATTCTTCAACAGGAATGGAACAGCGGGGATACAAAGTTACTGCTGATATTCGATTCGCTTATTTATTTGGAAACAGCAGGCGACTTACGGTACTTGAACCTACCTCAGTCCTCGGTGTTTACTCTTCTACTGTTCTGCCTTCAAATCCCAAAGATGCTAAGCGCATTGATGATAATCTTTACATAGCACTGGGTAATAAGGGGCTTGGAGAACTATCCCTGAAAACACCGGCATCGGTTGATTCAACAATAGATCTTATCGCACACTCCAAATTGAGCAGTGAAAACATAGTAGACCTTGAAGCCTCTGCAGATCAGCTTTTTGCGCTTTCAAAAGGCGGTAATCTTTTCCGTTTCAATTATAAGGACAGCAAGCTAAACTTGACCAGGAAGCTGAATCTTTCTAAAAACCTCTCGGCTATCTACCTAATACATCATTCACTATTCGGATCAGATGATAGTGGTAATATATACGAAATTGATTCTTCCGGAAATTTATCTGAGTTAGGAAGCATCAATGAACCGGTAACTAAAATAGAGCCATGGAAGGATTGGCTGATCATCAAAGGCCGTTCCAATCGACTGTGGACCTCCTATAAAAACCGAAGCCCGGAACTGTGGAAAAAGGATAGAAGCGCAGGCAACTATTTTACGATTACAAAAAAGGATCTATGGCTTTGTGAATATAACAAGATCAGTAAAATTAGAGCATCAGATCAGCCAAGTGCAATGGAATCCCGGGGCATGAATGCCGGGCGTACATTTAACGGACCGCTTACACTCCAGAAGATATCGGATCAGACGACCCCTTATACCAAACCTATTCTTCTTCCCATTAAATTAAAAGAGGATGTACCGGCCAATGCAGTACAATTCAGTTATCAATCCGACAATATCAAAAGTGCTGAGGTTCGTGGGGAAAGCTTCTATTGGCAGCCCACTTCCGACGATATTGGCAGTCATCAAGTCAAAATTATTGCGACCTCCAGCAGCGGGCAAACAGACAGTACAAGCTTCAAAATAGAAGTTCGCTCATTCAATTCGCCGCCTCGTTTTGCACCGATACGTCCAATCAGTATTGCCGTAGGTGAAAAATTTACATTACCGATAAGCGCCGTTGACCCTGATGGAATGAATAGTCATTTAGTTCGGTTTTTGGGTGTTAACCTGCCGGATGGAGCTTCGATAGATGAGAAAACCGGCTTGTTCACCTGGACACCTACCGCACGTCAAGCCGGTGAGAATAAGTTCCGTGTAATTGCGACCGATCAGTACGGAGCTGCAAAATCTGTCGACATTAATATTAATGTTGTTGAAATCTCACAACGGGACAACGCGTCTAATCAATAAATATCCTTACGAGTATTCCAATCCGAATTTAATTCACCCTTTTTGAGTAAGAACGACTTCCAAACCGACTTATTAGCTTGGTACGATAAAAATAAGCGTGATTTGCCTTGGCGTGATTGTGGGGATCCGTACAAGATATGGATCTCTGAAATTATGCTCCAACAAACTCGTGTGGACCAAGCTACTCCCTACTACAATCGTTTTACCTCCAATTTCCCAACCGTTTACGATTTAGCGGAAGCCGACCAACAAGCAGTGTTGAAAGTTTGGGAGGGGCTTGGCTATTACAGCCGGGCACGCCATCTCCATTCTGCAGCAAAATTGGTTGTTGATGAATTCGACGGCAAAGTGCCTGATACCTGGAAAGAAATCAATAAACTAAAAGGAGTTGGCCCATACACCGCTTCGGCTGTCCTTAGCATTGCTTACCGAAAGAAATACGCGGTGGTTGATGGTAATGTGATTCGCGTACTCAGTCGTTATTATGGAATTGAAGATGATGTACGCAGTGCTAAAACAAAGAAAGCTATCCAAGAATATGCTGACGCCCTCATACCCGGAAATCGGCCGGGTGATTTCAATCAAGCAGTAATGGAACTGGGAGCGACTATTTGTGCCCCTGCTAATCCCGCATGTGAAAAATGCCCTTTAAGGGATAACTGCATTGCCTATAAAACAGCCAAAACTGAGGAAATTCCTTATAAATCCCCTTCTAAAAAACGTCCCCATCACCAAATAGGGGTAGGCATTATCAAGAACGGCAATGATGAAGTACTTATAGCATTGCGTCCCGAAGATGCCATGCTGGGCGGTCTTTGGGAATTTCCAGGGGGAAAGCAGGAAGGAAATGAAGAACTGGCAGATACTGTCAAACGTGAGCTGAAAGAGGAGCTCGGTGTCGAAGTTTCCATTTGTAAACCATTTATGAAACTAGATCACGCCTATTCTCATTTCAAGATTACCATGCATGCGTACTTGTGCGATCTTCAGAAAGGAACACCGGAGCCTAAGAGTAGCCAGGAAGTTCGCTGGATTTCTATTGATAAGCTTGACGATTACCCGTTCCCAAAAGCCAACCGTAGGCTAACCGAAAAACTAATGAATTTAAACAAAGGCCAGCAACAGCTGGAAATTTAACTAGTGTCGCTTACCCTAAACAAACGTTCGGAAAAACAAATACGGAACCTAAAACCATTCTTGGATAACTGGGTAAATCGAATTGAAAAGCCCAATTACATCGATTCCGATCCCGTTCTTTTCATGCATGCTTTCAATGACAAGGAAGATCAGCTGTTAGCCGGATTTTTTGCCGCCATAATGGCGTGGGGACGTCGCGACATCGTTATTCGTAAGGTGCAGGACCTTTTGAACAGGATGGAAAACCGCCCTACCGAATTTATTACAAACTTTACCGATCGCGACGCAAGACGCTTAGAGGGATTTAAGCATCGAACCTTTAAGCCTGTAGATATTAAATGGTTGGTAAGGATCCTACAAACCATTTTATTAAAGTGGAATTCATTCGAACTTTTTTGGGAAGGGTGCTACTGCCAGGCCAAAGCAACCGGTCGCCCATTGATGGCAATCTTCCACGAAAAATTTTTTGCTCAGCATCCTGAAACGCCTCAGCGAACAAGAAAACACATTTCCAATGCTGATAAAAAAAGTTCGTGCAAACGCCTTTACTTGTATCTTCGATGGGCAGTACGTAAGAAAAGTCCCGTTGATTTAGGTTTAATGAGTTTCATCCCCCCATCCGAATTATTGATACCACTTGATGTTCATGTCGCCCGGCAATCAAGAGTTTTAGGAATGCTTTCACGCACTTATAACGACTGGGAGGCGGTGAACGAACTCACGAATGCCCTTAAAATTCTGGATCCTCAAGATCCCGCAAAATATGATTACGCCCTTTTTGGGCTTGGAATCCATCCCGGTAATATTCCGAAGGAATTGATAATCAATCCCGGATTACTTGATTAGGGTTCATAAATCTACAGGAAAAGGAAGGATAGCGGGCTATTCTGAGGTAGTATTTAATCATTTTTCTGTTAACCGGGCAATACCTTATGTTATTCCAGGAACAATCCTCGTTTTTTATGCGTTATCATTATGCACATTTCCAAAAAGATGTTTATATTTGGCGTCTACGAATTGAAAGAAAAATAATTAACATTTATGGTCGGAGTTAAAGTAAAAGATAATGAAAGCATTGATCGAGCTATCAATCGCTTCAAAAAATTGGTGACTCGTTCGCGAATTCTCAATGAGTACAAAGAACGTCAGCAATATACCAAGCCTTCGAAAGAACGACGTGAAGCTTTGAAGAAAAGTATTCGTGAACAGCGAAGACGTCAACGCCATCAGTACTAGGAAAGGATTTTTCTATCAAGAAAAGCTCTTTGGAAATAAGCTAAAGGGCTTTTTTTATTGAATTTATAATATTGGGGACGCTGCTGATAGTCAGGCCGTTAGTTTTCTGCGGACTATTGGCTTTTGGTATGATGGCATGTTTGAAGCCAAGTTTTTGTATCTCCCCAAGACGGTGATCAATCTTATTTACAGCCCTTACCTCCCCTCCCAATCCCACTTCCCCCAAAAAAGCGATTTTACTGGAGATCGGCTTGTCCAATAGGCTTGACACCAAAGCTGAAGTTACGCCCAAATCTGCTGCCGGATCATTTACCTTTAATCCACCGGCAATATTAAGGTATACATCCTGTCCTGAAAATTGATATCCGCCTCTCTTTTCCAAGACTGCCAATAACAACGCTAATCTACGGTGATCAAAGCCATTAGCCGTTCGCTGTGGGGTTCCGTAATTGCTTGGAGTCACCAAAGCCTGTACTTCCACAAGCAAGGGTCGGGATCCTTCGATCGAACAAATAACAGCATTGCCACTAACCTTCTCGTCATATTCCGAAAGAAACAACTGTGAAGGGTTTAAAACGTCATGAAGGCCCGACTCTTTCATCTCAAAAACACCCACTTCCTGCGCGGGGCCAAATCGATTCTTGAGACTTCGCAACATTCTATAATTATAATTACTATCGCCTTCAAACTGTAATACGGTATCCACCATATGTTCAAGCACCCGTGGTCCGGCAATAACACCGTCTTTGGTAACATGGCCAATGACAAAGGTAGTAATATTCTGTTTTTTGGCCAGTTGCTGCAATAATGCGGCGCATTCTTTGACTTGTTGAATGCTTCCGGCCATGCTTGTCAATTCTGTTCGGTAAACCGTCTGTATGGAATCGATGACTAGCAAATCCGGATCCAACTTCTGTGCTTCACTGAGCACTTTATCGATGTCCGTTTCGGTATAAATATAAAAGTTGTCAGAATTTACACCCAGACGCTTGGCCCGCTGCTTAATCTGCCCTGCAGATTCTTCTCCTGCACAATAAAGAATTTCCAGCTCGGGTTGTGATTTTCCTATCTGGAGGGTAAGCGTACTTTTCCCTATTCCGGGGTCTCCGCCAATAAGCACAAATGAGCCCGGGACAAACCCTCCTCCGAGCACACGATCCAATTCCGGGATGTTACTCAAAAAACGTTCATCCGAATCCGCATCTATCTCACCCAATTTCCGAGGCGGTTGTGACTGCTTTAAGCCTTCGACCTTTCCCTTATGCTCTTTCTGCTTTGATGTTTTACGTTCAACTTTAAATTCCTTAAAGGTATGCCAGCTACCGCAATTGGGACAGTTCCCCAGCCATTTGGTTGAAGTATGCCCACATTCGTCACAAACAAACTGGATTCGATCTTTAGGCATACCTTAGGCAGATTTGGATGATAAATCACTCTCTATTGTCTCCTCGTCACTATCGAAATTATCAATCACAGATCGATTGATATACCACGTAGTTGCCATCATACCCAGCCCGATACTGATATAATAGCTGATAATCCGCCAGGCAAAGACAGCCAAACCAATAAAGGCCTTCCTATCCATAAGGGGGCCCTGGAAAATAGCAAAAAGCCCTTCTACACCACCACTGCCACCTGGGGTAGGCATTATGAGAAAAGCCAGGTTCATAGCCAAACTACGCAAAACCGACAAGATCACATCAGCCGGCAATAAACTCAACACGACGATTGTAGGCAGGGCAACCCGGCACAGCCATGACATTGTCGACAAGAAAAATGCTTTAAACAAGAAGCTACTAGGTTTTTTTCGGAGCTCATGAGAATGCTCCACCAGATTTTCAGCCTCCTCACTGACTTTATCCTTCCACCGACGCAAAAAAGGAAGGCGAAAAACAAAATTTACGACTCTTTTTATAGCATTTGGATTTTTGAGAACTCCATAGGCCATCAACCCTGCATAACTGAGTAAGCCGACATACAGCAAAATCATCGAAGCATGCCCGACCATTCCAATGCTGTTTGGGACCACTTCAAAGAAAAGGCCCGTAATCAACAATATGGGTACAGCTGAGGCAAACCACAGTTGATCCAAGAGCACGCTATACAAAATTATTGCTGTGGACTGCCCCAGCTTGAATCCCTCTTTTGTCAGGGCATAGGTTGCCATTGGGGCTCCTCCAATCGTAGAAGGTGTCACAGAAGAAGTAAAATCCCAACTTAGCATAACCCGAAAAGAAGCCATCCATCCCAATTGTTTCTCTGATAAATATCGAATCTTGGCGGCTGCCAGCCAAAGTCTCAGGAAAGAAACAAATAATGCAATAAACAAGCCCGGAAGACGCTTGGGCTTCAAATGTTCTAATACCCCCGGTGTATATGTAAGATATACCACCAAGGCCATTGTGGCGATACTAAGGCCAATGGAAATGAAAAGATATTTTTGGGAAAAATAACTTTTCGGATCTTCTTGTATTTGAGTTTCGTTCTTAGACAAGTAAAATGATACTATAGATTATACGATATAATAGAAACATAATATTACTCGAATTTTCGAACTTGTAAATTACTTTACATAACGAAAATCGAATTCAACAGTTTCATAAAAAAGGCCTTATGGAATTTAAAAATCCATAAGGCCTTAAATTCAAAAAATCGAATTACGCGACCGAAATCTCATCATCAAGATATACATCCTGGATAAAATTCAATAGCTTAACCCCCTCTTTCATAGGGCGTTGAAAAGCTTTTCGGCCACTTATAAGCCCCATGCCGCCGGCACGTTTATTTATAACCGCCGTCCGCACTGCTTGAGCAAAATCATTCTTGCCTGAAGCGCCCCCGGAATTAATCAGACCGGAACGTCCCATATAACAATTTGCAACTTGGTAACGTGTCAAATCGATAGGATGATCAGTCGTTAACTCGGTGTAAATACGTTCGTCCAGCTTACCGTAAGAAGAATCACCCATGTTAAGAGCCTTGAATCCACCATTGTTGGTAGGCTGTTTTTGTTTGATAATATCAGCCTGAATAGTAACACCGAGATGATTGGCCTGCCCCGTCAAATCAGCAGAAGAATGATAATCTTTTCCGTCTACCTTAAAGGCAGAATTTCGGGTATAACACCAAAGAATCGTTGCCATTCCCAATTCATGAGCACGTTCAAATGCTTTCGCCACTTCCTGAATTTGTCGATTGGATTCTTTTGATCCAAAATAGATTGTTGCCCCTACAGCAGCAGCCCCCATATCAAAAGCACGCTCGACCGTTCCAAACATTATTTGATCATAGTTATTGGGATAGGTCATCAACTCGTTGTGATTAATTTTAACAATAAAGGGAATCTTGTGAGCATATTTTCTTGCAACCGATCCGAGTACCCCAAAGGTTGAGGCAACACCATTACATCCGCCTTCAATAGCAAGTTCAACAATTTTTTCAGGATCGAAATAGTCTGGATTCGGAGCAAAAGATGCTCCACCTGAGTGTTCTACTCCCTGATCCACCGGCAAAATGGATACATACCCTGTGCCACCCAGCCTACCATGATCCAATAGCGATTGTAAGTTCCTGAGTACCCGTGGATTTCGGTCCGATTCGAACAAAATTTCATCTATATAATCCGGACCGGGTATGTAAAGTCTTTCTTTTGAAATTGTTTCGCATTTATGAGTCAGCAGGTCCTCAGCCTCGTCTCCAAGCAGTTCTTCAATACTTTTTGTTGCTATAGCCATAGCGGTGCTCCTAATTGATCCTATTAATTTATCCTTTAATTCGAGCTAATTAATATAAGTGATAAATGATGAAATGACTAGTAGGCATATTTAATAGAGTGTGGCTTTCTCCTCCTGTCGATGTTCAATCAGATAATCAATATATTTACGCCTCTTTTAGGAAAGTAAATATTTAGTATTCGATATGAAAATTGGTTCCCTGGATTTAGGAAATAAACCCATTTTGCTCGCTCCAATGGAGGATGTGACGGATTCTCCATTTCGCACCATATGCAGGCGAAAAGGCGCCAGCGTAGTTTACACTGAATTTATCAGCTCCGAAGCCATCATTAGGGATTCTGAAGTTGCCATGCATAAAATGGACTTCACTGAAGAGCAGCGTCCTTTTGGTGTCCAGATTTTTGGGGGGCGCGAAGAAGCAATGGAGGGAGCGGCTAAAGTTGCCCAGAACAATGAACCCGACGTCGTCGATATTAATTTTGGATGTCCAGTTTATAAAATTGCCAAAAAGGGGGCCGGTGCCGGATGCCTGCGCGACCTTGATATGATGCAGCGCATGGCAGAGACTGTTGTAAATGCAGTGAACGGTATTCCTGTAACTGCCAAAACCCGGCTGGGTTGGGATGACCGTACGATCAAAATACGTGAAGTGGCACTTCGTTTACAGTCGGTGGGCATAAAAGCCTTAGCTATCCATGCCCGCACTCGCAGCCAAAAATACAAAGGAGATGCCCGCTGGGAGTACCTTAAATATGTGAAAGATACTCCGGGCCTTGAAATACCCATCATTGGCAACGGTGATGTGACATCTCCACAAGATGTTAAGCGCATGTTTGAACAAACCGGCGTTGACGGAGTAATGATTGGTCGCGGTGCGATTGGCAATCCCTGGATCTTTGAGCGCTCAAGGCATTACCTGGAAACCGGAGAACTATTGCCCGAACCCACGGTTGAAGATCGTATTAAGCTCTGCGCAGAACAACTCCGCCGATCTGTTGACCACCATGGCGAACGTTACGGTGTCATCATCATGAAAAAACATTATGGGCAATATTTGAAAGGCATTCGCAACAGCAGGCAGCTTAGGGCCGAAATTATGAAAGAAAAAGAGATGCAACCCATTATTGAACTCCTGATGGATTTCAAAGACAAGGAAATGTTTGTTGCTGCTTCCTGATTGTCTCTGGATCATTTCGATCACTGATCTATAATCAAAAAACACAATTTGGTTGAGCAGGGGCATAAAATATAATCTGCCTGTCCTGAAGGAGCAGCCAAAAAAGAACCCGGAGTATACTTTGTGTCAATTAAATCCAGTTTCACATCCATTTAATACCATGTATGGGAGAAGATCGATTAATTATTCCAAGTGAATCAATCCCCCAAAAATATCGTATTATCTGCATAGCACTAAAATAAAAAACAAATTAGCCCTATGTGGAACCGATTTCTGCGTGCTTTAGCTGCACTTTTTAGCACCTACAGCTTTTACAGCAATCCAGTGAGATATGTCCTGACTGTACTTTTCGCGCTAATAATCCCCTATCTCGCTTATTTATTCTGGGGGACGATAATTATTATCGCACTCATTGTTTTAGGGATTTATTTCATCTATAAAGCTATTCAGGCCAGCAAAAAAAATGCCTCTGGTTATCCCTGAGGTTTATTTTCTGTCTTACCTTGGTGTTCTATCATTTCAACTGGCAGCGGTTTTGAAGCCGAACCTGCATAAATAGATACATGTGGGAAGGGTATTTCAATACCTTCCCGATCAAACTTTTCTTTTATCTCTTCTTGGATAGAATTCTTTAGCAAAATATACTCCTTAACCGGTGCCCATACTAAAAATAATAAATCGATAGATGATGAACCGAAAGTGTCAAATACAACAAGCGGTTCAGGCTCACTCAGAGCATATTCATTTTGTTCTGATACATCCATCAGCAACTCGCGAACCCGACCAATATCCTCCTTGTAGGCCACAGAAATTTTGGCATTAAATCTTCTGATTGGAAAACGTGTAACATTCGTAACTTCAGTCTTAATAATCATCTCATTCGGAATTCGAACAAATTGATTATCAAATGTCCGCAATTTTACAGAAAGGACATCAATCGACATTACGACCCCGGTCGTATTATTAATTGTAATAATATCATCGACTTTAAAAGGCTCTTCAGCAATCAAAAATAGTCCACTGATGATATTTGATACACTGGTCTGCGACGCAAAACCAAGGGCAATACCCACAATGCCTGCCGCACCAAGTAAAGGTGCCAGACTTATATTCAGCTGCCCCATAACCGTTACCACCAAGATTGCCAAGCCCGTATAGAAGACCAGTTTACCAGCCAACATCCCGTAATGCGGGGCATACTTTTTGGTGAAGAACCGGCGTGCCCATCCACGAAGGATCAGTAGAACAGGTACTGTAATAACAATTATCAAGGCCACCTTGAGCATCAGTTTTAAAGTACCGTTAGCCAAGTAGTTGTTCATTCCGGAAATAGCTTCTTGTAAAAAATCCATAATCTATCGGCCAAAAATTTGGGTATCCTCAAATAAACGTTTGAATGTACGTGTAGCCAAGCTTTTTTTGATTTGTTTACGGGGTTTCGCCAAAAGCTGATTTTTCTTTATGCCTTCAGGAAGCCTTCCAGTCATGATCACATCACTACGCAGATCCTCTCCCTGGTAAATTATTCGCGTCTCATCAGCCCAGAGTTCATCCCTGTGCTCATACATGCTAAGCCTTTCGACACGGAAGCAAAACCGCTCGAAATTAAGTTCCTCATGTGATTTATTGGAAATCAGAATAGGACAGGTTACCACATATGGCTTTTTATCGGCTCTGGAAAGATCCCGCCTTGCTTTTGTTGTGGCATAATAACAAAGTTCACCGTCAACAGGGGTACCAAACCAAGTCCGGGAAAGTTTAACTGTCGGCATTTCGATAAGCTGATAATCATTTTTAGCAAGACTGACACGGACCCAGGTCGGTATTCGGGTGTATATCTGAATTTGGGTTTCCGGACTCACTCTCAGGTTGTATTCAGAATTCACAACCAACGGTAGATCGGGGAACACAGGCTGAATGCGGATTTCTCCTGTAACTACCCTATTTGCCCAGCGAGACCACTCTACCTCTTCAGGTGGTTTTTCGGACTTTACCGAACCTTTTAGTTCAGTTTCATAGGCGCGTGCTATCCAGATTTCTTCATCACGGAACCGCAGCCATGCATGCAAATCACCCAACGAAAAGTATTCGGTTTGCCCGGCTTTAAGTGATAGTTCTCCCCAACTTTTATTTCCCATATTTTAAAGCTTCTTTACTATAATTCAATAATATCCGTATTCATATAGGTTTTCAATACGTTCGGCACTACGATATTACCTTCTTTGGTTTGGTATTGCTCTAAAATTGCAGCTACTACTCTTGGTAGTGCCAGGCCGGACCCGTTGAGCGTATGCACCATAGCAGTTTCCTTATCTTCTTGACGATAACGCAACATCATACGTCGAGCCTGAAAACTACCGAAATTTGAACAGGAGCTCACTTCCAACCAGCGTTGTTGTCCGGGACTCCAAACTTCAAGATCATATTTTTTGCTCTGTGTGAATCCCATATCTCCGGTGCACATCAACAAAGTACGGTAGGGTATCTCCAATTCTTGCAACAATGATTCTGCATATTCCCTGAGACTTTCCAACTCATCATAAGCGGTATCGGGATGAACTATTTTAACCAACTCAACCTTATCGAACTGATGTAGTCGATTTAGCCCTCGGACATCCTTGCCATAAGAGCCCGCTTCACGTCTCCAGCAAGGTGTATAAGCGGCATAATAGATAGGGAGAAGCTCCTCTTCTAAGATTTCATTCCTATGGAAATTAGTCACCGGAACTTCAGCAGTCGGGATTGCAAAAAATTCATCCCTCGGAATTTCGTACATCATATCTTCTTTGTCCGGGATTTGTCCTGTACCACGTGCCGAATCCTCATTGACAAAGTAGGGGACTTGCAACTCTTTGTAACCGTTCCGGGCCGCGTTATCTAAGAAATAATTGATAAGTGATCGTTGGAGTCTTGCAAAAGGTCCCACATAAAACGGGAACCCTGCACCTGTTACTTTTGCCCCTCTCTCAAAATCAATCCATCCATCTTTTTCAACCAGTTCCCAATGGGGTTTTCTCCAGTCTTCGGTTTCAGCCTCTCCCCAGGTCTTAATTACTTCATTCTCTTCTTCCGAATGTCCAACCGGCACTGACTCGTGTGGCACGTTGGGGATACGAAGCAACATATCATCCCGCTCTTTTTTCAATGAGCGAAGTTTCTCCTCCATATCCTTGATATCATCCTTAAGTTTACTGGTATATTTTATTATCTCCTGGGCTTCCTCTTTCTTTCCCTGCCCCATTAACTCGCCAATTTTCTTGGCTTTTGTATTGCTTTCATTTCGAAGTTCATCCGATTTTTGAACCAGGGACCGCCACTTCTCATCAATCTCCAGCAATTCATCCACCACTTCGGGATTTTTTTCCCCTTTATCGCGCATGGCTTGTTTAACCTTCTCGGCATTTTCCCTAATGAATGTGACGTCTAGCATGGAATAAATTAATTTTACTTTCGTTGGTTTGTTTGGCTAAAGATAAAAGAGTTTTGCGAAAGGTTTGAATCAGAAATTTCAACTAATTTGTATTAATTGAAGCTACCTATCTTTTAGAAAAAGATGAGACAAATAGCTTGATTTCCTAATTTATTAAAGTTATTATCACATAAACATAGAAAATTAAGGATAAAAGAGAATTATGTCCCAAGGATTAGACGAAATAGATCTAAAAATATTGAAGCATCTTCAACGCGATGGAAGGGCTCAACGGAATAAACTTGCTGAAATCGTTCATCTTTCAGTTCCCTCTGTTTCAGAAAGAATGCGAAAACTCGAAGAAAAAGAGTTAATAACAGGATATCATGCAACTCTGGATTCAAAACTTTTTAAATTTGACATAACTGCATTTGTATTTGTAGAAGTCGATGGTTCTGACAACTACCCCAAGTTTGTAGAAAATGCAAATAATGAGCCTGAGATTCTGGAATGTCATTCTATAACAGGAGATGGATCTCATATTCTTAAAATACGAACAGAGAATACAGCATCGTTTGAAAAACTCCTTTCTCGCATTCAATCTTGGGAAGGCGTCAGCAAAAGTCGGTCAAATGTAGTTTTAAGTAGTTTCAAAGAAACTTCAGAATTACCTATTGAGAAGACGATTGATCCAAAATAACATTTATCAGTTGTAATCACATTGGTGAAATTTCAGCTTCGTCTTACCTTAATTACTTTTTTATTCCTTCTGCCTTCGTCTTATCCAGCGTTTGCTCAAACGAACCTGGGGGTCGAGTGGAAGGTACCCGATAATAGAGAGGCCGCTTTAGGCCAGCTCCAGCAATTCCATGAGCTGGGCATATCCGTTATTGAAATTTCTAGCCTGCCACGGCCCGAAGTTTGGAAAACGATCGATACACTGGGATTTGATGTGTATGGAAACCTCGGAATATATTTCCCGGTAACACAGACCTTTGCCAAGCCCGACTCATCTTTGATTCACTTGGTAGAAACAAAAGCATCAGCCTATCTCTCACAATCATCGGTTAAAGCAATTGGACTTTTTAACTTCGGAGCGGTGACACAAGAAAAATTCAGATCTGCAATCATACCTTTCGTTAAACAACTCAAGGGAAATGACAGGGTTAAGGTATATTTTACCAGCGATCGATTATTAGAAGAAAATGTTCCGGGTGATTTTTACCTGTACCGTATTGAAGTTTCGCCAGAAAAGAGAACTATCACCAACCTTCCAGATGGATCAAAAATAGGTGGTTATCAATTTTCACCGGCACCCGAAATTTCTGATTTTATAAGTCCATTTGAACATTTTTGGGACGCTACCTCAAGAGCTACGCCTAAACCTGTGTTTTGTAATTCAGATTGGCTTTTCAATATACTGCATAAACACCCCCAATTTGCCTCTACGATACAGTCCCTGACCCGCGAAACGAATCCCATCTTCCCGGTCCCGAGAGAATCCTTGCCACAACCGGAAAAGTCGGCAATACCTGTTATTATTTTATTTCTTGTTTGGGGATTGGCGGCGTTTCATTTCAACACAAGCCCTTTGTATCGTAAGTCATTATTTCGCTACTTTGGTGCTCATAAGTTTTTTATTGACGATATTTTCCATCGGCAAATCAGATCTCCGTTACCTGCCTTCTTGATCATCATACAAAACACATGTTTATTAGCCGCTTGTTCCTTTGCTGCATTTATGGCATTATGGTCCCCAATTGGGAAAGAGTCATTATTTTTTCACTATCCTACACTTGCAATATTAGGGCGTGGCCCGTATTCACTACTTTTATGGTCGCTGGGCGTTTTTCTTGTATTCTCCCTACTAAGTATCTTTTGGCTTTTTATAAGTAATAGAAAGTCGAATTCATTTACGCAGGTAGCCACTATTTATGCCTGGCCTTTACAAATTAATTTTATCATTTGTACGCTTGCAATTGCTACGTATTCGGCCGGCGGAAGTGGAACAACAGTGGCAACCTTTACCATAATAGCCTGCTTTGTCTTTTTTTCCAGCTTCATTCTAACATCACTCGATGTGGCCAGATTCAGGACTTCCAGACCATTGCTATACCTCTTCAGTACAATCGGCCTATACCTGATATTCACAGGAATTTTATTCGGCTGGATACTTGCATATGGTTACTTTCAGGAAGTAATTGCGCTTTCGCTCAGCCTTACATAATTTGCTTCCTAAGACGGGCAACCGGTATATTGAGCTTCTCTCTATACTTACTGACAGTCCGACGCGCCACTTTATAGCCCTGTTTTTTCAAAAATTTAGCAATGGCCTGGTCACTTAGAGGCTTCTGCTTATTTTCATTATCTACAATCTCCTGAACTGCATTCTTAACTTCCCGGCTGGAGACTTCTTCCCCACTCTCAGTTTCCAAGCCTTCACTGAAGAAGTATTTCAATTCAAAGACCCCAAAATTCGTCTGTACATATTTGCCATTCACTACACGTGAGATTGTTGAGATGTCTAGGTTCACTCGATCTGCGATATCTTTCAATATCATAGGTTTCAGCCCCTCCCCGTGCTTAAAGAAATCCTCCTGAAGTGCTACGATAGTCTTCATGGTATTCATCAATGTATTTTGGCGCTGACGAATAGAATCAATGAACCATTGAGCAGATTCGATTTTACTTTTGATAAATTTTTTAGTCTCTCTTGCCTGCTTCTTCTTATTTTTCTTCTTTTTTAAATCATCCCACATCTTCTTATAACGCGGTGAAATTCTCAACGGGGGAACATTCCCGTTATTTAACTTAATAACAAAATCTCCCTCCTCCTTACCACTTTCCTCTTCGCCTTCCGAGGGATCATAATAGACCTCAAAATCGGGTTCAATATAATTTTGGGTATCATCAACGGCATCACCAACAGCCCCGGGTTTCGGATCCAGCCCCTTCACACAATCAAACGCAGCCTTCAACTCTTCATCGTCGACATTTAGTTTCTTCTTAAGCTTGCTAAAATGCTTTTTTTCAAAAAGATCCCAATGATCCCTAAGCATTTTAATCGCATTTTCACGCCCCTCTTCATCATTCATCAGCTCCAACTGCACCAGTAAGCAATCCCGCAGATCCTTTGAAGCAATGCCCGGGGGATCGAGTCGCTGGATTTCTTTGCGCACCTGTTCTACTTCTTCTTTACTGGTAAGCACACCATAATTAAAAGCAATGTTGTCTACTACCGCTTCATGTTCTCGACGGAAATACCCGTCCTGATCCAGTGAACCAAGAATTTGAGCAGCAATCAGTTTCTGATTCTCATCAAAATCCAGTAGAGCTACCTGTTGCTCTAATTCTTCCAATAACGATTCATGATATGGATTGGGCAAATCTCGCCACGTTTCACTGCCATTACCTGAGCTGCCGCTATAGCTTTTACCTTCATACTCCGTGTTGTGCAAAAACTCATCCCAGTCTATTTCCTCTTTTTGATCAACCGGTTCCAACTCCTCCGCGCCGTCAACCTCTGATTCGTCCCATTCCTGGTTTTCGAATTCATCGACATTATCAGCTTCCTCGAGCACCGGGTTCACTTCAAGTTCCTCCTTAATACGCTGCTCAAGCGCAATCGTTGGTAACTGCAACAGTTTGATATACTGAATCTGCTGTGGTGACAGCCGCTGTTGTTGCGACTGCTTTTGACTCATATGTTGGCCGGTTTTAATCATGATTCACGGCCTCATTTTTTTTATTTCGAATATTCTCACACGCCTCTTCAAATTCTCTGTACCATTGTTCATTGTATCGACGAACTAAAGGTGCCTTTAAAAATTCTGATAAATAAATACCCTTGCGCTCTCCTTTCTCACACGCAGCGGAACAAAGCTTGGACACATATTCAAAATTAGCATACGTCATTCCGGCAATTCGTTTCAACCGAATAGGAAATAAATGACAACTGATTGGTTTTTCCCAATTTATTCTGCCTTCCAAAAAGGCTTCCTGGATTGCACAATGTGCTATTCCTTCTTCGGTATATCTGACAAATACACATTCTGCACCGTCGGTACAGGCCAACTCATAACCTTTCCTGTTATTACCTTTAACAAGCCCGCCTTTTTCAACTACTTCGCGCGCACGTGGTCTAAGCCTATGCTTTAGCAGCCGGTAAGCTTTCCTGAGAACAGGAATTTCTTCTGTCGAAACAGGCGCACCGGCATCCCCTACAACACAGCATGCTCCTTTGCATTTCTGCAAATTACATGAAAATTTTGCTGTAGCAATATCTTCAGAAAGTATGGTATTTTGGACTTTGAACATGTAATCAAGATAGCTTTTCTATTACCTAATATAAATGATTAATTGCATTCGATGCCATCGAATCGTTTAATTGAAAGAACTATCCCGTTCTGTAAAAAACTCCAATACAATCTCAATCTATTATCAAAATGAGAAAGAAGTTTTGGCCACTATTCAAATATTTAAAATTCTATTTTCCCATTTCTCTTTCGATTCTTAACGGCTAAACCGAGCCTCTGCTTAGTGACCTACCGACTATTGATATTGAGCAGGCCGACAAGGATCAGATGACTGATGGATTGACGTTCGTTAGTTATTTCGGCTACAATGAACGTCTTACTCCCCAGCGACCCTTCATGTTCGACTCTTTCGGTGATATTCGTTGGTATCTTGATTTTCAATCAAATCAACAATTGGCAAATCTCTTTTATGATGTCGGTATGGAAAGATTGCAAAACGGGAACCTGTATTTTGGAGACGGAAGTACCAATAAAATTTATGAAATAAATATGCTGGGTGAAGTCGTAAATAGTTGGGATATGCCAGGATATGGGTTCCATCACCAAGTTACAGAGAAGCCCAACGGCAATTTCTTAGCCACTGTTAACAAGCTGGGCGCAAGCACGGTTGAAGATCACGTTATCGAAATTGATAGAAGTTCTGGTGATATCATCAACATCTGGGATCTCAATAAATCGCTTGACGACACACGCACTGCCTGGGATACCGACTTGGCAGACATATCTGTTGATTGGTTCCATGCCAATTCCGTGGAGTATGATGACAGCGATAATACAATTATTGTTTCCGGGCGAACACAGGGAGTTGTAAAGTTGAATGAAAATAACGAGGTCGTCTGGATTATTGCACCTCATAAGGGGTGGAAAACTTCGGGCAATGGCACTGATCTATCTCAATTCCTTCTGCAACCCTTAGATGCAAATAACGATCCCATCACAGATAATGCAGTACTCGCTGGCGATCAGAACCACCCCGATTTCGAATGGGCGTGGTATCAACATGCCATACAGATTATGCCGAGCCATTTTTTCTTTTCCCCGGGGGCCGTGTCTTATGAGAGTACCTATTACGGGAAAGTCATTGAAATGGACTACAACCAAAAACAAGTGCTATTTGAAGCTACTATAATCCCCCCTACAGCTCCATATGGTATTACCTTCCACCGCACAGAAAGAATGCCAATTTATGGTAAATAACCCTAACACAGTTCAAAATTTTTACCGGCAGTTTGCCTTATAAAATGCTGCATCTCCAGTTCCAGTAACTTAGGCAGCAACCTGTGAGACGGTATTTCTAAATGCTCCGATAGATTATCAATGTGCAATGGTTCTTTTTCTTCAAGCATCTCACAAATTTGGGTAGCCAATTCATCCAGGTCCTGTGCTATCCAGTTTTTCTCCTGTTTAGCAGCACTTCCATCTTCAGTGACTGCTAAATGTATGCTGATTTCATTCAGAATATCTTCCACATCCTGTATCAACTTCCCCATCCCCCGTTTAATCAGACTGTTGCACCCTTCTGAATTTGGGTGTCCTAACCGGTGGGGAATCACAAACACCTCCCGGTTCTGATCCAGAGCAGATGTGGCGGTTATCATACTGCCGCCTTCCAAACCCGACTCTACCACGAGCGTTCCCAGACTCATCCCACTTACAATACGATTCCGGACCGGGAAATTACCCATTTCAGGAGCGGCCCCCAAGGGAAATTCAGAAATGATTGCACCGCCACCAGCAACTATATCTGATGCCAATCCTTTATGTTCGCTCGGGTAAATCCAATCGATACCGGATCCCAAAACTGCTACCGTTTTACCCCCGGCCTCCACTGTGGATCTATGGGCAACTCCGTCTATACCGTAAGCCAGGCCACTTATAATGGTAAGCCCCTGTTCTGCGAGTTCCCGTGCAAACCTTTCGGCCATTTTTCGCCCATATTTACCTGCCTTTCGCGTTCCCACGATGGCAATACCGTCCGTATCCAGCACCCTGCGGTTCCCTTTTATCCAAAGCAACAACGGAGGGTCGTAAATTTCATGCAACAGCTTGGGATAATCCTCATCCCAGTAGGTCATTAAATCAGCGCCAATCTTGTCCGTCTTTTCTAACACGCGATCCACCTCATCCCATGCATTAAATGTAACAATATCAGCGGCCGTCTTGGGTCCAATTCCGCGTATGGATTCCAGTTCATGCCGTTCCAACCTAAAAATGAGTTGAGGATGTTCAACAGTCTGAAGCAGTAGTCGGATCCGTTGGGCGCCCAAGTTATCGATCATGTGAAGGGCTACAAATTCTCTAACCGGCGTCTCCAGTTTTTTCTTTTGACGATTCAATGTCTTGTAATTTCTCCCAGATGACTTCTTTTAGTTCATCTATATGGTAGTTGGTTGCAGCGGAAATTTCAACCACCGGAATATCAAGATCTATTTTCTTTTCTTCATCCAGCTCGTACCCTTCTTCCAGGTCCATTTTGCTAATTGCCAAAATTCGGGGCTTATCCAGCAAATCGGCACGATAAGACCTTAATTCTTCAAGAAGCGCATTGTATTCGTAGGCAATATCCTGCTGTGAACTTACCATAAAAAGGAGCAGGTTATTCCGTTCAATGTGACGCAGAAATTGCAAGCCTAATCCCCTGCCTTCGTGCGCCTCTTCGATGATACCCGGAATATCTGCCATCACAAATGTTCGGTAATCTGGCATAGTCACGACCCCGAGATTTGGCTGCAAGGTTGTAAATGGATAGGAATCGATCTTGGGCTTGGCCCCCGACATCGTTGACAGCAACGTACTTTTCCCGGCATTGGGAAATCCTACGAGCCCCACATCTGCAATAAGTTTGAGCTCTATTTCTATGGCACGCTCTTCCCCCTGTTCTCCGTCTTGGGCATAACGAGGTGTCTGGTTTGTTGAGCTGCGAAAATGCCAATTACCGAGACCGCCTTTCCCGCCTTTGGCAACGATTAGTTCCTGTCCATGCTCGGTTATTTCGCCAAGCCGTTCTTTCGTATCGGCATCATAAACAACACAGCCCAGAGGTGTTTCCAGGATTTCATCTTCTCCGTCTTTGCCTTTACGTTTGCTGGCTTCACCACGGTTACCGTCTTTGGCATTTACGTATTTTCGGTAACGAAGATCCAGGAGGGTATTAAGCTGTTCATTACCCTTGAGGATGACATCTCCGCCGTCTCCACCGTCCCCTCCGTCAGGACCGCCCCTGGGTACATATTTTTCTCTCCTAAAGTGAACAGAACCGGTGCCTCCGTCGCCGCCTGAGACATAAACCTTGGCATAATCAGCAAACTGAACTCGCCCCATACTACAAATTTTCTAGAATGAAATTATTTAACATCCTAAACAGATGACGACGAGTATTTCCACCATAAATGCCGTGATTCCGGTTTGGGTAATACATCGTCTTGAACTGGACACTCGCTTCAACCAGTTTGTTAACCATAGCAACAGAATTTTGGAAGTGAACGTTGTCATCTCCCGTACCATGCACGAGCAAATAGTTCCCTTTAATCTGGTCTGCATACGTCAGCGGCGATCCTTCCTCATATCCCTCCGGATTCATCTGTGGAGTCTGCATAAAACGTTCTGTATAAATAGTATCATAATAACGCCAGCTGGTAACGGGGGAAACGGATATGGCCGTGCTAAATACGTCGTTTCCTTTCTCTATTACCAAGCTCGACATGTAGCCACCATAACTCCATCCCCATATCCCGATGCGGTTTTTATCCACATAGGGATAATTTTTAACGAGATATTTCGCTGTGGCAATCTGATCGTCAACCTCGTACTGCCCCAGTTTTTTATATACCTGCTTCTCAAAATCTCTTCCCCGGGCACCGGTTCCGCGGTTGTCAACACTTACTACGATATAACCTTCCTGTGTTAAGAGACGGTGCCACATTGCACGCTGCCCGGCATCGAAATTTTTCATCACTGTCTGACTGCCCGGCCCACCGTAAACATAAAAAAGCACGGGATATTTTTTGGAAGGATCAAAATCGTTCGGCTTCATCATAAAAGCATTTAAGGTTGCTTGTGGAAGCTTGATTTTTATATACTCTTTTGTGGGCATCTTATGTTCTGTCAACTGTTCCCTGAGCTGTGCATTGTCTTCCAGTACCCGAACCTGTTCTCCGTTGCCCGTGTGCAAGGTGTATTCCGGCGGTAACATTGGAGCTGAAAATGTTTCGATGTAATATTTGTAATCACCGCTCATGTTTACACTGTGCCAGCCTTGTCCTTTGCTCAATTTTTGCTTGCCGCTACCATCTATATTGATACTATAGAGCTGTCGCTGCATTGGTGAATCCTCGGTACTCACATAATAAATTTTGCCGGTATTTTCGTTATATCCCAGGTAATTAGTCACCTCCCAGTTGCCTTTGGTAACCTGCCGGATCAGTTTTCCGTCCATATTGTACAGGTAAATATGATTGTATCCCGATTCCTCACTGGTATAGATAAACTGTTTACCGTTCTTCAAAAAGGTCAGATCATCATTTACATCAATCCAAGCATCACTCGTTTCTGTTTTAATAATTTGGGTATCTCCCGTATTCACATTAGCCAACATAAGATCTTGCTTATTCTGAAGACGATTCATGCGTCGGATGGCCAGCGTATTGGAATCTTTGGTCCAATTAATTCGCGGAATATATTGATCGTTTTCGGATCCAATATTCATCCAGGATGTCTTTCCGGATTCAAGATCATAAACTCCAATTTTTACCTTCGAATTCTTTTCTCCCGCTTTGGGATATTTGAATCGCGTGAGACCGGGATACAAGTTACCCCAGTCGGTCAGGAAAAATTCTTTCACATTAGATTCATCAAAGCGATAAAAAGCGATTTTCTGCCCATCCGGGGACCAATACCATGCCTTGGCAAAACCAAATTCCTCTTCGTAAACCCAATCTGTTGCCCCATTTATGATATGATTAAATTTTCCATCACTCGTTATAGCTTTCTCTTTCCCCGTATCCAGGTTCACAAGATATAAATTATTATCCTGCACGTAAGCAGCCTTATCCCCCGATGGAGACAATTGTGCATACTGCTGTTTTTCTTTTGACTGAGTAAGCTTCTGAATTTTCCCGTTTTCCAGATTGTATATAAAATAATTTTCGCGGGTACTCCGGCGCCAGATCGATTCTACATCTGTCTTAATAAGGATTTTCGTCTCATCGGCTGAAAACTGGTAACCCTGAATAATGATGGGTTTGGTGCGTCCTTTGACAATTAGCTGAGAACTAGCTGCAAGAACTTCATAGTCACCCGTTACAATATTGTATTTCCTAATTTCGATATCATGATCAGTACGTTCCAGGGCTGTGTAGTACTGCCCGTCTTTCATCCAGTTGACCTCGCGAATCCCTTTCGGGTTAAACGTCCCATTGACAACCTGTTCAAAAGTTAATTCTTTTTGTTGTGCAGCAACGGGCTGGATGAGCCAGCCACAAAGAAATAATAAAAGCAATAGCCTTTTCATATAAGGAGATTAAAAGTTATAAGAGTGCCACCCAGCGATTACAAACCGCGAAATTAATCCCGAAACCTATCGGAGGTTGACACCAGTTGTTAATTTTCAAATTTGTGGAGCAATATCTTTAGTAGCTTTGTAAGCTTACCTTTGATCTGATTCCGAGGAGTAATAAAATCGAGGAAACCGTGTTCCAGTAAATATTCCGAACGCTGAAACCCTTCGGGTAAATCCCGCCCGATCGTCTGCCGTATAACCCGAGGGCCGGCAAAGCCAATCAAAGCTTCAGGTTCGGCAATATTAAAATCACCCAGCATAGCAAAGCTGGCGGTAACCCCGCCAGTTGTTGGATTAGTCATCAAAGAAATGTAGGGAACCCCTTCTTCTTCCAGCTTGGCTAACTTTGCCGACGTTTTAGCCATTTGCATCAGGCTAAGAACGCTTTCCATCATTCGAGCTCCACCTGACTGAGAAATTATTAGAAGAGGAATCTTATTTTCGCGGGAATGATCAATCGCCATACCTATACGTTCACCGACAACCGAACCCATGCTTCCCCCAATAAAATCGAAGTCCATGCAAGCAATAACGATATCCAGTTCGTTCATTTTTCCCACACCTACGCGGACAGCATCACTATGGCCCGTTTTTTCCTGGTATTCTTCAAGGCGATCACTGTATCTTTTGCGATCTTCGAACTCCAGCGGATCAGTGGGTTGGATTTCTTGGCCTATCTCCCTGAATTTTCCCTTATCAAAAAGGAATGAGAAATATTCTTCGCTTCCAATACGGAAATGATAACCGCTTAACGGATCTACCCACAAATTGTCCTCAAGTTCTCGACGGTGAACCGTTTCACCGGTTGTCGGTACTTTAACCCAAACACCTTCCGGCATTTCTTTACGCTGATTGGTTTGAATGTTCTTGTCTTTACGCTTAAACCAAGCCATGTTTCCTCAATTTCATTTAAAAATGATTCTCAAAAATAACGATTCTCCACCGAAGCTAAAATCTTTTATTACACCTGATTGGATGTATAATATTCAGGATCAAAAGACTCGGGGTCAACCTCCCGGTAAAAATTATTAAATCCTTTTTTAAGAAGGCTAATCAATGATTTTGCACTAATGAATTCCTGCCCTAAGACCATCGCATTTTCTCTCACATCCCCCCTAATACGCTTTAAACCCGTACCAATGATAATATCCCCTTTTGCAACCGCCGACTCAAACTTCTTAATAGGAGTTACCTCAACCTTATCCTGGGCTTTCAGCATGTCGTTTTCATAAATAAATTTTTGGTAATATACATGCACCCGCCTCGCATCAACGATACTGTGAATAGTATGAGCTTTTGGAAACTGATCGACAGCCTGCGCAGCAAAAGAAGCTAACGTATTAACACTGTACAACGTGATGTTCGATTGAAATAATAATCCTTTAACTGCACTGGCGCTTATCCGCAGCCCGGTGTAAGAACCGGGACCTTCGCTAACAAGCACAGCATTCAAATCGGAGATGGAAAAATGGTATTCATCCATCAGCTCTTCAATGAAGAGAAACAACTTCTCGGAATGAGAACCCCTTTTGGCAACCCGTTTCTCGGTTATATTACCTTCCTCATCCCTAAAAGCAACAGAACAAATATCCGTTGCTGTTTCAATTGCCAGTATCATTGATCTCATTACTCCTTATTTGTTTCTAGGTTAAATTACATCAGATACTATAGATCCTGAACAATTTCAGGATGATATAAAAGTCCCAGAACTGTCAAGTTACTTCTTAAGCAGCCATGCGGTATTACTCAAATCTACCCAGCGTTGATACAACCGGTAAAGCTGGGGAAATTCACTCGTAGAAAAATCCTTACGGTTAATGTCAATATGATACTCATAATTCATTTTCCCCGAACCAATATTGTAGTGTTCCTCAAAATTAGCTCCCGGAATACTCAAATGGTGATTCTCTTTCCCCGATTTTGCCGAATAACCGGATGGCAGGGTGATAGAATACGAAACATCCAGCTTTTCAGGGGCATCAAGTGTAACGGGAAGATCTCTGCTGGAATTATCAAAGGGATTCTCGCGTCGATAGCCTACAATCATGGGACGAAATTTTAGTCCGTCGGTAAAACTGGTGGCATAATTTTCAATCTCAAACTGCGCTGATACCTCTATAGGATCACTATAATCATCTATACTTGAAATGGTTACATTATCGGCAGTCATTCCGGTATAACCGTCGAATAAAGTTCTTTTCAGTATATCGACATCCTGCATGCCTTCGGTCCTTTGTTTCCGGATTTGCTGGGCGGGATATCCACTTTGATGAGCCGTAATAGTTCCTTTTAGCGTACCATTCGGGGTCAATTTTGCATCCACAGCAACCTGAATATCAAATTTACTATCTACCGGTTTTACCTGCACCCAGTCAAAAGAGTCTTTTTTAAGCAGTAAGCCAGGACCATTATACATCTCAACCGGTATTAAGCCGGGCTGCCCATGCAGAAAACTGGCATCCATATAATAACTATGATCACCAATTCTGGAATAAACCATCTGGGCGTTGAACTGGTAAAATGAAGGAAAATCCATATCGATCTTCCCCGACTGGCGGGTAGAAATGAGTACCGGGTGCGCTTCAATTTTGGCACCTCTCAACATCGCAATCAACGTCTGGTTAATAGAAGCCTGATCGACAGCTTTACCGGAAAGAGCCATAGAATCACTTTCGGTTCCATAAGGCGCGTGCGCGCCTGAATAATTCACCTTATGACTCACATAGCGATAAATACTATCCTGGATCGCTTCCTTAGTTCCTGAAGAATTTGTCTTCGCAATAGAATCGCCTATCGATTTTGCTAATTTGTTCTGGTGTATGACATCCAGAGGATTCGTTTTCTCCCGCATTCTTTTCACTACCACCTCCCAGCTGTTCTCAAGGGGCTGTCGGGGAATGCCAAACTCGTCCAGCAAAAATCGGATTTTGCCGCGATAATCATTAATAGAAGAAATATAGGCCTCTTTTTTTACGGCAGGAATATTATATGCCGTCCAGCGCTCAGTAACAATTGGCTTGGGCTGGGGATACACAAATATCTTTGGCACCGAACTGGTATCTTGGTAAGCGAAACTGTGTTCTACCGATCCTTTAAAATTTTCTACAAATGCTTCGTATCGCAAATAACCGGGATACGTAATAGTAATATTGGCTTCCGAGGTCGGAACTTGATGTGAAAGGAAAAAGTCGGGTAGCTCCTCGATATATCGTCGGCGAATTACATAACTGTATTCCAGTACCGCTCCATCCTCTACCCCCGGCATCGTAAATTCTTTTACGTTATAGCGTTCGTTAAGATTTATTGTCTTGATGTTCTGCGGCTGCAATGGTATCCGGGCACCCGACGGCAAATAGGTCTGAGCCTTAATATTTGAAATACGCTCCATATCATTGTCAAAATAGTATGGAATTGAAACGATAGAGGCTTCCCGGGCCGTTTTGTCAAATACTTTCAGACGTACGAGATATTTGATAATGGCCACAATTGAATTGTGGTCTTCCCGGAACGATACGTTCATTTGGTTGTTTGTGACCAAGTAAGGAGTATCGGGGGCTGAAGCTGTAGGCTGAAGCTGATACAGCGAATCGGGAATAACTCCAAATTGGGCCCCGGAGCTGGTTTGGGCATGTACCCTGGCCGAAAGAAATAGAATACTTGATACAATCGCGATAGTAAGTCGATACAAAAAATTTGTCATCAAATTGAGATTTAGAACTCAATAACGCTTAAATGGAGGATTCATTTTATTACACCGTTGACGCCCTATCGCCTATTTTCTGAATACTTTTTAGTTCTGGGCGCAGAATTCGGTTCCAAAGGGCATATCCTTTTTTGCTCAAATGTAAATGATCTTCTCTGAATGTGGAACCGTTGGATCATCGCGAAAAGAAAAACTAACAGGCAAAAAACGTTCTTGGTTTTCATCACAGAACTTGATTCTATATTTCGTTGTGTACGAATTGCCCCTTATTGTAAATAGCTTCTGCACGCCCCACCATTTTCTTGCCCAAATAAGGTGAATTTTTGGATTTCGATTTGACAAGTGTTTCATCAAAGAACCACTCTTCATCAGTATTAAAAAGGGTGAGGTTGGCCTTTACCCCCTCTTTTATTTGGGGAATCTCAAGATTCAATATCTTCCTGGGATTTTCTACAAATTTTTCCAAAAGCGTTTCCAGATCCAGTGCATCAGATTTTAACAGCCGGCGTACACTCACTCCCCAAGCCGTCTCCAATCCAATAATTCCGTTCGGAGCATAGATAAATTCTACCTCTTTCTCTTCGATAGCGTGCGGGGCATGATCTGTACAAATAGCATCAATAGTTCCATCAGCTAATCCCTCGATCATAGCATCTACATCTTCCCGGTTGCGCAGTGGAGGATGCATCTTGACATTAGTATCAAAATTCCGTTTTTCTATTTCCTCATCTGTCAGATCAAAGTGGTGTGGACAAACTTCCGTGGTTACATTGATCCCATCCGCCTTCGCACGGCGGACTAAATCAACCGCCTTAGCCGTGCTTATGTGTGCAACGTGAATATGACCGCCTGTATATTCAGCCAGCAGGATATCGCGGGCAATCATTACTTCTTCCGCAATTCCCGGGGTTCCCTCCAGCCCAAGACGTGCAGATATTTTACCCTCGTTCATATAACCCGGTCGTGAAAGCTTTAGGTCCTCTTCATGATTAATAATAGGCAGATTCCACATGGACGAATACTCCAAGGCCACACGCATCAGCTGAGAATTGTAAACCGGATCACCGTCGTCACTAAAAGCTACAGCTCCACCATCTTTCATATCAGCTATTTCAGCGATAGACTTACCTTCTCGCTCTTTGGATACACAACCAATCGGATGGACTTCAACCGGAAGTTTCTCAGCCTTCTTTTTGATAAACTCTACCACATCGCGTGTATGAATGGGTGGATTCGTATTCGGCATACAGGCGACCTCGGTAAATCCCCCAAATGCAGCCGCACTGCAACCGGTTTCGATGGTTTCCTTGTGCTCATAACCTGGTTCACGCAAATGGACATGCATATCCATCCATCCCCCCGATAAATAAGCCCCTTTGCCATTATGCGATTCTTCGCCGTCTCGAGAGGTTAAACCTGCACCTATTTCTGTAATTTTACCATCGGCGATACGTACATCCAGTTGTTCGGAGCCGTCAAAATCACCGCCGACCGGTTTAACATTTTTGAGCAATAAATTGGGAGTGTAACTCATAAAAACTTTCCGTTATTTTTGATTGCAAATATACGTGTTTTATGCAGAATTCAATAATTGACTAATAGCTGTCAGTTAACAACAATCAGCTTTCAGAAAGATTACGCTGAACTGCTGATAACTGACGGCTGAAAGCTTATTCTATGTCACAACCTGATTTATTTACGCCATCTACGCTTTCGGTTTCTGAACTAACCAAGGAGATAAAAGACCTGCTCGAAGGCAATTTTCTTGATATAAAAGTGGAGGGAGAAGTAAGCAATGCTTCCACGAGCCGGAGTGGACATACTTATTTCACCCTTAAAGACGAGGGTGCACAGCTTTCCTGCGTGATCTGGGGCAGCACTTCCCGCAGACTGAGAACCGAACTGGTAGACGGTCAACATATTATGGCCGGAGGTGATATCCAGGTGTATCCGCCGCACGGGAAATACCAACTGATCGTCCGTTCCCTTGAACAAGCCGGAAAAGGAGCTTTGCAAAAAGCATTTGAGAAACTAAAGAATCGGCTCAAAGAGGAGGGACTGTTCGACGATATACACAAGCAGCCGCTTCCCAAATTTCCCTTTGATATCGGAGTTATCACTTCTGCAACAGGTGCAGCCTTTCACGATATCCGGGATACGCTCGAACGGCGATGGCCCCTGGCCACGGTGCATCTGCATCATGCCAGTGTACAGGGTGTCAATGCAGCCCCGGAGCTGGTAAAAGCTATCAACTGGTTTTCATCAGAAAGGCATGTCGATCTTTTGATTGTTGGTCGAGGCGGGGGCTCGCTGGAAGATTTATGGCCCTTCAATGAGGAGGCCGTTGCAAGAGCGCTTTACCATTGTAAAGTACCAACTATTAGTGCTGTGGGACACGAAGTGGATTTCAGCATCTCGGACTTTGTAGGGGATGTGCGAGCCGCCACTCCGACACAAGCCGCAATTTTAGCCACCCCCGATGTCAATGAAGTCCGCATGTTCGCCGATGACCTCGTAACGCGCCTCCATGATCTGATGGAAGACCGACTTCGACAACAAAAAGAAAGGGTCCGGCAGTTAGTTGAATCGCACGCACTCAAGGCTGTAAAGCAAAAGGTAGCAAACAACCATGAACGCCTAAAAAATTTAATTGAACGACTCAATCATCGCCAGGAAATACAATTTATTCAGAGCCACGAAAAGCTGAACGAACTCACTCATCGGCTGGAGCTCAGGAATCCGAACATCCCGCTGGAGTTGGGGTATTCGCGGATTTGGCAAAGCGATCAGTGGGTGAAATCACTCAATGATTTTAATGAGGATAAAGAGTTAACCATTGAATGGGGAGATGGGGAAACAGAAGTAAAGTAAATTTAATAGATTAATTACAACTTAAAAGACGAATCCTGAAACAGCTTCAGGAACCTGACTAATTATAAAAATCAATCCCCGTTTCCTACTTGTGCAGGGTAACAACCCAGCACTTTCAGCGAACTGGCTTTTTGTTCCAATTCCTCAAGAGCAAGCCGTGTGTTGGGATCATTTAAATTGCCCTGGATATCCAGGTAAAACTGGTATTTCCATGGTTCATTGGGACGCGGGCGGGATTCCAGTTTGGCCATATTTATACCGTGTTCTTCCAGCACTTTCAGGCAGCTTATCAATGAACCCTCCTCATGGCTTGTCACCATTAGTAATGATGTTTTACAAGGTATTTGCTGATCTACTTCTACCGGGTTCCGACCCACAATCACAAAGCGGGTGAAATTCTCCTGCTGGTTGGCCAGGTCTCGTTCCAGTATTTCAAGGCCATAAATCTCGGCGGCATAGCTTCCAGCGATAGCCGCCTGGGACAAATCCCCGTCCTCCAAAACCTTCTTTGCCGACATTGCCGTATCGATATAAGATTCCACTTTACAATGGTGCAGGGTTGCCAAAAAGTTACTGCACTGGGCAATGGCCTGCGGATGCGACATAATGCGCCGAATCCGATCGATAGAAACCCGTTCCAAGGCCAACAGACAATGTATCACCCTGATGGCCTCTTCCCCGACAATCTGCAACTTCCTATCACCAAGAATGTCATATGTCTCATTTATTGATCCCGCCGTAGTATTTTCGATAGGAAGTATGGCGTAGTCGACTTCGGCATTTTCAACTGCTTTAGCAGCCTGACGAAAAGTATCATAACCAAAACATCTTACATCAGAATAGCGCTCTTCAAAGTGACGATAGGCTGCCTGATGGCTAAAAGCTCCGTCCGTACCCTGGTAAGCGACCTGAACCACATCCGGATTCTTCTTGGCATTTTGGTGATCGACCAGGCTATGCTGCTGAAAACGAACCGAATGATGAATGATATCCTTAAAAAGTTGTTCAGCAAAATAGCGATCGAGGCCTGCCTCACGCGCCAATTCAGCAATTTTACTAAGTAACTGCTCTTCTCTTTCGTTGTCGCGAATGTTCCTGTTTTCATCAATTTTGTACGAAGAAACTTCCCGCACCAATCGTTGACGTTCCGCCAGGGCTTCAATGATCTTGCGATCGGTGCTATCCAATTTCTTTCGAATTTCTTCCAACTTCATGCTTGCCGCTATTCGTTTTCTTATCAAAACTCAAGAGTACAAACATGTTTATCCACTTCAAAATCAAAAATACCGTTTAACCCTTGAACTTAAGATCTAGTTCAGATATTGAGACTTCCCCGAGATTAGAACCATCAAGCATGCTTCCGATAAATCGAAATACTTTTTCACTCCTTTTATAGCCCGTATGATCGGCAATGAAGTCGCTGCAATCAACAAGTCTTATCTTCTCCGGGGCTTTATCATTCAATAATCCCATATTGGGTCCGGCATATCCAATGGGACTGTGCCACTCGATGAGGCGATAAGCGTATTTTAAAATCCGATCATTTTCAGTGTAGAAAATAAATATACGATCACAGGATTGAATAATATTATTGAATTCATTGCTATCGAACACCGAGTTATTATTGATCGCGGCGCCCATCGAATAAATATTTCTAACCTTTATATTATCCTCATTCTTGAAGGCCATCCGACCTACTTGTGCTGCCATGCTATGCCCTAACATATCTACTGCCTTACAAACCATATTGAGTTTCTTCAACCAAGCCCGCAGTCTTTTCCCAGCAGCCGATGTATTGATTTTAGCTCGGAAGTAATCAAACTCGCTTATTCCACCGGGCCATATAAAGCCAATAACGACATCATACTCGCTTTCAGCATACTTACTAATTTGCTTTTTTATCAACGTATATTCCCGCAAAATATCACCCATCGGGTTGTTAAACCCATGAATAAGCACTAAGATTTTCTGATTTCGGCAGGCATCAAGGATCTCAGTCTGATTCACAGCAAATGTATTCAAATCCTTATCCATCCAAGCAAGCTTGTCTTTGTCAGAGAAATATCGTCCGTCATCCCTGGTATTGATCAAAAACATGGTTAGAACATCAGGAGGTTGATTTTCGATAGCGGAATATGGCCGCCGGCAATATAATAATAGTCATAACAAGCAGTCCACCTACCAGGTTTTGCACATCCAACCATCCTGCCCCTTTAAGCAATACCATCCTCATAATTTTAATAAAGTAGGAAATAGGATTTACAATGGTAAGATGCTGTGCCCACACCGGCATGCTTTCGATAGGCGTGAAAAGTCCACCCATAAGGATAAATACTACCATCAGGAACCAGGCGATAAACATGGCCTGTTGCTGGGTATGGGTAATGGTAGAAATAAACAAACCGATACCTTCAACCACGAGCAAGTAAATACCCCCAATAGCGAATAATAACCACACACTCCCCACGAATGGTATTCCAAATCCGAAACGCGCAATCGTCAACCCGAGTGCCAATTCAAATAAGCCGATAATCCAAAACGGCAGCAATTTTCCAATGATAAAATGGTAGCGCTTTATGGGAGTCACATTTAACTGTTCAATCGTTCCAATTTCACGTTCTCGAACAATATTCATGCCCGAAAGAAACATCCCTATCATAGAAACAAGCACCACCAGAATGCCGGGCACCATATAATTGATATAATCCAAATTTGGATTATACCAGCTGGCAGGAATAATATTGATCCCGCTCCCCCGGGTGGATAGTTTGACATTCTTAATCTGAGGCTCAACATCATTGCTAAAATCCTGGATAATGGAACGTCCGTATCCCTGGATAAGTCCCGCTGTTGCCCCATCTACAGCATCAATGTTCAATTGCACCGAAGTCGGCTTTCCTGAGAACAAATCACGCTCAAAATGATGAGGAATTACCATGACCAACCGAACCTCATTCTCGCGCATCCTCTTCAGGCCCTCATCCATATCATTTGAATGACTCTGCAAGTTAAAGTATCCCGAAGCCTGGAATTTTTGAACCAGCCGACGGGAAGCAGATGTTTGATCAAAATCTACAAGATGAAAATTAACTTCCCGGAGTTCGTATGTGGCTGCAAAGGAAAGGACAACAAGCTGAATCACCGGCATCAGGAAAATGATGGGCAGCATCCCTTTGTTACGGAAAATCTGTAAAAACTCTTTTTGGAGTAAGAATTTAATAGTTCTCATTTGATTACTTGTTTAGTCATTGATCAATTCAATACGTAATTTATTTTGGCATTCAGCTTTTAACGGTCAGCAATCCCTACTTTAGCTTAACATCGGTAGCTGAAAACTGACAGTTATTCTAACCTCACTTTAAAACTCTTTACGCTCAGGACGATAAATCCAAGAGTCATAGCTGCCAGGATAAGCGTCTCTTTCCAAATCAATAGAAAGCCCGAACCTTTAAGCATGATGCTGCGCACGATTACCAGGAACCACCGAGCGGGTATAATGTTACTTAAAATTTGCAGCGGTACCGGCATACTCGAAATCGGAAATATAAACCCGGACAACAAAACCGTCGGCAGTAACAACCCGGCCAAAGAAGCCATCATTGCTGTCTGCTGGTCATTGGCCCGCGTTGAAATAAACACCCCAAGAGCAAGGGCCGTAAAAATGAAAAGCAATGATTCCAATAAAAAAACAAGGTATGAACCTCGAAAAGGAACCTGGAATATCCAGCGTGCCAATGCAAGTACCGTAAGCACGTTCACAAAAGCCAGGGCCATATACGGCAATACCTTTCCAATGATAATCTGTCCCGGCCGCAGTGGTGAAACAAGCAAAATCTCCATATTACCCATCTCTTTTTCCCGGGTAATAGAAATTGAAGTCATCAAAGCAGAAATAAGCATCAAAATGACAGCTATGAGACCGGGTACAAACAGGTTTACACTTTCCAGTTGCGGGTTGAACAACATATTTACATTTGCCAGGATGCCGCCTGCTTTGGAAGGATGCTGATTCGTAGCCATTCGGTGCTGAAAATCCACAATAATCGACGAGGAATATTCCTGGATCAGCTGTGCCAGGTTGGGATTTGAGGCATCTGTAATAACATTCACTTTGGGATTTTCACCACGGCGCAGCTTCCTGGAAAAGTCGGCTTCAAAGACCAATACTTCATCAATATCTCCTTTCTGAAAAAGTCGTTCTATATCATCATAACTTTGCACTTCTCCTTGCACCGTAAAATAGTTTGAAGCATCAATTTTATTGATAAGATGACGTGTAACCCGGTCATGCGAAGCATCCAACACCATGATTTTAGCATTTTCCACCTCATTGCGAATGGCAAAGCCGAATAGCAGCATCTGGATGATAGGCATCCCAAATAATACAAGTAGCGTCCGCTTATCCCGGTAAATCTGCTTAAATTCTTTTATAATAAATCCTTTAAAAGCTTCCATAATTTTTTGTTTTTAGCTGTCAGACTTCAACACTCAGCCGTATCCTTCCTGACTGCAGAACGTTTCAAACTGATAGCTTGAGTTTAATCGCTTCTTTTTGCTCCTCGTGCCAAGGTTATAAAAACTTCCTCAATATCTTCGGCACCGAATTTTTGTTTCAATTCGGCTGGTGTATCCAATGCTTCGATCCGGCCATCTACCATAATCGAAACCCGGTCGCAATACTCGGCTTCATCCATATAATGGGTCGTGACAAAAACAGTTGTTCCCTCATTTGCCACTTTGTAAATTTGTTCCCAAAACTGGCGGCGTGTAATTGGATCAACACCCCCGGTCGGCTCGTCCAAAAAGACGATCTTTGGATCATGAATCAGTGCTACCGAAAAGGCCAGCTTCTGCTTCCATCCCAGCGGCAGCGATCCTATCCTCTTATTTTGCAGTTCTTGCATATCCAGCATGGCAATAAGATCATCCGACTTTTGCTTAATTTCACTATCAGATAATCCGTAAATGCCGCCATACAGCCTAATATTCTCACGTACCGTCAAATCTTCATATAGCGAAAACTTCTGACTCATGTAACCAATCTGCTTTTTGATCTGCTCCGGATTATCATACACATCCTGACCGGCAACAGTCGCCTCACCGTCCGTAGGAATAAGCAACCCGGTCAACATGCGCATGGCCGTTGTCTTGCCCGCCCCGTTGGCTCCGAGAAAGCCGAATATTTCCCCTTTTCCCACCTCAAAGGTGATATGATCTACGGCCGTAAAGCTGCCGAACATTCTGGTTAATTTTTCTGCTTTAATCATCAATTCAGCCATGATTTGCCTCCTCTTCCATCAGCCGCATAAATGTATCTTCTATATCCGGCTGCTCTTCTTGTATTTCAATATTCTTCAATTCGTGGGCCGTCAGGTATTGCTCAAGTTCGTGGAGATCAAAATCGGACCGCTGGTCGGTATAGTGCACGAATTCACCGAAGGGCTGGACCGAATCCGCATATTCAAAACCGCGTAATATCTGGATAAGCTTATATTTATTGTTCGCCTTAATCGACCAAAGCTGCTTTCGAAACTGTTGCGTGATGGCATCTGGTGTTTCGATGGAAAGTATCTTTCCCTCTTGTATGAGCGCAATGCGATCGCACTGCTCGGCTTCATCCATATAAGGGGTTGAGACAAGAATGCTAATGCCCTCATCCTTAAGCCGGTGCAGCATCTGCCAGAATTCTTTCCTGGATACCGCATCCACACCAGTTGTAGGCTCATCTAAAAATAGTACCTCCGGCTTGTGAATCAGTGCACAACTGAGTGCTAATTTCTGCTTCATGCCCCCGGATAAAGCCCCCGCCATTCGATCTTTAAAAGGCTCGAGCTGACTGTAAATAGGTTTCACTAACTCATAATTCTCTTCAATGGTAGTCCCGAATACCGAGGCAAAAAAGGTTAGATTTTCTTCCACGGATAAATCCTGGTACAGTGAAAAACGTCCGGGCATATACCCTACTTTGGGGCGTATCTTTTTGTAGTCATCGACGACATCCATCCCCAGAACCAAGGCATCACCGGAATCCGGCTTGAGCAGTGTTGTAAGGATGCGGAAAATGGTCGTTTTGCCCGCGCCATCGGGACCGATGAGTCCAAACAATTCCCCTTCGTCAACTTCAAGAGAAATGTTCTTGACGGCTTCCACGTTGCCGTAAGTTTTTATCAGGTTATGAATTTTTATTGGTTTCATAATTCTATTTATAACTATTCAAGGTATTCCCTTAATCCACTTCATATAGGGGCAAAATTACTTTTTTATTTAATATGTCATCCTAAACTTGTTTCAGAATCTTTTTTGTTAGGGCACACATTAGACCCACCAGCTACGGACAGCGTGACTGGATGCATGAAATTAGAAATTCACTTCTCCCGGCATCCCAATTTTAAGGACCCCATCCGAGTTTGGAACCCTTACCTTAAGGGCATACACTTGTGTAACTCGTTCTTCTTTTGTCTGTATCATTTTAGGCGTGAACTCTGCTTCTGATGCTATCCAGCTTATACGCCCATTGAGTTGCTGATTTGCCTCGGCATTTTTATCAATCAAAACCTGAACCTCCTGCCCCAGTTTAATAGAAGGCAACTGGGCCCCACTCACATAGATACGAAGTTCAAGTGTATCCAGGTTTGCAATCTGGTAAAGGGGCTGTCCCTGCCCAACCACCTCATGGGGCTCCACATAAGTAGTCAGTACCGTGCCATAAATGGGATTGATTACCCGGCTGTCCTTGAGCTGCTGCTTAACCTGATTTATACGAGACTGTGTCGCCTTAACCTCGGCCCGTACCGACTGCTTCTGCGTTTGCAGAGCATCAATTCGTTTTTGAAGCGTACGCACGTTTCCCTGAATATCGTCCAGCTGTTGCTGAGTTGCAGCACTGTCTTGTACCAAAGACTGTATTCTCTTCAGATCGGTTAAGGCTGTCCGAAGTTGTTCTTTCTGGACATCAACTTCGGCATTAATATTATCAATTTTCGATTGAGTAGCTACCCGCTGTGCCTGAAGTTCTTGCCGTTTGAGTTCCAACTGGGTAGTATCCACGATTCCAACTTGTTGATTGGCTTCCGGCTCATCCCCCTCATCAACATTGAATGAGAGAAGTTCCCCGGAGGCTTTTGAAGAAACGGTTGTCTCTGTAGCTTCAAATTGTCCGTAAGCATCCGATTTTTCATTTCCGGAGCAACCGACAATTAAAGTGATCAGTAAAAGAGGTAAAGCAATCGAATTTTTCGTTCGTTTTTTCATAACTTGGTTCCGTTATCGGTTATTTTGATATACCTAATGTGGTTTGATAATCTATCTTCGCTTGTGCAAGCTTTGTTTTATGAATCATCATGGCCATCCTTGCCTGCGTTTCCTTATTTAGTTCAGTGATATATTCGGTGGCTGTTGACGTGCCGTTTTTCATCTGGCTGGCTGCTACAGATACTACTTTTTCTCGCAGCTGTATAATCCTTTCATCGCGTTTCACCTGCTCCTGCAAAGACTGTATCTGTTCACGTATTTTGCTGAGGCTTGCTTGCAGCTGCCTTTCAAATGCATGTTCTTCTTCCGTTACACTCTTCTGCTGCAAACCAAGCATCCGTTGCTTGGTATTTGCGTTACGTGCTCCCCACAGATTCCACTTGACTCGGAATCCAACGATATAATAGGGATGGAGGTCGTTCTCAAAAACATTAAATCCCGGGCGACCATATGCCGCGGTGCCGAATGCTGACACCGAAGGTACCTTATTTGTCTGCGCCAACTTTTTTTGGTACGAAAAAGCTTTACGGCTGCTTTCGAATAGTCCAAATTCCGGCCTAAGTTTTGCCAGCGAATTCTGCATATTGTAATTGGGCTCACTTCGGGGCAAGGTAAGCGGGATATTCGTTCGCAAGTCTTGG